>NZ_PZJK01000006.1:238-287444 GCF_003206675.1 Salinicola sp. RZ23
CTGACCCACGCCAGATGAGAGCTGATAGCCCTCCACCGTGCCATCGACATCGGTCGCCGCTGGCACTTGGGCGTTCAGCGTGGCGTTCTCACCCGTGGTCTGGGTATCGGCCTTGATCACCGGCAGATCGTTGGTGCCGGTAACCGTGATAGTGACCGTCTGCGGGGCACTGACACCGCCGTCGTTATCGGTGGCGGTGTAGCTGAAGCTGACGTCACGACTCTGGCCAGCGGCCAGGCTGTCGAAGTCAGTCCCCGGCGTGAAGGTGTAGCTGCCATCGCTGTTGAAACTCAGCGCGCCATTGCCCTGACCCACGCCAGATGCGAGCTGATAGCTCTCCACCGTGCCATCGACATCGGTGGCCGCTGGCACCTGGGCGTTCAGCGTGGTGTTCTCACCCGTGGTCTGGGTATCGGCCTTGATCACCGGCAGATCGTTGGTGCCGGTGACGGTAATGGTCACCGTCTGCGGGGCGCTGACACCACCGTCGTTATCGGTGGCGGTGTAGGTGAAGGTGACATTGCGGCTCTCACCCGCGGCCAGACCGTCGAAGTCGGTGCCCGGGTTAAAGGTATAGCTGCCATCGCTGTTGAAGCTCAGCGAGCCATTATTGTCACCAACACTATTAACCAGTTGGTAGCTCTCGACCGTACCGTCAACGTCGGTGGCCGCCGGCACCTGGGCGTTCAGCGTGGCGTTCTCACCCGTCGTTTCGGTATTGGCCTCGGCCACCGGCACGTCATTGGTGCCGGTGACGGTAATGGTCACCGTCTGCGGGGCGCTGACCCCACCGTTGTTATCGGTGGCGGTGTAGGTGAAAGTGACGTCACGACTCTGGCCGGCGGCCAGGCCGTCGAATTCGGCACCCGGATCGAAGGTGTAAGAGCCATCGCTATTGAAGCTGAGGCTGCCGTTGCCCTGGCCCACGCCGGTCGCGAGCTGGTAACTGGCGATAGTGCCATCGACATCGGTGGCCGCCGGCACCTGGCCATTCAACGTCGCGTTCTCGCCAGTGGTTTGGGTACCGGCGCTCGCTACCGGATTCTGATTGGTTGCCGCAGCATCAGTCCCGCCGGTGGCGTCGGCGGCAGGAGGCGAGAAGCTCGCCGGGGTGACGGTCGGTGACCCTAGCGCCGCAAAGGTGGCGTCATAGCGGTAGCTGCTGCTCTCTTCGCGACCCACTCGGGCGATGTCGAACGGTGTGGAAAAACCGCCCTCACCCGAGAGGCTGCCGCCGCCACCGCCAGCATTACCCGCGGCCGGCGCCTGTTGAACCGTTGTGGGGTCGACGCCCGCTGCAATGGCCGCCTGCAGCGCGGCGACGTCGCTGTCGGCGCTGCCAGAATCGGCCACCAGCAGTGTGGGAACGTCGTCGACGACCTCGAGCACCAGCGGCTGCCCAGCATTGAGCGGCAAGACAGTACCGTCCGCCAGAATCAGTCGGCCGCCATCCGGCGCCACCAAGGTCGCGCCCTCGGGAATCGCCATGCCCGGGATCAGCAGCTTGCGCGGATCCAGCACAAAGACATCGCCATCAACCCGGACCACGGTGAGCAGAGCGGCCATTGAACTTCCCCCAATTGTAACCAGATGCGAGCGCGCAACACGAGGTTTACGCTATTTTGGCGAAATGTAACCCTTTCGTGCACGCAATCAAGACTAATTTATTAATCATTTGCCATGTTTTCCTCAATCTTAGCCTAGCATTTGTAAAAATTAGGAAAACCAATTTGTTATGAATCATTAGCGGGCGAACGCCGGCGGCGATTGGTTAGCCAGCTCGCGACTTCCTCGATATGATCGAGCCAGCAGACCCCACAAGGCGACCACCCCCATGCCCGACGTGATTCCCGCTGCCCTGCAGCCGTTCAGCTCTTCCCGGGTACGCGAGATGCCCGACAATCAGATCGTGACCGTGGCGGACCTGGCGCGGCATGACGACAGCGTGGTCCGCCTCTGGATCGGCGAGGGGGATCTGCCCACGCCGGCTCCCATCCGCGATGCCGCCATCGCAGCGCTCGAGGCGGGCGATACCCGCTATGGCTACTCCCAGGGCACGCCAGACCTGCGCCAGGCGCTGGCGGACTATCACCGGCGCCACTGGGATGTGGAGGTGGCCCCCGAACGCTTCTGCGTCTCGATCGGCGGTATGAACGCGGTGGTCATGGCCATGCAGGCCATACTCGACGAAGGTGATGAGGTGATCATGCCCTCGCCTGCCTGGCCCAACGCCAAGCAGGTGGTCGCGATCTGTGGTGGCGTCAATGTCGCGGTCGCCTTCGACTTCCATGACGATGGCGCCATCACGCTCGACCTCGACGCCCTCTTCGCCGCAGTGACCGAGCGCACCCGGGCGATTTTCATCAACTCGCCCTCCAACCCCACCGGCTGGCGCATGCCGCTGGCAGATATGCGCCGGCTGCGCGACTTCTGCCGCGAGCGCGGGCTCTGGATCATCGCCGACGAGGTCTACAACCACTTCGTCTACGACGGCCAGGGGCCGGCCCCCTCTTTTCTGCAACTATGTGAGGCGACCGACCGCCTGCTGGTGACCAACACCTTCTCGAAGAACTGGTGCATGACCGGCTGGCGTGCCGGCTGGGTCGTCTGCCCCCTGGGCATGGAGACCCTCTTCGCCAGGCTATGTCAGTACAACACCACCGGGGTAGCCCCCTTCGTGCAGCGCGCCTGCCAGGTGGCGCTCGAGACCGGCGATGAGTTCATCGCCCATCAGATCGCCCGCTGCCAGGTATCGCGGGATATCCTGGTGCAAGGGCTGGAGGCCCTGGACAACGTCACCGTGTTCACGCCCCAGGGCACCTTCTATCTCTTCTTCAAGGTGCACGGGCTGCCAGGCACCAGCCTCGAGCGCGCGGTGCAGCTGCTGCGAGAGACCAAGGTCGGCGTAGCCCCCGGCAGCGCCTTCGGCCCCGAAGGAGAGGATTACCTGCGCATCTGCTTCGCCATCGCCCCCACACTGGCCGAGGAGGCGCTGGCGCGTCTGGTGCCTTATCTGCGCACGCTGTCCGCTGTCGCGCCGTCCGCCCCGCGCTGATTTCCCTTCATTCCACCTCAAGGAGCCCGCCCATGCCGGCACTTCGCCCAGACGTCGACCCCGACGGCCTGCTGGAATACTCGGTCGTCTATACCGATCGCTCGCTCAACCACATGTCGCAGAACTTTCAGCAGGTCATGCGCGAACTCTCGCGCCTGCTGAAGCGGACCTACCATGCCCATAGCAGCATCATCGTGCCCGGCAGCGGGACGTTCGGCATGGAGGCCGTGGCCCGTCAGTTCGCCACCGATGCCCGCTGCTTGATCGTGCGCAACGGCTGGTTCAGCTACCGCTGGACCCAGATTCTCGACCAGGGCCGCATCGCCGCCGCCACCCAGGTGCTCAAGGCCCGGCGTCAGGGCAGCGACGCCCACTCGCCGTTCGCCCCGGCACCGATCGACGAAGTGGTCGCCGCCATCCAGGCGGAACGCCCGGCGGTGGTCTTCGCCCCGCACGTCGAGACCTCCGCTGGGGTGCTGCTGCCGGATGACTATCTGCGCCAGCTGGCCGAAGCGGTGCATGCCGTCGACGGCCTGCTGGTGCTCGACTGCATCGCCTCGGGCACCGCTTGGGTCGACATGCAGGCGACCGGCGTGGACGTGCTGATCAGCGCCCCGCAGAAGGGCTGGAGCGCCTCGCCCTGCTGCGCCATGGTGATGCTCAGCGAACGCGCGCGGGCGCATATCGAGCACACCAGCAGCAGCAGCTTTGCAGCGGATCTCAAGCGCTGGCTAGGGATCATGGAAGCCTACGAGAATGGCGGGCACGCCTATCACGCCACGCTGCCGACCGACGGCCTGACACGGCTCTATCACACCATCCAGGAGATGGAGCAGGACGGCTTCGACAAGCTCGAGAAGGCGCAGTGGGAGCTGGGTCAGCGTATTCGCTCGCTGCTGGCCGAACGCGGCTACCCCAGCGTCGCCGCGGCGGGGTTCGAAGCGCCAGGCGTGGTGGTCAGCTATACCCAGGAGCGCGATCTGGTCCAGCGCTTCGCCGCCCAAGGCGTGCAGATCGCCGCCGGCGTGCCGCTGATGTGCGACGAGGGCGATGACTTCCAGACCTTCCGTATCGGCCTTTTCGGGCTGGACAAGCTGGAAGATATCGAGGGCGCGGTGACCCGCTTCGCGCAGGCGCTGGATGCGCTCTGAGTCTACCGGATCGAGTCCAGCGCCATAACGCCAAGGGCGCGGTATCGATGATTCGATGCCGCGCCCTTGTCAGCCTTGCCAGCCTTATAAGGCCATCACGCCCTCAGCAGGCGTCGAGCCGAGTCAGCAGTGCCGCCCGCCGTGCGTCTGGCATGAAGGCGACATCGATGGCGTTGCCCGCCAGTTGCTTGAAGGTCTCGCGGTCCCAGGCGAAAGCCTGTGCGCAGGCGAGATAGTTCTCCAGCACGCCGCCACCGAAATAGGCCGGGTCGTCGGAGTTGAGCGTCACCTTCAGGCCCTGTTCGAGCATCTGCGGCAGCGGATGGTCGGTCATCTCCGCCACTACCTTGAGCCGCACATTGGAGAGCGGGCAGACGGTCAACGGCATCTGCATCTGGCGCAGACGCTCGACCAGTGCCGCGTCCTGCAGACAGGCCACGCCGTGGTCGATGCGGCAGACATCGAGTTCGTCCAGCGCTTCGCGGATATAGGCCGCCGGCCCCTCTTCACCGGCATGCGCCACCCGCGGGATGCCCAGCGCCTTGGCGCGCTCGAACACCGCGCTGAACTTGGTCGGCGGATTGCCCACCTCAGCGCTGTCCAATCCCACCGCATCGATCGTCTCGTAATAGGGAGCTGCCTTCTCCAGTACCGCCATCGCCTCGGCAGCATCGCGATCACGCAGGAAGCTCATGATCAGCGCACTGGTCATGCCCCACTCGCGCTCCGCCTGACGCCGGGCGCGATTGAGCCCCTCGAACGGCACCGCCAGCTCGACGCCGCGGTTCAGGTGCGCCTGTGGATCGAAGGAGAGCTCGACGTGTACTACGCCTTCCGCGTGGGCTTGTTCGAGGTAGGCCATCGCCAGGTCATAGAAGTCCTGTTCGGTGCACAGAACCCGCATGCCCTGATAATAGAGATCGAGAAACGACTGCAGATCGCTGAAGTCGTACGCCTCGCGGACTTCGTCCACCGTGGCGTAGGGCAGGCTCACCCCGTTGCGCGCCGCCAGCGAGAACATCAACTCCGGCTCCAGCGATCCCTCGATATGTAGATGCAGCTCGACCTTGGGTAGATCACGTAGCCAGGTTTTCACGCTTGCTCCTCGCCGTTTCGAAATGAGTGCCCACAGGATGCCGAAAAGCACCGACACTGGGAAGCGCATGCCGCACGGAGCTCGGTGAAAAGCCTCAGACACGGATCAAGCGGGAACGGCAGCGCCCGGCGCCAGCCCAGTCAGGTTCAGCTCGATACCCGCGTCATCAGCACCTTGATGCCCAGCGCGATCATCGCCGCGCCGAGCACACGGTCGATCCAGTGGCTGCCCCGCTGGAAGGCGCGCTGGATGCGCGGGGTCGACAGCAGCAGCGCCACTGCCGAGAACCAGCCCAGCTGCAGCAGCATGATCCAGACGCCGTAGATGGCGATCTGGTACAGCGGCATCGCCGGCGAGAGCACAATGGTGAACAGCGCGACGAAGTAGATCGGCGCCTTGGGATTGAGCGCATTGCACAGGAAACCGGCACCGACGGTGCGCCAGGCCGAACGTGGGAGGGCGGATACCGAGCCGGCAGCCACGCCGGCCTCGCTCAGCGCCGGGCGCGAGCGCAGCCCCTTGATGCCCAGATAGAGCAGATAGGCGCCGCCGAGGAGCTTGATCGCCCACAGCGCCTGGGCCGAATTGGCGATCACCGCGGCCAGCCCGAAGGCGGAATAGACGATATGAATGGAGAGGCCGAGCGCGATACCCAGGCTGCACAGCAGCCCTACCCGCCTGCCATGGCTCAACGTCTGCTGGGTGACGAGCACGAAATCCGGCCCCGGCGAAGCCGCCGCCAGCAGATGGACGAAGGTGATCACGATCAGACCGTGTAGCATTTCCATATCGACTCCAGCGCTACCGCAGCGACAAGCGTAAAGGTTTTCCGCCATGATCGAACACTTTCGTCACCAAGCCTACTGCAACCTTTGGTCCAATCACCGCCTCCTCACTGCCTGTGCCGGTCTGTCGCAGGAGGCGCTGTACGCCGAGCGCAGCGGTTTCTTCCCCTCGATCCATGCCACGCTCAACCATATCCTGATCGTCGACGCCTACTACATCGATGCCCTGGAAGGCGGCACGCTGGGGCTAGGCGCCTTCGACGACGAGCTACCCCACACCGCGATCGACACCCTGCAACCGGCCCAGGAGAGGCTCGACCGGCGTCTGGTCGCCCTGTGCGAGAGCGCCACGCCCGCGTGGCTGACGCGCGAGACCGTCCTGCCACGCAGCACCCACCAGCAGCACGAGCCCACCCATCGCGTGCTGGCGCATCTTTTCGTGCACCAGACCCACCATCGTGGTCAGGTCCACGCCATGCTCTCGTCCACGGAGGTCGCACCGCCCCAGCTCGACGAGTTCTTCCTGCGCGACGAAGCCCCGCTGCGCCAAGCCGAATTCAGCGACCTCGGTATCGACGAAGATCAGGTGTGGCGCTCGAACGACTCAGCCCACTAGGCGCTGTCTGAAAAGTCGACGAGCGAAGGCAAAGCCGGGGCGCGCAGCTAAGGCAAAAATCGACGAAGACGGACCGGGCTGGCGCTCCAGTTTACGCGTTGTAAATGAGCATGTGACTCGCTCCGCTCGCCCTTCGGGCCGTCCTACGGACGTTCTGAACGTTGTTCAGTGAGTCGATTTTTAACGCCGCGTGGGCTAGCGCAGTACTTTTCAGACGGTGACTAGTTTGCGGTGCGCGTCCGCCAGGGCCGCCATGCTGTCGAAGCGGAAGTCGATCCGCGGCATCCCGCCCGGGTCCATGGTCGCGCCGAAACCCTGCTGATCGTGGCGGCGATAGATCCAGCAGTTGGCCAGCCCATGCTGGTTGGCCGGCTGATGATCGTGGAACAGGCTCTCCGCGGTATGCAGGATGCGTGTCTTGTCGATGCCGCGCTCGCCGAGCTTCTCCAGCAGATAGTCGAAATTGCGCGGCGAGGGCTTGTAGGAGCCGATGTCCTCGGCGGTATAGACCGCATCGAACTCGACCTCCAGCTTGCGCTGGCTATAGGCGAAGCTCTCGTTGTCGACGTTGGAGAGCACCACCAGCTTGTAGTGCTGCTTGAGATAGCCGAGTGCCGCCGCGCTATCGGCGAACGCCGGCCACTGCTTGACGAAGTCGCCGTAGGCCAGGCACTCGTCGTGGGTCACCGTCACTCCCCACTCCTCGGCCAGCCGCTTGTAGACCACCGCCAGCAGCCAGCGATACTGCAGGTGCGGGGTATAGCGCTGCTGGCTCGACTCGTGACGCGCATGCGCCTCGAGCACCTGGTCGCGGCTCAGGCTCAGCTCAGTGCGCTTGAGCAGCGGCTGCAGCCCCGCCACCATGCCACTCTCCCAGTCGATCAGGGTGCCGTAGACATCGAAGGTCAGGGTATCGAAATCGGTCAATTGCATCGGTCCGCCTCTTGTCGGTAGCCGTCATGGGGCTCGCCAGGGATGGCGAGCACTCAGTCGTCCTTCAGTGCCCATAGGCGCATCGCCACCTGCAGCTGCAGGCGCACGTCGGTATCGTCCAGATCCATGCCCAGCGCCTCGCGCAGGCGCTCCAGGCGATAGCGCAGGGTGCTGATATGAATCTCCAGCGCACGCGCCGTCTGCGCCAGATGAAAACCGTGGTCGGTCAACGCCGCGAGGGTGAGACGCAGGCTGGTGCCCCGTTCGGCCGGATCGAGCGCCTCGATGATGCGCGTCAGAAACAGCCGACGGGCGTCGTCGTCGCCCTCCAGCACCCGGTTGAACAGCATCGATTCGAAGTCGCGCAGCTCCCCCGGCCGCAGCGCGGCAGCCAGCCGCGCCACGTCGTCGGCGCCCTTGGCGGTCTCCACGGCGCCACGCACCTGCCGGCTGACCGCCATGGCCGACTCACCATCGCCCAGCCGCCGCCACAGTGCCGTGGGGGACACGTCGCTACGCAGCAGAAACAATAGTTGGTTGAGCGAGACCGAGATCAGCGGCGGCTGCTCGATCCCTTGAAGGTAGCGGCTCAGGCGGCGCTCCCAGCGCTCGCGCCGTAAAAGCCCCTCGCGACTGAGCGGCACCGGCTCGTTGAGCAGGATGGCGCAGACCTGATACGCCGCCTGGGGCTCCCAGCCCTGCAGCGTGGCGCGCTCCAGCGCCGCCGGCGTGGCCTCGAAACGCCCCTCCAGCAGCGAGTCGACGAAGGCGTAACCGAGCCGCGACTCCTGGGCCTGGAGCGCACGCTGGTGCGACAGGTGCAGCGCCGAGATCAGCGCCGCCTGCTCCGCCGCCCGGCGCTCCAGTTCGCTCACCCGGGCGCCGGATTCATCGATCCACAGAAGCGCCGCCCGCACCTCCTGGATGTGCACCGGGCAGGCCAACCAGCGCTGGCCGTCGCCTGCCGGATCGTCCAGCGAGCACGCCTGGCTACCCGCCACCGCCTCCGCCGCCTGCTGCGCCGCCGGCGTCGGCAGGGGCCGAGCGTGACGCTCCCGGCTGCCACCCAGCCACTCGCCATCGAGACCCGTGAATAGCACGGCCCGCCCGAGCAGCTCGCTCAGGGCAGCGGCGATATCCCCCAGGCTGCCGGCGGTCAGCGCCGAGCGGGTGAGATCGCGATGAATGCGCTCGGCGCGAGCGATCAACTGCCCCTGACGAGCGATCAGCCAGGCGTGCACCTCCTCGGTGATCTGGCTGAAGGGCACGTCCCAGGGGATCTCCAGCAGCGGAAAGTCGAGCGACTCGGCGACCTCGCGACTGGTCGCCGGAAAGGCCGACAGAAAACGCGGCACGGCCAGCGCCACGCCGGCCAGCCCCTTCTCCGCCAGCGCCTCGACAAGCGCGCGCTCCGCCGCCGGTTCATCCGGCCAGTGGTAGCCGGTGGTCAGCAGCAACTGGCCCGGCTGGACCCAGTTGATGATATCGGGGTGGTCGACCATATGGACCCAGCGCAGCGGCCGCGAGAGCGAACGCTCCCCGGCCACCACGCAGGCGTGGCACAACTTGGTCTCGCGCAGCGCCGTGGCCAGATCCAGCTCGGCGGCCGGCGGCGCCTGGGGCGCTTCGTGCATCAACGATCCAGGCGAGTGGAGACGAACTTGCAGTCGAGGTACTCGTCGATGCCGTAGTGACCACCCTCGCGCCCGAGGCCGCTGTCCTTGACCCCGCCGAAGGGCGCATTCGGCACCGAAGGGGCGCCGTCGTTGACACCGACGATGCCGTAGTCGAGCGCCTCGGAGACACGCGCCGCGCGGCCCAGGCTGCGCGTCCACAGATAGGCCGCAAGGCCGAACGGGGTGTCGTTGGCAGCGGCGATCGCCTCCGCCTCGTCGTCGAAGACGATCAGCGGCGCCACCGGGCCGAAGGTCTCCTCCTGCATGATGCGCATCTCCGGCGTCACCCCAGTCAGGACCGTCGGCGCGACATAGAGTCCGTCGACGCTCAAGGCAGGCGTCAGCCGCTGCGCGCCCTTGGCCAGAGCATCGTCGATGTGCGCCTGGGCCTTGTCACGCCCCGCCTGGCTGACCAGCGGCCCGACCTGGGTCGCCTCGTCTTCGGGATCGCCGATCGCCAGCACCGCGGCCGCTGCGGCCAGACGCTCGGCAAAGGCGTCGAAGATACCGCGCTGGACATAGATACGGTTGGTGCAGACACAGGTCTGGCCACCGTTGCGGAACTTGCTTGCCATCACCTCGGTCACCGCGGCGTCGATATCGGCATCATCGAAGACCAGAAAGGGCGCGTGTCCGCCCAGCTCCAGCGACATGCGCTTCATGGTGGCGGCGGACTGGGCGTAGAGCCGCTTGCCCACCGGGGTGCTGCCGGTGAAGGTGAGCTTGCGAATGCGCGCATCGGCCATCAACACCTCGCTGATCGCGGCCGGACGCTCGGCAGTGATCACCTGGAACACCTCGGCCGGGCCACCCACCTGACGCCACAGCTCAGCCAGCATCAGCGCCGTGATCGGGGTCTGCTCGGCGGGCTTGACGATCACCGAGCAGCCGGCCGCCAACCCTGGCGCCACCTTGCGCGTGATCATCGCCGCCGGGAAGTTCCACGGCGTGATCGCGAACACCGGCCCCACCGGCTGGCGCAGCACCGTCAGACGCTTCTCCGGATGCGGGCTGGGCAGGATATCGCCATCGATACGCTTGGCCTGCTCGGCGAACCACTCGATGAAGCCAGCCGCATAGTCGACCTCGCCGCGGGCTTCGCGAATCGGCTTGCCCATCTCCCGGGCCATGGTCAACGCCAGCGTCTCCTTGGCTTCGAGCATGGCGCCGTGCCACGCCTTCAACAGCGCCGCACGCTCGAATGGTGTGGTCTGGCGCCACTGCTCGAAGCCGCGCTGGGCACTGTCCGCTGCCACCTGCGCGACCTCGGCACCACAGTCGGCGACTTCGGCGATGGGCTCGCCGGTGGCCGGCGAGCGCACCGTATAGCGTGCGCCGGCCTCGCTGTCATGGCCGGCAATGGCGGCGGGATAGAAAGGTGCACTGGCGGAGGGAACGGGCAGTGACATGATGCAACTCCTGCAGCAGACAACGGACGGATATCCCGGCGGCACCCCGCGGAACACCGGCCCGAAGACAGTAAAGGGAAACGGTTACCCGGATGGTAAGTGCCCAGCCGGCCGAAATCTTCCTATGAAAAACAGGAATATCTCAAAACCTTGCCATACAAGAGAAAGGAATTCGAGGGCAGGCAAAAGCGTGGCATGCGCACAGCGGACAACGTTCATACCCTGCGTTCACACCCTGCGTTCAGGCGCTTCAGACCACGCTCACCGGTGGCCCATCTGACGCAGCGACCCGCGTCTGCCAGGCATGCCCCGGCGCGCCGCTGGTGATCACCGCATCGAAATCGGACAACTCGGCGAAGAACGCCGGGCGCATCACCTCGAGCTTGCTCTCGTCGGCGACCAGAATGCTGCGTTCGGCATGCTCGATCGCCGCCTGCTTCGGCGCCACCTCATGGAAGTGGAAGCAGCTGGCCCCCTTGTCGATCTGCACGCCGGCCGCCGAGATGAACGCCTTGTTGATGCCCAGGCGCCGGATCGCCGTGGTGACATCCTGCCCCCCGAAGGATTGCGACGCCGGATAGTAGAGCCCGCCCAGCACCACCAGGCGCATGTTGGGCATATCGCGCTGGCAGAAGGCATTGGCTACGTTGAGCGCATAGGTGACCACGGTCACGGTCAACTGACGCGGCAGCTCTGCGCACAGCGCCACCAGCGTGGTGCCGCAGTCGATGAACAGCGTATCGCCCTCCTCGACACGTGCTGCGGCCTCCCGGCACAGCCGCTGCTTGGCCGCCGCGAAGTGATCCTTCTGGGTATCGAGATGGTAGGCGGCGGCGAACTGCGGATTGTCGGCCATCACCAGATGACCGCCGAACGAGGCGATGGTCCCGCTGCTGGCAGCGATATCACGCCGGATGGTCATCTCCGAGACCCCGCACAGCGCCGCCGCCTCGGCGAGCGGCAGGGTACCGGCGCGCTTGAGCGCCTCGCTCAGCCGCTCGAGACGCTGCGCACTACGTCCATTCATAGGTTCGTGCTCCGCCACCCCATCGCCATCATCGCTGATCCCCGCTCGAAGCCAAGCCGCTGCCGCCATTGTTGTGTCATGCCAACCTCCGTGTCATGCCAACCTCCGTGTCATGCCAAAAGCGTCGCGCCAGGCGCCCATTTGGGCGGATGGCGTGTACTGCCTCCGCCCAGACACATCGGGGAGCCTGCTGGCTCCCCGATGACATGACGGATCGACGACTCTACCGATCAGAACTGCCAGCCGACCCCCAGATAATACCCCCAGCCGGTGGAGCGCAGCTCGAAGCTTTCACCACTGGCATTGGGGAAGGGCGCGGTGACGCCGTCGTTCCACTGCCCGCCGTTATGGAAGTAGCGCGCCACCGCCATGAAGCGCAGGTGAGTGAACTGGTACAGCAGCACGTTGGTGGCCACCGTCGACTCGTTGGTACGTACCGAGTTGCCATCACCCAGGTCCGAGCCGAAGTCGTGGTTGGTGAAGCCGACGTAGACCAGCGAAGCACCGTTGTCGAAAGTGCCCAGCGGATAGGAGTAGTTGAGCTGGGCGCGATAACCGTCCCAGGAGTTCTCGTTGGCGGCGCCGTAGTTCTCCCACTGGCGACGCTTGTAGAAGTTGAACGAGAGCCCCAGCGGCGAGCCGGTATCGATATCGGTCCCCAGACCTGCATAGAGCGTGTTCTGGCGATTGTCGCTGTTGTGACCCCAGTCGAAGATGTAGTCGAAGGCGACGAACCACTCCTTGAACGGCCCGAAGCTGAGATCCTGCCCGGTCATGTCATCGATCGACAGTCGCGGCTCCAGCTCCATGAAGACCGGCGAGCCCTTGTCGAAGATGCCGCGGTCGGGGCGATTGCCGATGCCGAAGAATTTGGGAAAGTCGATATAGCCGTAGAGATCCAGCGGTCCCTTGCGGCCGAAGAATTCGTACTCGAGATAGATATCGTCGATCTGCTGCGGGCCGAAGCGAATGTTCTTGCTGCCGATGACGGTCAGGTTCTGGTGGTACCAGTCGGACAGATAGGGCCCATCCGCGGTCTCATCCACCGCCTGCGGCCCCTCGGCCGGTGTTTCCTGCTCGATCACCGGCGCACTGCCCTGCTCGCTCGCATCGCCGGCCGCCCATGCCGGCGTGACCGCCAGCCCCCACAGCGCCAGCAGGACGCTGGCCTTGCTCATGCCGTTCCCGTTCATGCCCTCTCCCATGCCTCATTGTTGTCGTGGCGTCATTGGGAACCACTGCATAAATGCCTGCACGTGCGAATGACTGCGTTGCGCGGTGCTGGGGCGCCAGCCCGGTCGAAGGCTCGCCTAACCCCATGTTATGCCTCGCGTGACGCGTTGCTTCGAGTCTGCGCTCCGAGCGCCCTGTCCTTCATCTCGTTCGGCGATTTATTCAGCGCTTCCCTTGTTATCGCGCCAGGATTGTTGTCGCGGCGTCACTGCCGGTGCGCCTCAGCGCCAGTTTCATCCCCGCCCTGCCAGTGCCTAACGCAGGCTGCCCTGCTCGGCGCGCAGCCGGAGCGCGACCCGCAGAAAGGGGGCGGTGACGCCGATCACTCTATGGCGTTGTCAGAATAAAAACAATAAGTGACTAGACAAACATAAAAATGTTAAAAAGCGCACACAGAACCGCAATCCCCCCTCTCCAAGACCAACACCAAGGACAACAACATGACACTCATCATGGGTCTGGTCGGCGTCGTCGTTCTGCTGCTGATCGCGCTCGCCTTCTCGAGCGACCGCAAGGCGATCCGCCTGCGCACCGTGGCCGGCGCCTTTCTCATTCAGGCCGGCATCGGCGCCTTCGTGCTCTACGTGCCGGTGGGCAAGAGCGTGCTGGGCGCCATCTCCGGGGCGGTCAGTCAGGTCATCGGCTACGCCAACGACGGCATCGGCTTTCTCTTCGGCAATCTCGCCGACCCCAGCAACATCGGCTTCGTCTTCGCCATCAAGGTGCTGCCGATCATCATCTTCTTCTCCTCACTGACCGCCGTGCTCTACTACCTGGGCATCATGCAGTGGGTGGTGCGCATCCTCGGTGGCGCGCTGCAGAAGGTACTCGGCACCTCGCGCACCGAGTCACTCTCGGCCACCGCCAACGTCTTCGTCGGCCAGACCGAAGCGCCGCTGGTGGTGCGGCCGTTCCTCGCCAACATGACCAAGTCCGAGCTGTTCGCGGTGATGTGCGGCGGGCTCGCCTCGGTGGCCGGCTCGGTGCTGGCCGGGTATGCCGAGCTCGGCATCCCGATGGAGTACCTGATCGCGGCGTCGTTCATGGCCGCCCCCGGCGGGCTGCTGTTCGCCAAGATCCTGATGCCCGAGACCGAGACTCCGGACGACCACACCGGCAAGGCCAAGGAAGTCCTCGACGCCGAGGACAAGCCGGCCAACGTACTCGACGCCGCTGCCACCGGGGCCTCCTCGGGGCTGATGCTGGCCGCCAACGTGGGCGCCATGCTGCTCGCATTCATCGGCCTGATCGCGCTGATCGACGGTATTCTCGGCGGTGTCGGCGGCTGGTTCGGCGTCGATTCGCTGAGCCTGTCGATGATCCTCGGCTGGCTCTTCTCGCCGCTCGCCTTTGTGCTCGGCATCCCGTGGCACGAGGCCACCCTGGCCGGTTCCTTCATCGGCCAGAAGCTGGTGGTCAACGAGTTCGTCGCCTATATCAATCTGGCGCCCTACATCAGCGGCGACACTCTGGTGGCGGAGACCGGCAAGGCGATGTCGGCGCACACCGCGGCGATCCTGTCGTTCGCCCTGTGCGGCTTCGCCAACCTCTCCTCGATCGCGATCCTGCTCGGCGGCCTCGGCACGCTGGCGCCCAATCGCCGCCACGAGATCGCCCGCTACGGGCTCAAGGCGGTCCTCGCCGGCACCCTCTCCAACCTGATGTCGGCGACCCTGGCGGGGATCTTCCTGGCCCTGGCCGGTACTGCCTGAGCCCGCGGGCCCGACACGAACCGGGGCGGCAGGGACAGACGCCGCCCCACTCGCCCGGGGCCGCCCTCTTTTCCTCTCTGCGCTTCAAGGAGATAGCCGGATGAAGACGCTCCAACAGGCCGCCAGCCAGGCGCTGGCGATGATGGATCTGACCTCGCTCAATGCCGACGACGATGCCGCGCGCATCGAGGCGCTGTGCCGGCGCACAGCGACCGACTTCGGCTCACCGGCGGCGGTGTGCGTCTATCCCGCCTTCATCGATGCCGCTGATCGCCAGCTGCGCGAACTGGGGCTGCGCGACCGGGTACGTATCGCCACGGTGACCAATTTCCCCGATGGCAGCGTCAACGCCGAGCGCGCCGCGCGCGAGACCCGGGCGGCCGTGGTCGCCGGGGCCGACGAGGTCGATGTGGTGTTCCCCTATAAGGCGCTGATCAATGGCGACACTGCCTCCGGCCGGGCGCTGGTCAGCGCCTGCCGCGAGGCCTGTGGCGACCAGCGGCTCAAGGTGATTCTCGAGACCGGCGAGCTCAAGCGCCCCGAGCTGATCCGTCAGGCTGCCGAGGTTGCCCTCGATGCCGGCGCCGACTTCCTCAAGACTTCCACCGGCAAGGTCGCCACCAACGCCACCCTCGAGGCCGCCGAGATCCTGCTCACCGCCATCCGCGACAGCGGCCGCGATGTCGGCTTCAAGGCCGCCGGCGGTATTCGCACCAGCGAAGAGGCCCAGACCTACCTGGCGCTGGCCGAGCGCCTGATGGGCACGGCCTGGCTGACCCCGGAGCACTTCCGTTTCGGCGCCTCCGGGCTGCTCGACGCCCTGCTCGCTACCCTCTCGGGCAAGGCCGCGACGCCGGCGGGCAGCGGCTACTGAGTCGAGCGGAAAGAACGAGCGGAGAACACGAGCGCTGACAACCGCCCACGAGGAGCGAAGATGCTGATTCAGGAGATCATCCGGCGCAAGCGCGACGGCCAGACCCTCGACCGACAAATGCTCGATCTGGTCATGCGCGGGATCGCCGATGACACGGTCGGAGACGCCCAGATCGGCGCCTTCGCCATGGCGGTCTATCTCAACGGCATGCACGAGGCGGAGGCGACCGCGCTGACCGAGGCGATTCGCGACTCCGGCCAAGTGCTGAGTTGGGACGATCTCGACCTCGCAGGACCGGTGCTCGACAAGCACTCCACCGGCGGCGTCGGCGATCTCGTCTCGCTGGTCCTGGGTCCCTGGATCGCGGCCTGCGGCGGCCACGTGCCAATGATCTCCGGCCGTGGCCTGGGCCATACCGGGGGCACCCTGGACAAGCTGGAGTCGATCCCCGGCTACGATATCACTCCCAGTGAGGCCACCTTCCGTCGTCTGGTGCAGGAGGTCGGGGTCGCCATCATCGGCCAGACCGGCGCGCTCGCCCCTGCCGACAAGCGCCTCTACGGCGTGCGCGACGTCACCGCGACGGTGGAGTCGCTGCCGTTGATCGTGGCCTCGATCCTGGGCAAGAAGCTCGCCTGCGGGCTGGGCAGCCTGGTGATGGACGTCAAGGTGGGCAGCGGCGCCTTCATGCCGACCCCGGAAGCCTCGCGCGAGCTGGCAGAGGCGATCGTCGCCACCGGCTGCGCCGCCGGCACCCGCACCAGCGTACTGCTCACCGACATGAACCAGCCGCTGGCGCGCTGCGCCGGCAACGCCCTGGAGGTGGCGGCAGCGCTCGAGGTGCTGCGCGGCGACGATCGCCACAGCCGTCTCTATCGGGTGACCCAGGCGCTGGCCAGCGAGATGCTGATCCAGTCGGGGCTGGCCAGGGATGCCCAGGACGCCGAGCGGCGCCTGGCACAGACGCTCGACAACGGCGCCGCGCTCGAGCGTTTCGGGCGTATGGTCCACGGTCTCGGCGGGCCTGCCGACTTCACCCAGCGCGCCGCGCACTACCTGCCCACGGCACCGGTCGTGCACGAGGTCGCCGCCCCCCGCGACGGCGTCGTGCACGCCATCGACACCCGCGTGCTGGGGCTCGCGGTGGTCGAGCTGGGCGGCGGGAGGCGCAATGCCGGTGACGCCATCGACCCTCGCGTGGGGTTGTCGCATATCGCCGAACTGGGCCAGACGCTCAGCGCCGGCGAGCCGCTGCTGCGGGTTCACGCCGCCGATCGCGAGGCAGCCGAGGCCCTGAGCGCGCGTCTGAGCGACGCCTTTCATCTGGAGGCGGGCGCCGCCGATATCCCCCCGCTCGTCCACGCCACCCTGCGCCAGGAGGATCTGCCATGACCACGTCCGTCACGCCCCGCCGCGCCGTGCTGCTGGTGCTCGACTCCTTCGGTATCGGCAATGCCCCCGATGCCGACGCCTTCGGCGATGCCGGTGCCGACACCCTGGGGCATATCGCCCGCTATCGCGCCGACGCCGGACGCCCGCTCGACTTGCCCAACCTGGCGCGGCTCGGTCTCTATCACGCCCATCACCGCGCCACCGGCAGCTGGGCCGCCGGGGTGACGCCCCCGGCCGAGCCGACCGGAGGCTGGGCCTGCGCCCGCGAGATCTCCTCCGGCAAGGACACCCCCTCCGGCCACTGGGAGATCGCCGGCGTGCCGGCACTGTTCGAATGGGGCTATTTCCCCGAGCATGAGGAGAGCTTTCCGCCGGAGCTGCTGGCGGCGCTGATCGCGCAGGCCGAGCTGCCCGGCGTGCTCGGCAACTGCCACGCCTCCGGGGTGCCGGTGATCGAGGCCCTCGGCGCGGAACACATCGCCAGCGGCAAGCCGATCGTCTACACCTCGGCGGACTCGGTGTTCCAGATCGCCGCCCACGAGCAGCACTTCGGCCTCGACCGCCTCTATCGGCTGTGCGAGATCGCACGTGAACTGCTGATGCCCTACAACATCGGCCGCGTCATCGCGCGCCCCTTTGTCGGCGAGACACCATCGAGTTTCGAGCGTACCGGCAACCGCCGCGACTACGCCCTCGAACCGCCCAAGCCCACAGTGCTGCAAAAGCTCCACGATGGCGGCGGCCAGGTGCTCGGCGTAGGCAAGATCGGCGATATCTACGCCCACTGCGGCATCAGCGAGGTGCGCAAGGCGCACGGTTTCGAGGCCCTGTTCGCGGCGACCCTGACGGCGATCGACGACGCCCGAAAGGCCGACGTGGACACGCTGGTGATGACCAATTTCGTCGACTTCGACACCCTCTACGGCCACCGCCGGGACCCGGAGGGATACGCCAGCGCACTGGAAGCCTTCGACCGCCGCCTGCCCGAACTGCTGGCCAGGCTGGCCCCCGAAGACCTGCTGATCCTCACCGCCGACCACGGCAACGACCCGACCTGGCGCGGCACCGACCACACCCGCGAGCAGGTGCCGGTACTGCTCGCCAGCGGTGGCCCCAGCGGCGACCTCGGCGCCCGCGACACCTACGCCGATATCGGCCAGACCCTGGCCGAGTTCTTCGACCTGGACGCCATGGACTACGGCACCTCACTACTGGCCGCGCGATCTTCAGGAGACTGACATGCCAACCCCGCATATCGAAGCCCGCGAGGGCGATTTTGCCGACACCGTGCTGATGCCGGGCGATCCGCTACGCGCCCAGTTCATCGCCGAGACCTTTCTCGACGACGTCGTCTGCGTCAACCGCGTGCGCAACATGCTCGGCTTCACCGGCACCTACCGCGGCCGCCGCATCTCGGTGATGGGCAGCGGCATGGGCATCCCCTCGCTCTCCATCTACGCCAAGGAGCTGATCACCGAGTACGGCGCCCAGCGTCTGGTGCGCGTGGGCTCCTGCGGCGCGGTGCGCGACGATGTCGGCGTCAACGATATCGTCATCGGCATGGGCGCCTGCACCGACTCCGGAGTCAACCGCACCCGCTTCGGCGGCCACGACTTCGCCGCCATCGCCGATTTCGCCCTGACCCGCCACACGGTGGACGCCGCCCGCGAGCGTGGCACCCGGGTCAAGGTGGGGAACCTGTTCTCGGCGGACCTGTTCTACACCCCGGACGATGCCTTCTTCCACACCCTGCAGCGCCACGGCATCCTCGGCGTGGAGATGGAAGCCGCCGGCCTCTACGGCGTCTGCGCCGAGTTCGGCGCCCGCGCGCTGACCGTGTGCACCGTCTCCGACCATATCCTCAAGCACGAAGCGCTCGACGCCCAGACCCGCCAGACCGGGTTCGCCGAGATGATGGCGATCACCCTGGAAGGGCTGCTGCGCGACGACCAGGAACCGAGCCATGACTGAACCCAGCGACATCACGGTCCCCGAGAGCATCCGCCAGGCCGCACTCGCCGTGCGTGCCAACGCCTACGTGCCCTACTCCGCCCACCCGGTGGGGGCGGTCCTGATCGGCGCCAGCGGCCAGACCTACGTCGGCTGCAACGTCGAGAGTGCCAACTACAAGGGGCTGTGTGCCGAGGCCAGCGCCATCGCCGCACTGGTCTCCAACGGCGAGCAGCGTATCCGCGAGATCTACGTGATCGGCCCCGGCGAGCACCTGTGCACGCCCTGTGGCGACTGCCGTCAGCGCATCCGCGAATTCGCCACCCCCGAGACCACGATCGTGGTGCTCGACGGCGACGGCCAGCCGCTCAAGCGCTACACCATGGACACACTGCTGCCCGACTCCTTCGGCCCGGAGAATCTCGCCAAGCGCTCGGGCATGAGCTGAGGCGCAGCGTCGATCGACCGCGGCTTTAGAGGCTGACGTCGGGGTGGTCGATTTGGGTATACTCGGCGACAAACAACAGCTAACCGATGCCCCGCATCGGCTCATGCGGAACGCCCATGGTCGCCACCGGCTTCTCAGCCTTCGAGTCGCTGCTCGTGAAGAGCCCCCATCAGCGTGAGAGCGCCGAGCTCTTGCTGCTGTGCTGGGTCTTTGCCAACAAGCACGTCCCGCTCGATGAAGACCGCCGCTATCTCGAACGTCTGGCCGCGCGCGCGCATCACCGCCGCGATCTGGAGACGCTGCTGGCGGCGGCCAGGCGACAGGATCTGGGCGACGTCCAGCTCGCCGCCGAGGTGCTGACGAAGGAACAGACCGGGCCGATCATCGCCTTTCTGCGCCAGGCGGTGGTTCTCGCCACCAGCGACGGCGCGCTGAGTCTGCGCAATCACCATATCCTGCGTTTCCTGGCCGATCTCTCCGGGGTTTCGCCGGACGCCCTGCGCGCGCTCTACCGTGAGGTCACCGGCCGGACCCTGGCCGCGCCCGAGGATCTCAGCCACCGCAGCCACTGGCAGCCCGTCGAACCGGAGGCCGAGGACACCGCGGAAGTCGAGGAAGGTGATACCGGCTCGACCCAGGCCAACGCCGGCGAGTATCGCGCCTCCTGGCGGGACCGGGTCCGGCGCCTGGCCGAGAACCAGTGGCGCGAACACAAGCAACAGCAGCAGTGGCGCCGCCAGCAGGCCCAGCAGGCCCGCGAACGCGAACAGCAGCGAGAGGCGGCGGCGCAGGCCGAGCGCGAACGCCGTGCCCAGGCCCACGCCAAGCGCCAGGCCGAGGCACAAGCTCAGCAGCGTGAACAGGCGCGGCGCCAGGCCGAGGCGGAAGCCCTGCGCCGCGAACAGGCCCAGCGCCAGCGCGAAGAAGCCGCACAGCGTCAACGCCAGGAGCAGCAGCAGCGCCAGTACCAGGAACGCCAGCGCCGAGAGCGAAAGCGCCAGGAGCAGGAAAGTCAGCACCAAGAGCAACAGCGCCAGTGGCAGCGCGAGCAGAGCCGGCAGCGCCAGCGCGCCGGTTTCGACGCGCCCTCCTACCCCATCCGCCGCGCGCTGATCGAACTGGAGCTGGACACCAGCGCCTCACCGCGGGATATCAAACTCGCCTATCGGCGCCTGGCCCAACGCCACCACCCCGACCGTTTCCACGGTCAGAGCGAGTGGCGGATCAACCTCGCCTCGCAGCGCTTCCAGCGCATCAAGAACGCCTACGACCTGTTGATGCAGCATGCGTGATCTCTATCTACGACTCGGCATCCCACCCACCGCCACCGCGGAGGAGATCGAACACGCCATCCGCCACTGTGCCAATCAATCGCTCAAGGCGGATGCCCAGGCCGCACTGGGCTCCCCCGAACGCCGCGCCGAATACGACGACATGCACCAGCTGCTGGGCGATATCGGCCGCCTGCGCGCCGGCCTGGGACTGACCCATGCGCCGCACTGGCACGGCGACGCCGCCAACGACTTCTCGCCGCCCGGCGCGCCCACCACCCGCCAGGCGCAGTTGACCCGCAAGCTCGATGTCGCCCTGCAGCACTATCAGCAGCGCAGACCCCGCCGCCTGTGGCTCACTGCCGCGATCACCGTGGGCCTGGTGGTGGCCCATCTACTCGGCCGGCTACTGGCCTGAGGAAACGCGGCGGCGCAGCGGCTCGAGCAGATCGCTGAGGCCGTTGTGGTCGATCTCGTGCATCAGCGCCAGAAGCTGGCCGATCTCCCCGCGGGGAAAGCCCTCGCGGGCGAACCAGGCCAGATAGGGGCCAGGCAGATCGGCGATCAGGCGGCCTTCGTACTTGCCGAACGGCATGCGCACACTCACCAGCTTGTTCAGATCCTCGGGTTCCATCGTCGCTCCTGTCGCGCCTCTTGCGTCTCGTCCGGGGCCCATCTTAGCCGATCGTCGCGCCGGGGCCTGCCGCCCTCTTGCCGGCCAGGTATGCGCTGAGCGCATACCCCCATTCCCAGCCGCCGCTTGAATGATGCCCCGCAGCAGCGGTTAGGGTATATCGCCATGACGACAGCGCATGCTGCGCGCCTGCCGACACACGATAACGATAACCGGAGATGGGTATGCAAACCTCGCTGCGGCCGCTGGTATTCTGGCCGACCTTCCTGATCCTGCTGGGCGCCGTGGTCGCCAGCTATGTCGATCTCGACGCCTTCCTCGCCACCGCCAGCGCGCTCAACGCCGCGGTGCTCGACAACTTCTCGTGGCTGTTCAGCCTGGGCAGTCTCTATCTGCTGATCATGGCGCTGATCATCTATGTCTCGCCCCTCGGCCGTGTACGCATCGGTGGCGCCGAGGCCACCCCGCTGCTCTCGCCGCTGCGCTGGTTCTCGATCACCCTGTGCACCACCCTGGCCGTGGGGGTGCTGTTCTGGACCACCGCCGAGCCGCTCTACCACTACATGGGGCCGCCGGCCTCCAGCGGACTGGAAGCGGGGTCGAGCGACGCCATGCTGTTCGCCATGTCGACCATGTTCCTGCACTGGTCGTTCACGCCCTACGCGATCTACGCCGTGCCGGCGTTGATCTTTGCCCTGGCCTTCTACAATCTGCGCCTGCGCTTCTCGATCTCGAGCATGCTGGAGCCGCTGTTCGGACCGCGGGTGAAGCGCTTCGCCGGGCTGATCGATGCGGTATCGCTCTATGCCCTGGTCGCCGGCATGGCGTCGTCGCTGGGCACCGGCGCCCTGACCCTGGCCGGCGGCGTGGGCCAGTATCTGGGCGGCGAGACCAGCCCACTGCGTCTGGGCGTGATCATCGCCATCATCGTGGTCACCTTCGTGCTCTCCGCCGCCAGCGGCCTGCAGAAGGGCATTGCCCGGCTGTCGTCGCTCAACGCACTGCTGCTGCTGATCCTCGGTATCTTCGTGTTCGTGGTCGGCCCCACGGTCTTCTGTCTGGCCCTGGGGGTGGAATCGTTCGGCATCTATCTGGACAACTTCTTCACCAAGAGCCTGTTCACCGGCGCTGCGGGAAGTGATCAGTGGCCGCAGTGGTGGTCGATCTTCTACTGGGCGGTTTGGTTCGCCTGGGCGCCAGTGGCAGCGCTGTTTCTGGGCAAGATCTCGCGCGGCTACACGGTACGCGAATTCCTGCGCGTGAACCTGCTCTATCCGGCGCTGTTCGCCTGTGTCTGGATCCTGATCTTCTCGGGCACCGCACTCTACTTCCAGTCGCATCTGGGAGCCGGCGAGAGCGGCACCGATCTCTACGCCATCCTCGATCAGCGCGGGGTGGAGAACGTGCTCTACGAACTCTTCCGCCACCTGCCGCTCTCCCAGGTGTGGGTGCCGCTGCTGCTGTTCATCGCCTACATCTCCTACGTCACCGCCGCCGACTCGCAGACCGACGCCATCGGCAATCTCTGCACCCGCGGCCTGACCGCGGACTCCGATCTCAACGCCGGCGTCACGATGAAGGTGATCTGGGGCGTGATCGTCGGCCTGGTCTCCTGGGTCATGGTCAGTTTCGTCGGTATCGACGGCATCAAGATGCTCTCCAACCTCGGCGGGCTGCCGTCGATGCTGATCGTGCTGCTGGCCTCGGGTTCGCTGTGGGTCTGGCTCAAGCATCCCGAGCGGCTCGACGTCGTACCGACACCGTCGACTCCTTCCCACG
This sequence comes from Salinicola sp. RZ23, assembly GCF_003206675.1. Classification (NCBI taxonomy): domain Bacteria; kingdom Pseudomonadati; phylum Pseudomonadota; class Gammaproteobacteria; order Oceanospirillales; family Halomonadaceae; genus Salinicola; species Salinicola sp. RZ23. Next base: position 23,280 of record NZ_PZJK01000006.1, read on the forward strand.
CAGCCAAGGACAAGGCATGAAGATCAAACAGGACTTCCCACACCGCGTACGCGAAATCGAGAACCAGTGGATCGTGCTGGCCGACGGCACGCGCCTGGCCGCCCGCATCTGGTTACCCGAAGGAGCCATCGGCACAACGGACGAAAACGCCGAAGCGGCGCCGGTGCCGGCGATCCTCGAGTACCTGCCCTACCGCAAGCGCGATGGCACCGCGGTGCGCGATGAACTCACCCACCCCTGGCTCGCCGGCCACGGCTACGCCTGTGTGCGTGTCGACATGCGCGGCAACGGCGAGTCCGATGGTCTGATGGAGGATGAGTACGCGCCCCAGGAGCAGGCCGACGCGCTGGAAGTGATCGACTGGATCGCCGCGCAGCCGTGGTGCGATGGCAACCTCGGCATGATGGGTATCTCCTGGGGCGGCTTCAACAGCCTGCAGCTGGCCGCGCTCAGACCCAAACCCCTCAAGGCGATCATCACCCTCTGCTCCACCGACGACCGCTACGCCGACGATATCCACTACAAGGGCGGCAACATGCTGCTGGAGAACCTGGGCTGGGCGGCGACCATGCTGAGCTTCTCCGCGGCCGTACCCGACCCGGCACTGGTCGGAGAACGCTGGCGAGAGCTGTGGAAGCAGCGCCTCGACAACATGCCGCTACTGGCCGAGCCCTGGCTGCGTCATCAGCAGCGCGACGCCTATTGGCAGCATGGCTCGATCTGCGAGCGCTACGCCGACATCGAAGCTGCGGTCTACATGATCAGCGGCTGGGCGGACTCCTACGTCAACACCATTCCACGGATGATGGAGCACCTCTCCTGCCCGAAGAAGGCGCTGCTCGGCCCCTGGATGCACAAGTACCCCCACTTTGCGATTCCCGACCCGGCCATCGGCTTTCTGCAGGAGGCGCTGCGCTGGTGGGACTACTGGCTCAAGGGGATCGACACCGGGATCATGGACGAGCCGCCCTGCACCTTCTATCTGCAGGATGGCGTGCCGCCGGCACCCAAGTATCTCGAGCGTCCGGGCCGATGGGTGCAGACCCGTGCCTGGCCCGCCCCGGCCGAGGAGATCGCGTGGCAGCCGCTCACCCTCGGCGATGCCGGCCTGGTGCCGCAAGGACGTCTGAGCGAGGACCGCGCGATCGCTTCGCCGCTGACCGCCGGCGCGCTGCAGGGCGAGTATATCCCGCTGTGGTTCGGCGCCGACTTCCCGCCGGATCAGCGCCGCGACGACGGCCTGGCGCTGACCTTCGACTCCGCGCCCTACGCCGAAGGGCTCGACCTGCTCGGCCAGCCCAGGCTGCGCGCCAGCCTGAGCAGCACCGAGCGCTGTGGCCAGCTGCACGTGCGCCTGTGCGATGTCGCCCCCAGCGGGGAGAGCGCGCTGATCAGCTACGCCACGCTCAATCTGTCCCTGCGCGACGACCCGGCCACACTCACCCCACCGGTCCCCGGCGAGCGCATGGAGATCGACCTGGCGCTGGACCTGATCGGCTACCGGCTGCCCCCCGGGCATCGTCTACGCCTGGCGCTCTCCAGCGCCAGCTTTCCGCTGGTGTGGTCGCCGCCGCGACGTGCGGATCTCACCCTCGAGGCCGGCACGCCGACGCTGTCACTGCCGATCTGCCAGGCGCCCTACGTGCCGATGCCATTCGAACCGCCGGAGAGCGCGCCGCCGTGTCGGATCGAGACGCTGCGCCCGGGCCATCCAAGGCGCACCCTCAGCGAGGATGTCGGCAGCGGCGAAGTGACGGTGACGGTGGAGGACGACATGGGCGATATCCGCTTCGAGGATCACGGCCTGCGCGTCGAGCAGAAGGCCCGCGAGGTCTATGTCAGCCACCCCAGCGACGCGACCCGCACCCGGGCCGACATCGAGTGGACCTACCGCGCCGGGCGCGAGTCGGGCGAGGCACGCTTCGGCGTCGAGGTGGTCAGCCGCTATCACCTGCACTGCGACGAGACCACCTTCTACCTGAGCGCCGAGCAGATCGCCCATGAGGGCGAGACGCTGGTCAGCGAGAAGCGCTGGGCCCGCGAGATCCCGCGTCGCGCCATCTGAGTGTCCCGCTCCAGGACGTCGCGACCGAAGGTGGCGTGCACCACTCGTGCTATGCTCCGGGACCGAGAGAACTCGGTTCCGGACGCCCCATGCCCATTCGCGACGTGCTCCCCCCACTGGCCTGCCTGCGCACCTTCGAGGCGGCCGCCCGCCATTCGAGCTTCACCCAGGCCGGCAGTGAGCTGAGCCTGACCCAGAGCGCGGTCAGCCGCCAGATCAAGCGCCTCGAGACGGATCTCGGCCGGCCGCTGTTCGAACGCCAGCATGACGGCCTGCGCCTGACCCCGGCCGGCGCGCACTACTTCCGCGTGGTGCAGCGGCTGCTGCGGGAACTGCGTGACGAGACTGCGCGTCTGCGCCGGCGCGGCGACGACCGCCAGCTGACCCTGGCCTCGAGCCCGACCATCGCCTCGATCTGGCTCGCCCGTCAGCTGCCCGATTTCCAGCAGGCGCATCCCGACATCGAGATTCGAGTCCTCACCGTCGAGGACCCCTATCGGCTCGATCTGGCCGAATTCGATCTCGGCATCTACTACCACATCCCCCACGAGGTCGATCCCCCCGGACTCGAAGCCAGCCCGATCTTCGCCGAGGAGCGCGTCGCCGCGGTGTGCAGCCCGGTCTATCTGGCTCGTCACGGTGCGGTCGCCGACCCCGCCGACCTGCTCGCCCGCCACACCCTGATGGTGGTGGAGGATCACTACCGCGACTGGCTGACCTGGGAGCACTGGTATCGCTCCCTCGGCTTCGACTGGCAGCCGCCGCTGCACACCCTGCGTGCCAACAGCTTCCAGCTGCTGATGAACGCCACCCTCGCGGGCCAGGGGGTCACCCTCGGCTGGATGCGTCTGCTCGCCGCCGAGCTCGATCAGGGCAACCTGGTCCGGGCGCTGCCCGATAGCCTGCCCAGCCGTGGACGGCTGGCGCTGCTGACCCCGACCCATCGCCACCTGACCGAACCGATGCGCGCCTTTCGCGACTGGGTGCTGGAGAGTGCCGGTCCGCCCCGCTAGCGGACGCCCTTGCCAACAGCGTCACGGCCCGAACCCTGTCCTCCCCCACAGACGCCAGCCAACAAACGCACGCCCACAGAGACAACGTCAATGCCCACCCCTGTCGATTCGTCCCACGCCGGCCAGGCGGTCTATACCCGCCGCAACCTGGCGCTCTACGATCTGATCGTGCTGCGACTCTCCAATCGCGGCATCTGGCGCTGCCCGACCTCGCGCCTGCTGGAGCACTATGCGCGCCACCTGAGCGCCAATCATCTCGACGTGGGCGTGGGTACCGGATTTTTCCTCGACCGTAGCCGCTTTCCGAGTCACCAGCCGCGGCTGACGCTGTTCGACCTCAACGCCGACTCCCTGGCCCATACCGCAGCGCGGGTGAAGCGCCTGCAGCCGCAAACGCGCCAACTCGACATTCTCGCCCCGATCGAAGACCCGCCGGCACCGTTCGACTCCATCGGCATCAACTACCTGCTGCACTGCCTACCCGGGCCGATGACGCACAAGGCACACGCCTTCGATCACCTCGCGCCACTGCTGGCGCCGGGGGCAACACTGTTCGGCGCCACCATCCTGGGGGACGGCGTCACACGCTCACCGTTGACGCGCCGGTTGATGGCGTTCTACAACGCCAAGGGGATCTTCTCCAATACGACGGATACACCGCAGGCGCTGGAGCACGCGCTCGCCGAGCGTTTCGACCATCACCAGATCGAGATCGTCGGCTGCGTGGCGCTGTTCTCCGCCAGGCGCGAGTGATCGCCAGGCAGACGCAGCGCACGCGCGCGTATCGCGATCATGCTGCCAGCGGGCAGATCCTGCCGGGCGTGGGTCGTTAAAGCATCAGGGACAAGAGCGGCAGTTGCCGCAGCAACGTGACCTGTCGAAGCGCGACTGGCCCGAGGGAGGCGCCGGGAGGTGTCACACTATGGGGAAGGGGGGATTGCGCTGGGATCAGGCGCGCTGGCGCGAGGCGCTCGGCGTGTCGTCGTTGGCGCCAACGCGCCCTCTCGCCACCGGCGTGCTCTTGTCGCTGCGACACAGGCGCAGCGCGACGAAGAGCCCGAAGGCACCGAAACCGATGGCGATCGCGAAGATGCTGAGAAGAGTCATGGTGTGCCCTGCCTGTCGGCCCGTTGCCTGGTGGCCACCGGACGCGCTCGCGCCGGCGACGATCGTTACCCTGCGTTATCGCCCGGATACAAAAAACCTTGAATCCTGACGCAGCGTAGCAAGTTGTCAGCGATTATTTACCTTTCACTCCATGACCGCAACACGACTTTGGCCAAACCACATCGCGCCATCCCGCGTCGCGACGGGCCGGCCCGGGTGAGCGCCTCGCCCTGGCCGGCGCTCACGGCGGATCGGGCACGCCAGGATTGGTGATCGCCTCCGGCTGCCGGGCGTCGGGCTGCGTGTCGTCCCGCGCCGCGCGGCTCTCCTCCATCACCACGCTCATGCGCGGCATGCCGAGGTCGATTCCCTGCTCGTCGAAGCGCTGCTTGAGGCGCAGATTGAACGCCCGCGCCACATCCCACTGCATGACCGGCGCAGTGCGCATGCGTATGCGCAGAATGGCGGCGCCGGCGTCGAAGCTCTCGATCCCCTGCACCTCCAGCGGCGACCAGATGTGGTGGCGCATCATCGGATCGTTGCGCAGCTCGTCGGCGATGCTGCGCACGGTCTCGATCGCTTCGTCGATCTTCATGTGGTGACCGATACGGATACGCAGCAGCGCAATGCCGAACTCGCGCGAGTAGTTCTGGATGCCCTGGATCTGGCTGAACGGGATGATGTGCACGATCCCGTCCAGGTCACGCAGCTTCACCGTACGAATGCTCAGCGCCTCGACCGTACCCAGGTGATTGCCGAGGTTGACGAAGTCGTCGATCGCCAGCGAATCCTCGATCAGGATGAACAGCCCGGTGATCAGGTCCTGCACCAGGGTCTGGGCACCGAAGCCCACCGCCAGGCCGATCACCCCGGCCCCCGCCAGCAGGGGGGTCACGTTCACGCCGAGATTGGCCAGGGCAATGATGGCGGCGATCACCGCGATGGTGATGAAGATGGTATTGCGCAGCAGCGGCGTGATGGTCTGCGCCCGGGCGCTGGCGTTGGCGCGGCGGCCGTGGCGCCGGCTGCTCTTGCGCAGGGCGTGCTGGACTGCGGTGTCGGCCAGGATCCAGACCAGCCAGGCAACCAGGAAGGTCAGTCCCAGCCCCAGCAGGCTGCGGGCGATCTGCTGGCCGATACCGGCACTGCCGCCCACCGCCCACAGCGAAGTTCCCCAGACGCGCATCGCCAGCTCGAGGAAGATCATCCAGGCCAGCAGGTGGGCCAGGGTGAAGCCGAAGCGGACCAGCCGCGCGGTATATTCGGAGACCCGCTTCTCCTGGGTCTTCTCACGCTGACGGTGGATCAGCCCGGAGACCACCAACGTGGCGATCATCATGCCCGCGGTCACCAGAGCGCGGAAAAAGGCGCTACGCGAATCCTCCGCCGAGGTCACCATGGCAATCAGCGACACCGCCACCATGACCAGGATGGGAATGTGCCAGACGCGGCTGAATAGGCGCAGCATCTCCGTGGTGGCGCGGCGCTCCTGTCGCTGCGTATAGGGCCGGTTGCGCATCAGATGCCGGAACGGCCGCCGGAACACCAGCACGAAGGCGGCCAGCAGCAGCGCCGCACAGACGTTGGCGAGCAGTGACACGAAGGCCATCAGTCCACGCCCCAACGGCTCCACTACGGCGGCCGAGTTGGAGGCATCGCCCAGCGCCACCAGGGCGCCAAGGGCGAACAGCCAGGGAGCTCCACGCTGGCGCAGGATGCGCAGCGCGGTATGGCGATGCCCACTGCCGAACAGCGAGAAGACGATCTCGCAGACCGCCGCGAAGACCGCGCCGCACAGGGTGACGTAGGCCATCACCATGGCCAGGGTGACACCGATGGTATCCGAGGTCGCCTGATGCACCGCCACCAGCGCCACCCCGAACCCCAGCGCCAGTGGCACCACTCGCCGCGCCAGATGCCGCACCAGCATCCAGGTGGTAGGCTCCTGCGGCAACGCCCAGGGCAGCCCCAATCGCCTGACCAGGGCGCGCCACAACGCCGACACCACCAGCGTCACGCCGACCCACAGCGCCGTGACCCAGAGCAGATCGAGCAGTGCCATGGGGACACGCCTGCCGTCGCCCCACAGGCGGCTCAGATCGTTGCCGGCCTGATCGACCCGATAGCCCCAGTAGTTGATCGGGTTGTTCAGACCGTCACGCTCGAGCACCGAGAAAGACTGTGCTAGCGCCCCCAACAAGCCACCGCTGGCAGGTTCGGTCTGGGCCTCGGCGGCGGTCGCCTGGCGCAGCTGCTTGAGGCTCGCCAGCAGGGCCTGGCGCTGCTCGCTGTTCTCCAGCGTGGCGATGATCTGATCCAGCGAACTCTCCAGCTCCTGGGGGCTGGGCGCCTGCGGCGTTGCCGCGCGCTTCTCTTCCGCCCCGACCAGCGAGGCCAGGGATTGCGCCATGACCGGCTGACTCAGCGCCACCAGCAGCGCGATCAGCACACCCAAGCCCCCTCGTATCCATGCTCTCACGGTGACTCCTGTGGTCATCTCTTCCGGCCCACATCATGCTATCCGCGCGCCGCGCGGACAACGCCGCCAGCCCGTCGCGGCGCCACACCGGGGCACCGCGTCATCGGCACGGATGCTCTATCTTCAAATCCAGGCAACACGCCATCACAGCGGCGAGGCGGCGCAGACAGGCTCCGCGCGACATCTCACGCCCCCGCACCACACTCGATCCCCCCAATAGCAGGAGCAGCACATGCGTCTCGCAGGCAAGGTAGCACTGGTCACCGGCAGCACCCAGGGCATCGGCCGCGCCATCGCCGAACGCCTGGCCCAGGAGGGCGCCGACATCGTAGTCAGCGGTAGCAGCCCCTCCGAGCGTGCCGAGGAGACCGCCGAGCGCGTGCGCCGGCACGGCCGCCGCGCTGCCATCGTCACCGGCGATATCTCCCAGGTGGAGACCAACCGCCGACTGATCGACGACAGCGTAGCGGCCCTGGGGCGGCTCGACATTCTGGTCAACAACGCGGGACTGGAGATCGAAGCCCCCTTCTGGGAGGTGACCGAAGCGGACTACGACAAGGTGCTGGACACCAATCTCAAGGGCGTGTTCTTCACTACCCAGGCGTTCGTGCGCTATCTGCGCGGCGTCGACCGTGGCGGGCGGGTGATCAATCTCGGCTCGGTACACGAGGATCTCCCCTTCCCCGGCTTCACCAGCTACTGCCTGGCCAAGGGCGGCATGCGCATGCTCACGCGCAATCTGGCGATCGAGCTGGCGCCGCTGGGGATCACCGTCAACGGCGTCGCTCCCGGGGCGATCAAGACCCCCATCAACAGCGCCCTCGAGGAGGACCCCGACAAGCTCAAGCATCTGCTCGGCAATATCCCCCTCAACCGCCTCGGACGCCCGGAGGATGTCGCCGGCGTGGTCGCATTTCTCGCCTCCGAGGATGCCGATTACATGACCGGTGCCTCCTTGCCGGTAGACGGGGGGCTACTTTGGCAGTATGAAGAGTAGAATCACTTCTACCGTTCAGCGTGCCGCAGAGGACCGATGATGCCGACAAGCCTCCAGGCCACCACCGACAGGGATACGTACCACGATGCCGCTGTCACCCCCCACGACCGCTTCGGCGAGCTGTTCGAAGCGGTCGCGCTGGCGCATCTGTTCGAGGATTCGAAGACCTTCGCCGACAGCGTGCCGCGTGTGCCGCCGCAGCAGATCATGCAGGCCTACGAAGCCGAACGCGACAACCCCGATTTCGATCTGCGCGCCTTCGTCGACGCCCATTTCGAGGAGGACCCGATCGCCTGCAGCGGCTACGAGGCGGATACCAGCGACGACATGGTGACCCATATCGACCGCCTGTGGCCGGTGCTCACGCGTAACTCCCGCGAGCATCCGTTGTGGTCGTCGCTACTGTCGCTCTCCCACGATTACGTGGTACCCGGCGGGCGCTTTCGCGAGTTCTACTACTGGGACTCCTACTTCACCATGCTGGGGCTCGCCGCCAGCGGTGAGGATCACCTGCTGTGCGCGGTGGCCGACAACTGCGCCGACCTGATCGCGCGCTACGGCCACATGCCCAACGGCAATCGCAGCTACTACCTGAGCCGTTCGCAACCGCCGCTGTTCTCGATGATGGTGTCGCTACTCGAGCAGCGCGGCCAGCGCCGCGCCGTGGACTACCTGCCGCAGCTCAAGCGCGAGTATGCCTTCTGGATGCATGGCGAGGCCCAGCTCAAGCCCGGCGAGACCCACCGCCGCTGCGTGCGCCTGGACGACGAGTGCTGGCTCAACCGCCACTGGGACGACCGCGCCACCCCGCGCGAGGAGTCCTATCGTGAGGACTACGAGCTGGCCCAGGCCTCGCCGCGCCCGGCGGAGCAGGTCTACCGTGATCTGCGCGCCGGCGCCGAGAGCGGCTGGGACTTCAGCGGCCGCTGGCTCGACGATACCCGCGAGCTGCACACCATCCGCACCACCGCCTTCCTTCCGGTCGAGCTCAACTCGCTGCTCTACCATCTCGAGTATCTGCTCGGGCAGCTGTGCGCCGATGTCGGCGAGGAGTCCGAGGCCGGCCACTACCGCGAGCGTGCCGAGCGCCGGCGCATGGCGATAGACCGCTATCTGTGGTGCGAGGAGCGTGGCGCCTACTACGACTACGACTGGCAGCGCGGCTGCCGCAGCATTCACCTCACCGCGGCCTGCGTGGTGCCGCTCTACCTGCAGCTCGCCTCGCCTGGCCAGGCCGAACGCGTGGTCAACGTGGTGGCCCAGCGCCTGCTCGCCCCCGGCGGACTGGTCACCACCGAGATCAACGACAGCAGCCAGCAGTGGGACCACCCCAACGGCTGGGCGCCGCTGCAGTGGATGGCGATCGAGGGCTTTCGCCACTACGGTTTCCACGAAGTGGCTGAGGATCTGACCGAGCGCTGGCTGTCACTGGTCTACGATCTTTATCAGCGGGAACACAAGCTGGTGGAGAAGTACGTGCTCTACCCCGGTGCGGAGTTCGCCTGCGGCGGCGAGTACCCGCTACAGGATGGCTTCGGCTGGACCAACGGCGTCACCCGGGCGCTGCTGGCGCAGCGCGACGGCATGGTCGTCGGCTAGGCCCTTACGAAAACTACCTGCGCTCGGCAATACGGCGTTAAAAATCGGCTCAAAATGCTCATTTACACCGCGTAAACTCCGCGTTTTCGCCGATTTTTGCCTTGTCTTGCCTTCGCTCGCTGACTTTTCGTACAAAACCTAGGATCTATGACGAACCGCGGAGCGCGGTAGCGCTCACCCGGGCCGGGGAACGGCCCGGGTCAACTTCACGCCGGTGGCAGCAGTGCGATCACCGCCAGCGGTGGCAGCGTCAGCACCAGCGACTGCACCTCGCCGTGGCAGGCGGTCGCTTCGCTTTCGAGGCCGCCGGCGTTGCCGACATTGCTGCCGCCATAGTGCCCGGCATCGGAATTGAAGCGCTCGGTCCAGTGCCCCGCCGTGGGTACGCCGATGCGGTAGCCGGTCAGCGTCCGTGGGGTCATGTTGGCCACCGCCAGCACCCGCCGCCCTTCGCCGTCCAGACGCCACCAGGCGAACACGCTGTTGACGTTATCGTCGCCGATCACCCAGCGAAACCCCGACGCCTCGGTATCACGGGCGTGCAGCGCCGGGCGCTCGCGGTAGAGGGTGTTGAGATCGCGCACCAGACGCTGAATACCGGCATGGCTGGGGTACCGCAGCAGCCACCAGTCCAGTTCGCGGTCATGGCTCCACTCCCGCCCCTGGGCGAACTCGCAGCCCATGAACAGTAGCTTCTTGCCGGGATGCAGCCACATGAAGCCGAGGTAGGCGCGCAGGTTGGCGAAGCGCTGCCAATCGTCGCCGGGCATCTTGTCGATCAGCGAGCCCTTTCCGTGCACCACCTCGTCATGCGAGATCGGCAGCACGAAGCGCTCATTGAAGGCGTAGACCAGACCGAAGGTGAGCTGGTCGTGATGGTAGCGGCGATAGAGCGGGTCGTGGCTCATGTAGCTCAGGGTGTCGTGCATCCAGCCCATGTTCCACTTGTAGCTGAAGCCCAGCCCTTCCTGCGCCACCGATGTGGTGACCCCGGGCCAGGCGGTCGACTCCTCGGCGATCACCACGCCACCGGGTACCTCCTCGGCAACCACCTGATTGAGATGCTGCAGGAAGCCCATCGCCTCCAGATTCTCCGCACCGCCGTGGTGATTGGGAATCCACTCGCCCTCGCGCCGTGAGTAGTTGCGATAGAGCATCGAAGCGACCGCATCCACGCGCAGCCCGTCGAGATGGAAATGCCGCAGCCAGTGCAGGGCCGAGGCGAGCATGAAGCCATGCACCTCGCGCCGGCCCAGGTTGTAGATATAGGTGTTCCAGTCCTGGTGATAGCCCTCGAACGGATGGGCATACTCGTACAGCGCGGTACCGTCGAAGCGCGCAAGCCCATGCGGGTCGGAGGGGAAGTGACCGGGCACCCAGTCGAGCAGCACGCCAATGCCGGCGCGGTGACAGGCATCGATGAAGGCCGCGAACTCGGCCGGCGTGCCGAACCGCCCGCTGGGCGCGAATAGCGACAGCGGCTGGTAGCCCCAGGAGCCGCCGAACGGATACTCCATGATCGGCATCAACTCGATATGGGTGAAGCCCATCTCCACCACGTAGGGGATCAGGGTGTCGATCAGATCGGGCCAGCGGTAGATCTCGCCCTCTTCACCGCCGTGCTTGCGCCACGAGCTCACATGCAGCTCGTAGATCGAGATCGGGGCGTCGGCCGCCTGACGCTCGCCGCGGCTTGCCAGCCAGGCGTCGTCACCCCAGTCGAACGGCGTGGCGTCCGCCACCACCGAAGCGGTCAGCGGCGGCGCCTCGGTGGAGAGCGCCACCGGGTCGGCCTTGAGCAGTGGCTCGCCATTGACGTCGATCAGCGCGAACTTGTAGCGCTCGCCGGCACCGATGGCAGGAATGAAGATCTCCCACACCCCCGCCGGGTAGCGGCAGCGCATGCCATGACGGCGCGTATCCCAGCCGTTGAAATCGCCCACCACCGCCACGCGCTGGGCGTTGGGTGCCCATACCGCGAAACGTACCCCGAGGACGCCGTCGCAGGTCATCACCTGGGCCCCCAGACACTCGCCCAGGCGCCGATGATTCCCCTCGCCGAGCAGGTGCAGATCGATATCGCCCAGCAGCAGCGGGAAGGCGTAGGGGTCGGCGGTGACCTGCTCACCGTCGGGCCAGCGAATGCGCAGGCGGTAGTCGCTCGGCGCCGCCAGCTCGCCCACGAACAGCCCCTCGATGGGGCCCTCTCGGCACGCCCCCAGTGAGTGATCACTGTCACTGCAGACCAGTGTGACCGACTCGGCGCCGGGCAAGTAAGCACGCACGTCGACCTGGCCATCGTCCCGCGCGTGCGGCCCCAGCAGCGCAAACGGATTGGCCAGGGTGCCACGCGCCAGCGCCTCCAGATCGGCGGCAGCGAGGCCCGCAGCATGCGCTGCCCGGGCATGACTCTCTTCGCGACGGCTCATGCAGACTCCTCGTCGATTCGCGCCCTAGAGCACCTTAGCGGATCAGGTCGCAGCATCGTCGCTCTCCTGCAGCTCGAACAACGACAGGCTGCGCGTGGCGACCCGATATTCGCTACCGACATCACAACGCACGTCCGCCGCCGCCGGGTCGAAGGTATCGATGCGCCGCACCCAGGCACTGCCACCCGGCACCGCCGGCAGCACGAAATCACAGTCTTCGTCGCCGGCATTGAGCGCCAGCAGCACCGTGATGTCGTTGCCGAGCCGGCAGATCCCGGTGGGCTGGGCGTGACCGTTGAGGATCACCCCGATCGCCTTGGCGTCGGCGTCGTGCCAGTTATCGACCGTCATCTCCTCCGCCGCCGGGGTGAGCCAGGTGACGTCCTTGATGTCGAGCGACTCGTTGCGCTTGCCGTTCATGAAACGGCCTCGCTGCAGGATCGGATACTGCCGGCGCAGGCGGATCAACTGACGGGTGAAGTCGAGCAGTTCGCGCCCCTCGTCCGAGAGATTCCAGTCGACCCAGCCGATCTCGCTATCCTGGCAGTAGGCGTTGTTGTTACCGCCCTGGGTCCGCGCGAACTCGTCGCCGGCCAGCAGCATCGGGGTACCCTGGGAGAGAATCAGCGTCGCCAGCAGGTTGCGCATCTGACGCATGCGCAGCGCGCGGATCTCGGGGTCATCGGTCTCGCCCTCGACGCCGTGGTTCCACGACACATTGTCGTCGTGGCCGTCGCGATTCTCCTCGCCGTTGGCTTCGTTGTGCTTGTCGTTGTAGCTGACCAGATCGCGCAGGGTGAAACCGTCGTGGGCGGTGATGAAGTTGATCGACGAAAACGCCTTGCGCCCGCGGTGATCGAACAGATCGGCCGACGCGGTAAGACGGTTGGCGAAGGCCGCCAGACGTCCTTCGTCGCCGCGCCAGAAGGCGCGCATGTCATCGCGGAAGCGGTCGTTCCACTCCGCCCAGCCCGGCGGGAACTTGCCCACCTGATAGCCGCCGGGGCCGCAATCCCAGGGCTCGGCGATCAGCTTGCACTGCGACAACACTGGGTCCTGGCGGCAGGCGTCGAGGAAGCCGCCACCCTCGTCGAAACCGTGGGTTTCGCGCCCCAGAATGGTCGCCAGATCGAAGCGGAAGCCGTCGACCCGCATCTCCTGGGCCCAGTAGCGCAGCGAGTCGGTGACCAGTTGCAGCACCCGCGGGTGGGACAGATTGAGGGTGTTGCCGGTCCCGGTATCGTTGATGTAGTGGCGCAGCTCGTCGGGCATCAGGCGGTAGTAGGAGGCGTTGTCGATGCCGCGCAGCGAGAGCGTCGGCCCCATCTCGTTGCCCTCGGCGGTGTGGTTGTAGACCACGTCGAGCAGCACCTCGATATCAGCGGCGTGGTAACGCGCCACCATCTGCTTGAACTCGCTGATGCGATGGGTCGCCATGTAGCGCGGGTGCGGCACGAAGAAAGCCAGGCTGTTGTAGCCCCAGTAGTTGTGCAGCCCGTTCTCCTGCAGGTGGCGATCATCGGCGAAGGCGTGGATCGGCATCAGCTCCAGCGACGAGATGCCCAGCGACTTCAGATAGTCGATCACCTCCGGCACCGCCAGCCCCGAGAAAGTCCCACGCAGCTCCTCGGGCACCGCCGGATGGCGCATGGTATAGCCGCGCACGTGGGTCTCGTAGATCAGGGTATCGCTCCACGGCACCAGGATCTCGGTCGAGCGGCCCCAGGTGAAGGCGGGGTCGATCACCCGACAGCGTGGCATGAAGGGCGCGCTGTCACGCTCGTCGAAACTCAGATCGCCCTCCTCGTGCCCGATGGTGTAGCCGTAGAGGGCATCGTCCCACACCAGCTCGCCCACCAGCTGCTTGGCGTAGGGGTCGATCAGCAGCTTGTTCGGGTTGAAACGATGCCCGGCCTGCGGGTCATACGGGCCATGCACGCGATAGCCGTAGAGCTGGCCTGGCCGCGCGTCGGGCAGATAGCCGTGCCACACCTCGTCGGTGTACTCGGGCAGCGAGATGCGCTCGACCTCGTGCTCGCCGCGCTCGTCGAACAAGCACAGTTCGACCCGGGTCGCGTGGGCCGAGAACAGGGCAAAGTTGACGCCCAGCCCATCCCAGTTCGCCCCCAGCGGATACGGTAGCCCCTCCTGAATACGCGAACTCTGCACCACACCGCCCTGGATCGCGATGCCACTGCTCTCTGCCTCTCCGCCGCGCAGGTCGACCTCGAACCGGGCGCCATTCTCGTACTCATCCTGTCTCATGCATGACTCTCCGGGAGAACCGTGGGCGTTGTCTTGATACTGCCTGCGCTCGTCGACTCGACTGCCAGCGTTGTCGCGATCGGATGTGCCTCGATCTCAGCGTACGTGTCGCCGGCCTCAAGCGCCGTCGCCGGGCTTGCGCGGCTTGCGTGAGCGCGGCGTCTTGGGTTTGGCCGCCGCATCGGCGTCGGCCGCCGGCTTGGTGGCGGGCTTCTTGGCGCTACGCTTGCGCGGCGCGGGCTTCGCCGGCGGCTCGGCCGGGTGTACCTCGACGCCGGTATCCTCCTCCTTCAGCGCTTCGGTCTCGGGGTCGTCCAACGGCAGTCGCTGCTCGTCGATGCCCTGCTCGTCAGCCTCCAGCGGCAGCTCCTCACCCTCGAAGATGGGCGACTCATCGTGCGCCGGCTCCCACTCCTGCTCCTCTTCGCGCGCGTTCTCGGCTTCGACGATACGCTCTGCCATGGCCCAGTGGCGCTCCCCCTGCCCCTCCGGTCGTCCTTCCGACTCCCAGATCCGGTAGGCCAGCATTCTGACTCTCTGCTCCCGATTGCTCATGACGATGTCTCCTTAGAGGGTGCTCACAAAATGCCTTCGCTCGTCGACTTTCTGAACACCCTCTATATGCGGATTGACGAAAAATGAGGCGATCCCTGCCTCTCGGTGGACATGGGTCGGTGGCCTGGCGCGGCCACCCGCTTTATCAGCTTAGCGGGTCTGGCGCGGGAGGCCGCCCTCATGGCGTTCCGGATGTCGGCGCGTCACGCCACAGCCAGGCACCACAGGGAAAGTCGGTCAGGTGGGTCGCCAGCGTCAGGCCATCGGCCGGCGCGGATGTCGCGGTCAGACACGCCGTGCCGGGCCCATCGAGCCCCAGCGCGGCGAGCTCGACCCGAGTATCGTCCCAGGCCAGTTCCATGCCATCGTCCGCAGCCAGCAGCGCTCGCGGCAGGCGCGGCACCACCAGCACCAGGGTGGCGTCAGCGTTACGGCGGGCCAGTGCGATGACATGATCGGCACGCCGGCCAGTGACCCCGAGGGGCACATAGTCGCCGTCGAGGAACAGCGCCGGCCACTCGGCGCGCAGCGCCAGCAGGCGCCGGATCAGCGCCTGCTTGACCGCACCATCACGCCACTGTGCCCAGGACACCACCGGCGTGGCGTCGGCGCTCAGCGCCGTCCGCCGTGCGGGCATGTCCACCGGGCGACGATTGTCCGGATCGACCAGCGACTGGTCCCAGAACTCGGTGCCCTGATAGAGATCCGGCACCCCCGGGGCACACAGCTTGAGCGCAGTCTGGGCCAGGCCGTTGATCGCGCCGGGCAGGTCGAGCGCCGCCGCCAGCGCCGCCACATCCCGCGTCAGTTGCCCGCCATCCAGGGCACGTTGCACCGCTGCTGCCGCGGCTTCCTCGTAGGCGGCGTCAGGGGCCAACCAGTGGCTATGCAGCTTGGCTTCGCGCAGCGCCTTCTGCTGCCACGCCGCCACCCGCTCGGCAAACGCCGCCAGACCGTCATCGTCATCGGCAGCCAGGCCCAGGGGCCAGGCCGCAAGCAGAATCTGCAACAGCATCAGACGATCACCGCCGCTGACACCCACAGCGCCCGCGCCCAGACGCGGATCATCGGCGAGTTCACGCAGCCGAGGGATCAGGTCCTGGCACTCGCTCAGCGCGGCCAGGCGCGCGCGCACGTCCTCGCCGCGCTTGTGATCGTGGGTCGCGGTCGCCAGCAGGCTGTGCGGGAAGCGTGCCAATCGCACGCGGTTGGCCGCATGCAGCTGTGATACCGGGTAAGCAAAGTGGGCTCCCTCGCAGCCGACGTCGTTACGCGACAAGAGCACCGCACTGCGATAGCCGGCGGTATCCTCCACCGCCTTGGCCGCCAGCGGCGAGGTGAGCTGCTGGAAGGTGGCGATAGCGCGCAGGCGCAGCGCCTGGCTGGGCGCCTCGAGCGTCGCCGGTGCCACCCCGCCGAGCCAGTCGTCGAACGTCAGCAGCCAGGCGGCATCGGCCGCGTCGAGCCGGGCGCGGGCTCCCTCGAGAGCGTGGGCGAAGTCGGCAGCGTCGGCCTGCGGGCGGCCATGGCGATCGGCGTAGCTGCGATAGACCGGATAGCAGATCGCCAGCGCCTGGAGGACGCGGCGCAGTGCCGGTGTGCTCAGCTCGCGGGTCGCCGGCTGCTGGCGCGCGAGGATGTCGAGGGCGGCGACACAGCGCTCGAACTCGGCGCACAGGGGGCCGGCGAGCATCTCGCCGCGGGCCGCGGCGACCTCGGCGGCGAAATCACCGCTGCGTCCGCTCACCTCGCGCCACAGGGCGCCGAACGGCGCCGCGCCCGCAGGGTCGTGCTGCACCCCGGAGACCGTGTCGAGAAACTCATAGCCGGTGGTGCCGTCGACGCCCCAGTCGGCGTGCAGCGCCTCGTGGCCGGCGAGGATCTTCTCCACATAAAGCGGAATGCGCGCCTCACCGCGCTGAGTGGCAATGGCATCCAGACACTCGCGCAGGCGCAGTCCATAGCCGCGGGGATCGACCAGACCATCGATATGATCGACACGCAGGCCATCGATCCAGCCCCGCGTCACCAGCCCCAGCACAGTGTCGTGGCACAGTGCGAAGACCCGTGAATCCTCGACCCGCACCCCGGCCAGCTCGGTGATATCGAAAAAGCGCCGCCAGTTGAGCGCATCGTTACCGCTGCGCCAGTAGGCCAGCCGATAGGCCTGGCGTTCGAGCAGCGCATGCAGTCGCGCGCGGCCGCTCTCGTGGCGACTGTCGAAGGCCGCCAGCGCCGCCTGGATCGCTTCGGGTTCGAACACATCCGCCGCGCGGAGATCGGGATCGGGCGCCTCGGCCCCACCCAGTGCGATCAGCGCCGCGCTGTGGGCCGGATCGATGGGAAAGCGGTGCTCGTGATAGCGCACCTCGAAGCGCTGCGCCGCCTCCGCCCAGCCGAGCGTCAGCTCCCCCGCGGCGAGCACGTCCACATAGCGCTCGCCCAGCAGCGGCAGCAGCAGCTTGCCGTCGAGATCCGCGCGGCCCCAGTCGACGTCGAAGCAGTCCGCGAACTCACTGGCGCGGCCGCGGGCGAGCATATCCTGCCACCAGGGGTTGTCCACGCCGATCGCCAGATGGTTGGGCACGATGTCGGCGACGATGCCCATGCCGCGAGCGTGCAGCGCCTCGACCAGTGTCGCCAGCCCCGCCTCGCCGCCCAGCTCGGGATCGATGCGGGTCGGGTCGACGCCATCGTAGCCGTGGGTCGAGCCGGGGCGTGAGGCGAGAATCGGCGACAGGTAATAGTGGCTGACGCCGAGCGCGGCATAATAGTCGACCTGGGCGCGCGCGGCGGCGAAGTCGAACCCGGCGTGCAGCTGTAGCCGCACCGTGGCCCGGATCGGTCTCATGATGACACTCCTTGTCGGGACCCGGCGTGACCGCGCAGGTCGTGGATCTGCGCCAGGCGGCGCCGCAGCGCCTCCTGCGTCACCAGTTGCGCCACCGGCAGCGGTAGCCGGCGGCGCCAGTTGGGGTGTTCATCGAGGGTCCCGGGCAGATTGGGCTGCTCGGTCAGTGCCAGCAGGTCCTCCAGCGGCAGCAGTGTCAGCGGGGTCGGGGTGGCGGCGATGTGACCGAGCGCGGCATCCACCACCGTCGCCGGCGCGGAAGTGTCGGCGACGCCACAGACCGCGGCCAGCCGCGCCCGGTCACGTGCGCGCTCGGCGTCGAGTGCCGCCCGGGTTTCGCCATCAGCGAACAGCCCCAGTCGCTCGCGCCAGTCGAGATCGCGCCCCTGCCACCACCCCGCCACCGTCGGCAGGTCGTGGGTGGTGGTGGTGGCCAGCACGCCCTGGCGCCAGGCCGAGGCGGGCGGGAAGTCGTCGCCATCGCGCTCGAACCAGAGCACGCCGATACCCAGCACCCCGCGGCTGGCAAGCTTGTCGCGCAGACCCGCCTCCACCGTGCCCAGATCCTCACCGATCACGATCGCCTGGTGGCGCCAGGATTCGAGGGCCACCAGACGCAGCAGGTCGTCGAGGGGAAAACGCAGATAGGCGCCGTGGTCGGCGGACTCGCCCTGGGGGATCAGCCACAGCCGCGACAGTCCCAGGATATGGTCGATACGCAACCCGCCGGCGTGGGCGAAACCGGCCCGCAGCATGGCGATGAAGCCTTGGTAGCCGGAGCTCGCCAGTCCCGCCGGCGAAAAAGCCGCCACACCCCAATCCTGGCCGCGGGCATTGAACGCATCCGGCGGCGCGCCGACACTGAACTCGGTCAGCAGCTCGCCGGGAAAGCTCCACGCCTGACTGCCGCAGGGATCGACCCCCACCGCCAGATCGGCGATCAGCCCGATTCCCATGCCGGCATCGCGTGCGCGCTGCTGCACCCGCTCGAGCCCGGCCGCCATCAACCACTGCAGAAAGGCGGCAAAGCGCACCGCCTCAACATGGCGATCGGCGAAGGCCTCCACCTCGGCGCTAAGCGGATCACGCCACGCCGGCGGCCAGCGGCGCCAGTCACGCTCCTTGGCTTCGGCCTGCAGCACCTCGAAACGACAGTGGCGCTCCAGCGCCTCCCCGCCACGCTCGCAGAAAGCCTCGAACTGCGCATGCCAGTGTTGGGCTTCCTCCGCTACCATCACGTGATGGTAGAGGCGCTCGAGCTGGGCCTGCTTGAGCGCGACGCTGGCCGGCCAGTCGATCAGCGCGGCCTGCGAGCGCTGGGCCAAAGACTCGCGCTCGGGCGCCGCCGCCCAGGCCACGGTGGCGGCATCGAAGACGCACTCGGGGGCGGCGTGCCAGACGTTGTAGAACAACCGGCTGGAGGGGGCATAGGGGCTGTAACGCTGGGGATCGGCGGCGAACAGCGCATGGATCGGACTCACCGCCACCGCATCCGCGCCCTGTCCGGCGAGACCGATGCACAACTCGTCGAGCGCCTTTAGATCGCCGATCCCGGTATCGCCTTCACGTCTGAGCGAGTAGAGCTGCACCGCCACCCCCCAGAGCCGGGCCGCAGCCCCCTCGGCGCGCACGTCGGCGGGCGTGAAACAGCGCGCGGGCGCCACCGCCAGGGTCCGTGTCAGCCGCTCCCCGTCGCGGCCGAACAGGGTCAGGCGGTGATAGCCGCAGGCATCGATGGGCGGCAGACAGCCTGTCGCATCGAGTTCGCCGCTGAGCGTCTCGCCACTCTCCAGGCGCAGGCTGAAGCCGAACCCCGCGGCCTGCGTGAGCGGCATCGGGAAAGCCACATCGGCATCGGCGATCAGCAGCGGCGGCAGCGCGGGCCAGGCGTAGGGCGCACTCTGCTCGCGCCAGCGGGCGAGGCTTGCGTTCACCTCGACCGCATCTGCCGCCGGCCAACCCAGCCGTGCCAGCATCTGGCGTTGACGCTCGGCATCGAGCGTGCAGTGGCTGCCGTCGCTGGCCTCCCACGCGAGGATCAATCCGACCGCCTCGGCCAACGTCTCGAGCGCCGCCGCTTCCGCGCCGTGCGCGCTCATGCCGTGGTCTCCCGAGCATCCAACCACACCGCGCAGCGCCGGGACGGCAGTTGCTCCGCACGAAGCGCCGCGGCCACGTCGGCGTGCGAAGCGACCAGCAGCGGCACCGGCGCGGCGAGGTTCACCGCGGCCGGCCCCAGGTTGATGGCGATACGCAGGGTACTGCCATCCCCCAGCTGCCAGCAGGCATCCACCGCGGCGTCACCGATCACCTCGCTGCGCAGCGCCCGGGCACCGGCCAGACGCGGCACCACCCAGGCGTGGCGCAGCGCCAGCCAGGCTGTGAGGCGCTCACACTGGTCGCGATGCTCGGGGCGCTCGGCCTCGGCCGTGTCGAGACAGGCGTCGGCGAAGGTGGTCTGAGCATTGGGGTCGGGAATACGCTCGCGCTGGGCCGGGTCCTCGAAGGCACCGAACTCGGCGAACTCCCGCCGCCGCCCCTCACGCACCGCATCGGCCAGCGTATCGTGATAGTCGGTGAAGAACAGAAAAGGGCGCCGCGACCCCCACTCCTCACCCATGAACAGCAACGGAATCTTGGGCGACAGCAGCAGCAGCAGCGTGGCGGCGGCGAGCGCATCGGCATCGGCCAGCTGGCTCAGGCGCTCACCGAGGGCGCGGTTGCCGATCTGGTCATGATTCTGCAGAAAGTCGATGAAGGCCGTCGGCGGCAACCAGGCGCTGGGCTCACCGCGCGCTTCACTCTTGCGCGTGGCCTGTCCCTGGAAGACGAAACCCTCGCCCATCGCAGTGGCGAGCTTGGCCGTGGCGTCGGTGACGAAATCGGCATAGTAGCCCTCCGCCTCGCCAGTCAGCAGCACATGCATCACGTTGTGCCAGTCATCGGCCCACTGGGCGGTGTAGCCCTCCCCACCGAGCAGGCTCGCCTGGTTGTGCTCGTTCTCCAGCATCAGATGAACATGGCGCTCACCGCCGACCCGGGTGCGCAGGGTCGTGGCCATCTCGAGCAGGAAGTCGCGATCGCCGATGGCGTGCACCGCATCGAAGCGCAGGCCGTCGACGCGATAGTCGAGCAGCCACATCAGCGCATTATCGATGAAGAAACGGCGCACCTGAGGACGACGGAAATCGATCGCCGCGCCCCAGGGCGTGGCCACATCGTCACGGAAGAATGCCTTGGCATAGTGGGGTAGAAAGTTGCCATCGGGCCCGAAGTGGTTGTAGACCACATCGACGAACACCATCAGGCCGTGATCGTGAATGGCGTCCACCAGCGCCTGGAATGCCTGCGGGGTGCCGTAGTAGGAGGCCACGGCGTAGGGCTGCACGCCGTCGTAGCCCCAGTTGCGGGTACCCGGACACTCGGCCAGCGGCATCAGCTCGATCGCCGTGACCCCGAGTTCGACCAGCTGCGGCAGTCGCCGTACCAGCCCGGCCATGCCGCCGATGGCGCCGAGGTGCACCTCGTAGATCACACACGCTTCCCAGGGCCGGCCGCGCCACGCCGGGTGCTGCCAGGTGTAGGCGCTGGGGTCGGTCACCAGCGACCAGCCGTCGACCCCATCGCGCAGCGCCCGCGAGGCGGGATCGGGCACCGCCAGCCCGGTGTCGTCGTCGCCGACGAAGACCCGGTAGCGGTAGGCGCTGCCCACCGGGCAGTCGAGCCGGGCGACGAACTCCCCCGCCTCGGCCGACGTCATCGCGACCGGCACCTGTCCCTCGCACTCCAGCAGCACCCGATCGGCGCTCGGCGCCCAGAGCCGGAAAGAGACGCCGCCCGCGGCATCGGGATGGGCGCCGTAGCGCGGCACGAAGGTATCGACACGGGCGTCCGGCGGAGGCACGGCGGAGGGCGTACTCATGGGGTGTCTCCATGCCAGACTTCATGGCGCAGAAAGAGCGTGGCCATCGGCGGCACCGTCAGCGTGAGCGACTGCGCCTGACCATGGCTGGGCTCGGGAAGGGCCTTGAGGCTGCGCCCGTTGCCCACGTTGCTGCCGGCGTAGAAGACGCTGTCGCTGTTGAAGATCTCGCGCCAGCGCCCGCCGGCCGGGACACCGAAGCGATAGGTCTGGTGCACGCAGGCCTGAAAGTTGCTGACGCAGATCAGCGTCGCATGGCCGCTGTCGGCCTGCCGCGCGAACACCACCACGCTGTTGTGGCCATCGTCGGGCACCAGCCACTCGAAACCGTTGTCGCCGTCGTCGCGGATCTGCAACGCCGGCTCGTTGACGTAGAGGCGGTTGAGGTCGGCCACCAGCCGCAGCATGCCGGCGTGCCGGCTCTCGAACAGCAGCGGCCAGTGGATCGCCTCGGGGAAGCGCTCGGCCAGCACCTGACCCAGCTCGACGCCCATCCCCAGCCACTTCTCGCCGGGCAGCGCCCACATCATGCCGAGCGCCGCCCGCAGGTTGGCGAAACGCTGCCAGGCGTCACCGTGCACGCGCTGGCGCCACGCCCCCAGGGGCACCTCCGGGGCGGGCATTTGTGCCAGCAGGCCACGCCCCCTGGAAGAAGGCGTCAGCGCCGCGATCCACTCGGCGTGATGGCGGCAGCGCGCCAGTGGCGGACGCGCCAGATAGTCGCTCAGTGCCGCCTGCCAGGCGGGCTGGAAAACGAGAGTGACATCCGCCCGACCGTCATCGACGAATAGCCGGCAGTGGCCGGCCTCCGTGCCATCCGTCGGGGTATGCACGCCATCGACGTGCAGCCGACGGCAGCGCTCGAGGCTCTGAGACGTGGTGACAGGCTGGCTCACCACCACCCCGACACCCGCGATATGACAGGTTTCGACCACTCTGCGAATGACCGCATCACGCTCGGCCAATAGCGCCGCGTCGAAGGCGACATGGGTAAAGCCGAGATCCGCCACGTAGGGCACCAGTTCCTGGATCAGCGCGTCCCAGCGCAGCGGCGGCGAGAAACGCGAGGCGTACCACTCGGCGGCATCGAGACAGTAGAAAGCGAGCGGCAGATCCCCATGGTGTCGCGCTCCGCGCACCCGCATCCAGTCGCCGTCGTCCCAGCGCCAGTCGGTGTCGTCGGGCACCCCCGGCGGCGGCGCCATCGACGCCATCAGCCACCAGCGCAGGGCGCCGAAGTCGTAGGCCGCGGCGGTGGACGCCGCACCGCTCCCGACGCCGCTCATCGGGCGCTGCCGTGGTCGCTGCTGCTGGCGGGAGAGGTCTCCGCCAGCAGCTCGGCGTAGAGCCGGCGATAAGGCACCACGGCCTGGCGCCAGTGCAGGCGCCCGGCCATGGCCGCGCGGCGCATGGCGTAGAACAGATCGGTGGCGTGGAACAGGTCGAAGGCGCGGCGCAGTGTGGCGCGATAGGCCTCCAGCGTCATCTCGTCGAACAGCAGCCCGTTGATGCCATCCTGGATGGTGTCGGCAAGGCCGCCGGTGCGGTGGGCGATCGGCAGCGACCCGAAGCGCTGGGCATAGAGCTGGCTCAAGCCGCAGGGTTCGAAGCGCGACGGCATCAGCAGGAAGTCGCTGCCGGCGTAGATCTGGCGCGCCTCGCCCTCGTCGAAACCGATATTGACCCCGATCTGGCCGGGGTGGCGCCCCGCCAGCGCCACCAGTGACTGCTCGATGGCATATTCGCCGCGCCCGATCACTACCAGCTGGCCGCCGGCAGCGACCAGGGTATCGGCGATCTCGCAGGTGAGGTCGAGCCCCTTCTGCGACACCAGCCGGGAGACCACCGCGAACAGCGGGCCGCCGCTCGGGTCGAGCCCGAACATGCGCCGCACGCGTTGGGTGTTGGCGCGCTTGCCGTGCCAGTCGTTGATGCCGAAGTTAGGTGCCAGGTGAGTATCGTGGCGCGGGTCCCAGCGATCATCGATCCCGTTGAGCAGGCCGCTGAGCCGCCCCTCCAGCGCGCGCTTGGCGAGCAGCCCCTCCAGCCCGCAGCCGAACTCGGGGGTGGTGATCTCCCGGGCATAGTTGTTGCTGACGGTGGTGACATGGGATGCGTAGGAGAGCCCCGTCTTCATGAACGAGAGCTGGCCGTAATACTCGACGCCATCGATATGGAAGGCGCTCGGCGGGATGCCCAGCGGCTCCAGGCGATCGGCCCCGAACACACCCTGGTAGGCAAGGTTGTGGATGGTGTAGACCGAAGGTACGTAGCGCCGCCCCAGCCAGCGCACATAGCCGGCGGTGAGCCCGGTGGCCCAATCGTTGAGATGCAGAAGATCCACCTGCCACTCGAGCAGTGACGGATCATTGACGATCGCGGCGGCGGCCAGCGCCAGACGCGCGAAGCGGATGTCGTTGTCGGCCCAGCCGACGCCGAAGTCGTCGCCATAGGCGTTGCCGTCACGATCGTAGAGCGATGGGCAAAGCACCAGATAGATGATCAGCCCGTCGTCGCACACCAGACGCCCGATATCGCAGGCCGGCAGTGCGTGGCTGGCGGGCAGCTGGGCCACCCGCACGATGGGCTTGCCGGCGCTCAGAATCTGCCGGTAGCCGGGCATCAGCACGCGCACGTCGTACCCCGGCTTGAGCGCACGCGGCAGCGCGGCGGAGACGTCGCCGAGTCCGCCGGCCTTGATGAAATCGGCAATCTCGGTGGTGACGAACAGAACACGCCGGTCGCGTCCGGGGGCGACCGGCCGCAATCGCGGCAAGGGGGTCTGCGTACCTGGCCCGCGCGGCACTAGATCGCGGGGGTGTGGCCGCTCGCTCGGCTCATCGTTTTGGGCTCTCCTTCCCTGAACCGCGGCCTTTACCATGTAAAGCCTCCCGAACACCTGCGTCAGCCTGCATTGACGACCTGGGCCGCACCTTGATCCTGCGGGCCCGCGCACGGCTGTCGCGATAACCGACGTTAGCCCACCCACCGCGACGTGCTAGCCAGACCAATAGCGCATTGACGTGACACCCTGACGATGTCCGCGTGACGGCGGTCCCTACTAGGTATAAGGCAGCACCGGGGGGAGCGTCAAAACGTCTTTTTTGCCTGCGTCATCGGCGCCCGTGGCACGCGCAAGAAAAAAGGCAACCTCCATGGGAGGTTGCCTCTATTTCAGCGTAGCCGATTTGGCGTTCGGCGCAGGTACGGATACGTCATCGAGTGCACCGGGCGCGTCAGCGACCCCGCCCGGCGCTGTCTCACGAGCGCTGTCCGTCGGCGTCAGCGCCCTCGTGCCGGCGCTTGAGCTTGGCACTGAGCCACAGCGTCACGCGCATGATCAGCACATAGGCCGCCGGCACGAACACGGTCGCCAGCACGGTGATCGAGATCATCCCGCCGACCACCGGTGTGCCGATCTGCTGCCGGCTCGCCGCGCTGGCCCCGGAGGCGAGCGCCAGCGGCAGGGTACCGCCGATGAACGCCAGCGAGGTCATCACGATGGGCCGGAAACGCTGGCGTGCCGCCACCTTGGCCGCCTCGATCACCGAGAGCCCGGCGTGCTTGCGCTGCTGCTCGGCGAACTCGACGATCAGGATGGCGTTCTTGGCCGCCAGCCCCACCACCACGAGTAGCCCCACCTGCAGGTAGACGCTGGTGCTGAGCCCCGCGAGCTGCACCGCCAGGATGGCGCCGATGAAGGCGAACGGCACCGCCGAGACCACCGCCAGCGGCAGCGTCCAGCTCTCGTACTGGGCGGCCAGGATCAAGAACATCATGACCACGCCGAAGGAGAGCGCCAGGGTCGCCGCGGTGCCCACGTTGGCCTGCTGATAGGCCTCCCCGGACCAGCCCATGGCGTAGTCGGAGCCCAGTGTCTGTTCCACCACCTCCTGCATCGCCTGGACCGCCTGGCCCGAGCTGTAGCCCGGCGCCGGCCCGCCGGCGAACTGCGCCGCAGGGTAGACGTTGTAGCGCTGGAGCACCGTGGGCGCATTCTCACGGGTCAGCGTGACCAGCTCGGAGAGCGGGATCCGCTGGCCGTCGCCGCCGCGCACATAGACCTTGCTAATGTCTTCCGGGTTGCGCCGGAAGTCGTCTTCCGACTGCAGATAGACCTGGAAGTTACGGCTGGATCGCGTGAAGTAGTTGACGAAGGCGCTACCGAAGGTGCTCGCCAGGGTGGTGTTGAGATCGGAGATATCCACACCCAGACTGCGCACCTTGTCGGTATCCACGGTGGCGCGATAGACCGGCACGTTGACATCCAGGGTCGAGAACGCCTGGCCGATCTCGGGGCGCTGATTGGCCGCCTGCATGATCTTGCCGGCCGCCGCCGCCAGCTGCTGCGGCGAGTCGCCGCCGTAGGACTGCAGGTAACCGGTGAAGCCACCGGTGGGCGACAGCCCCTGGATCGGCGGCATGTTGAAGGCCATCGTCTGGCCGCCCTGGATCTGGGCCCCGATCTGCATGATCTTGCCGATCAGTTGGTCCGCGGTCACGCTGCGCTGCGACCACGGCTTCATGGTCACGAAGACCGTACCCTTGGCGGTGTTGGCCGAGCTCGACAGGATGTCGAAACCGGGGATGCCGACCACGTAGTTGATCCCCGGCACCTCCTCACGCAGGCGAGTGCTCAGCTCCTGGATGTAGGCGTCGGTGCGCGACACCGAGGCGCCCGCCGGCAGCGACACCGAGGCCAGCGCCACCCCCTGGTCTTCGGTGGGCAGCAGGCCGCTGGGCAACTGGGCGTAGATCATCCATGACAGCACGCCGACCCCGACCAGCCCCACCACCACCAGCCACAGCTGATGAATGAGGAAGTTGGTGATCGCCATGAACAGGTCAGTGACCTTCTCGAAGCCCTTGTTGAACCACGCGAAGGGCTTCTTGATCGCACGGATGAGCTTGGATTCACGGATACGCTGATGGTTCTGCAGGAAGATCGCACTGATCGCCGGCGTGAACGACAGTGCCACCAGCGCCGAGATCGCCACCGAGATGGCGATGGTGATCGCGAACTGCTGATACATCTGTCCGGTGAGACCGCCCATGAAGCCGACCGGCACGAACACCGCGGTCATGATGAACGAGGTCGCGATGACGGCGCCCGAGACCTCTTTCATCGCCTCCAACGCGGCGCTGAAGGGCGTGGCCTCCTCGTCCTCCTGCATGATGCGCTCGACGTTCTCGATCACCACGATGGCATCGTCGACCACGATCCCGATCGCCAGGATCATCCCGAACAGCGACAGCAGGTTGATCGAGAAGTCGAGCAGATACATCCCGGCGAAGGTGCCCACCACCGAGATCGGCACCACCGACATCGCCACCAGCGTCGAACGCCAGCTCTGCAGGAACACGAACACGATCACCGCAACCAGCAGCAGCGCCTCGATGAAGGTGTGCTCCACCGACTGCACCGAGGCGTCGATGAACAGCGTGGTGTCGTAGGGGATCTCGTAGTCCAGCCCCGGCGGGAACCGCTTCTTGAGCGTCGCCATCTCGCTCTTGACCTCACGCGCCACGTCGAGGGCATTGGCCCCGGGCTGGAGGTAGATGGCGATGGGCGCGATCGGCTTGTTGTTGACGTAGCCCTGGATGCCGTAGGTGTTCTTGCCCAGCTCGACCCGGGCGACGTCACTCAGGCGCAGCGAAGAGCCGTCGGGATTGGTGCGCAGCAGAATGTTGCGGAACTGAGCGGCGCTGCTGAAGCGCCCTTCCGTGGTGATGGTGTAGGTGTAGGGCGAGGGGTCGCTCTGCGGCTCGGCGCCGATCTTGCCCGCGGCCACCACCGCGTTCTGGGCGCGGATCGCCGCCGACACCTCGGCCGGCGTCAGGTCGTACTGCGCCAGCTTGTCCGGATCGAGCCAGATGCGCATGGCGAACTCTTGGCTGCCCAGCACCTCAGCCTGCCCCACCCCCGGCAGCTGCTTGAGCGCATCGGTGATGTTGATGTTGGCGTAGTTGGTCAGATAGAGCGAGTCATAGGCGTCGCTGGACGACGTCACGGCGACGAACATCAGCACGCTGGAAGCGCGCTGCTCCACCGTCACGCCCTGGGCCTGCACCTCGCTGGGCAGCTTGGAGAGCGCCTGCTGCACCCGGTTGTTGACGTTGATCTGCGCCGTCTGCGGGTTGGTCCCGATCTTGAAGTAGACGCTCATCGACATCTGACCGCTGTCGGAACTCGACGAGGTCAGATAGATCATGTTCTCGGTACCGTTGATCTCCTGTGCCAGGGTCGACGCCACCGTATCGGAGACCGTTTGCGCGCTGGCCCCGGGATAGGTCGCCGAGACGCTGATCGTCGGCGGCACCACCTGCGGGTACTGCTCGATCGGCAGGGTCCGCATCGCCATCAGACCGATCAGGATGATGATGACCGAGATGACCGTGGCGAAGATCGGCCGCCTGATGAATACGCTGGAGAAATTCATCAGTTGGCTCCGTTCTGGCCGCCATCGGTCTGGGCCTTGTCCTGACTCCCTTCGGCCCCCTCGCCACCCTTGGCATCAGCCTTCTGCGAGGGGTTCTCGCCGGCCTTGTCCTGGGGGTCCTCGGCGCTGCCGGAGAACGGCTGCGGGTCGATCTTGTCACCCGGCGAGATGCTGCCGATGCCCGACACCACCACCCGGTCGCCGCTGTCGAGCCCCTGGGTGATGATCTGCCAGTCGCCAGCGACCTCGCCCAGCGAGACGAAGCGCGCCTCGGCCTTGCCGTCGGCATTGACGATGTACACCTGTGGCCCCTTGAGCCCCTCGGTCACCGCCACCGCAGGCACCGCGAAGACGCCGTAGCGCTTGACGTTGGGCAGGGTGACGCGCACGAACTGTCCGGGCAGGAACAGGCCATCCTGATTGCGGAAGGTGGCTTCGGCCTGGACCGTGCTGGTGTTCTCGTCGACCCGCGAGCCGAGGAAGTCGAGCTCGCCCGAGAGCTTGAGCGGCTCGCGCGTGGCCGAGCCGGTGGACGGCGCGGTGAGCACCGCGGCGTCAGCCTCCTTGGCGCCGCGCTGACGCTGGCGGCGCAGGGCGAAGGCGTCGTCGGCGGGCAGCGAGAAGCGAACCTCGATGGGGTTGAGCGGGGTGATCGTGGCCAGTTGCTGGGGCGGTCGCACCAGATTGCCCACGTTGACCTCGCTCAAGCTGATCATGCCGCTGACCGGAGCATTGACCTGGGTATAGCTCAGATTGATCTGGGCGCTGTCCAGCGCCGCCTTGGCCTGAGCCACCGACGCCTGGGCCGTGCGCAGATCGGCCTGGGACTGATCCCGCTGCTGCTGGCTGACCGAGTTCTGCTTGTAGAGGCGCGCGTAGCGCTCGGCATCACGCTGCGCCCGGTAGAGCTCGGCCTGGGCACTCTGCACATCGGCCTGGCGCTGCTCGACGGTCGCCTCGTAGGGCGCGGGCTCGATGGTGAAGAGCTTGTCGCCCTTCTCGACCAGACTGCCCTCGCGGTAGTGACGCGCCTCGAGAATGCCCTCGACCCGCCCCATCACCGTGACCTCCTGGTCGCTGCGAATCATGCCCGGATAGGTCTTGGACAGCCCGATGTCGCGCGCCTTGACATCCAGCACCTGGGCCTGGGTCGGCGGCTTCTGCTGCCCCTGCTGCTTGTCGCTGGCACTGGATGACTCGTCGCCGCCGCAGGCGGACAGTACGAGCGAGAGCAATATCGCGCCACCGATACCGATGGGGCGATTCATGAGTGTAGGGCGCATGAGTCTCCGTCCTGGAAAGAGTGCCTAAGGGAATGTGGCGAGCTTACAGGCATACATACATGAATGTAAACTTGCCAATGAATGGGGTATTCTCGCGCCAGGGACTCGACACCACCGAGAAAGATCGAGCCACACGCCGCCTTTATCAACGCTCATGACGACACCACCATGCCGAAACGCACCAAGGCCGAGGCCGAAGCCACCCGCGAGGCGCTGCTCGACGCCGCCGAGATCGTTTTTCTGGAGCGCGGTGTTTCGCGCGCATCGCTCGAGCAGATCGCGCGCCAGGCCGGCATGACCCGCGGCGCCGTCTACTGGCACTTCAAGAACAAGTCCGACCTGTTCCACGCCATGCTCGACCGGGTCAAGATGCCGCTGCGCCAGCTGCTCGACGATGTCGAGGACCCCGAGCGCCCCCACGCGCCGCTGACCAGCCTGCGCCTGGCCTGCCTGCACGCCCTCGAGCGCCTGCAGCGCCCGCGCTCCCAGCGGGTACACACCATTCTCTTCCACCGCTGCGAATCCTCCGGCGACATCGACATGCTGGGGCTGCAGAGCCACTTGGCCCAGGAGTGCTACGACACCATGGTCGAACGCCTCGAACAGGCCCAGCGCGACGGGGCTCTGGGCAAGGACGTCGACCCCGAGATCGCCTGCCGCATGCTGATGTCGATGTTCGGCGGCCTGATGCACGACTGGCTGCGAGACCCGACCCAGTACGCGCTGGACGAGACCGGGCCGCGCATGATCGAGACCTTCTTTACGCGTATCGCCCATCTGCCCGGCGAACGCTGAGCATACTGCGGTGTGGGGCCAGGTGACTCGACTCCCCTGACTGGGCGCCACTCATAGGTTAATAGCTACTGATGTAATTCTGGCTACTTTAGCCGACTCCGACACCATGCGCTGGTCCGCGAGCCTGATTCGACCGCGCATGGCACGCCTCTCGCTCCTGCCGGCTCAGGCCGCCAGCACCCGGTCGACGGCCCGCGACACCCCGCCGCGATAGCCGGCGCCGAAGAGATAGAGGTGATTGAGCAGCGGATAGAGCTGAAACAGCGCCTCACGGCGTGACCAGTCGGCCGGGCGCCGGCCATCCCAATAGGCCTCGTGGAAGGCCGCGCCCGGGTCGCCGAACAGACTCAGCATGGCCACGTCCACGTCGGGATAGTGACGATAGACCGCCGGATCGATGATCGCCGGCCCGCGCGGCGTGAACAGCACGTTGCCCGACCACAGATCGCCATGCACCAGTGACGGCGGCTGGTCCGCAAGCCAGCTCTCCAGCGTCGCGGCGACCCGCTCGATCCTTGCCGCCAGTGGCGCGTCCAGCAGGCCTCGGTCGCAGCAGGCGCGCACCAGCGGCAGCAGCCGGCGCTCGCGCTGGAAGGCGCGGCCATCGGCCAGCATGGCATTGGGCTGCGGGGTGAGCCCGCAGGCATTGTCGCGCCCCCAGCCATGCTCGGCTACGGGGTCACGGGTGACGGCGTGCAGCTGCCTTAGCCCCTCGCCGAGCCGAGCGCCATCGCGCGGACCGCCGGCGTCCAGCGCCTCCATCACCAGCAGATCCCCGGCCAGTGCCACAACCCGCGGCACCACCAGGGTATCGGTCGTCGCCAGCGCGGCCAGCCCGTCGGCTTCACCGGCGAGGCGTTCGGGCTGGTCACACTTGACGATCAGCGGCGTCGCCGCCTCCAAGCGCCAAACGCCAGCGCCGCTGTCGCCACCGGAAAGCGGCGTCAGGCTGCCGCGGAAGGTGTCATCGAGTTCAGCGAGACGTTGCGCCAGCCTCTGCATCATCGGTGCTCTCCTCACTCTCGTCGTCGGCTTGATCGGACTCGCCGCCCTTGCCGCGGCCGCGGTCGAGCTCCTGCTGGAACAGCGACTTGAACTCCTCCATGGCGGCCTTCTCGGTCGCCATCAGTTGCTCGGTGTCGTTGCGATGGGTGTAGGTATCCTTGAGCAGCTGATTGTCGAAATCGCGGAAGGTACGCACCGCATTGATCGCATTGGAGCTGGGGTAGCCCATGCCCTTGAGCACCTCGACACTCATTTCCATGCTCGAGGCGAAGGTCTCACGCACCACCCCATCCACCCCCTGCTCCATCAGTTTCCAGGCGTGATGGCGATTGCGCGCACGGGCATACACCTTGAGCTGAGGAAAGTGCGTCTTGGCCAGACGTGCGATGGTCAGCGCCGCGTTCTCGCCGTCGACCGCGATCACCAGCAGCTGCGCCTTGTCGATACCCGCCGCGCGCAGCAGATCGAGCCGCGTGGCATCGGCATAGAAGATGCGCGACCCGAAACGGCGGATGAACTCGACCTGGGTGATGTTGGGGTCGAGGGCGGTGAAGGCGATGCCCTGCATCTTGAGCATACGCCCCACCATCTGGCCAAAGCGTCCAAGGCCGGCGATCACCACCGGCGGGGTCTCGTCACCGAAGTCGGTGTCGTAGGGGCGCGTCTCCTTGAGCCGGTTGCCCAGCGTCTCGCCCAGCTGATAGAGAAATGGCGTCGCCGCCATACTCAGCGTGACCGCCGCGATGCACAGGCTGGCAATGCGCTGATCGATCACCCCGGCGGCGACGGCGGCAGTGAGCAGCACGAAGTCGAACTCGCCGCCCTGGGCGATCACCGTGGCCAGCCGCGGAATCTCGGTGCGCGGCAGCTTTGCCAGCCACCCGATCGCGGCCAGCACCAGCATCTTGGCCAGGGTCATCGCCAGCGCCAGGCCGATCACCAGCAGCACGTTGTCGAGCACCAGGGCGAGATTCACCGACATCCCCACGGCGATGAAGAACAGCCCCAGCAGCAGCCCCTTGAACGGCTCGATGTTGGCCTCGAGCTCATGGCGATAGGGCGTATCCGCCAGCATCACGCCGCCGAGAAAGGCCCCCAACGCCATCGACAGCCCTGCCCACTCCATCGCCAGCGCCATGCCGAGGACCAGAAAGAGCGCGGCGGCGGTGAAGATCTCATGGATATCGCTGCGCGCAATCAGGGCCAGCACCCGCGGGAACACCAGCCGCCCGAACACGATCGCGGCGACCACGATGGCGACGCTGCGCGCCATGATCCAGATATCATCAGGGGCAGCATCCGCACGCCCGGCGAGAAACGGCAGCAACGCCAGCAGCGGAATCACCGCCAGATCCTGGAACAGAAGCATGGCGAAGGCGCTCTGGCCGTGGGGCGTGGCCAACCGGCGCCGCTCGTTTAGCACCTGCAGTGCGAAGGCGGTCGACGACAATGCCAGCGTCAGACCGAGAAAGATCGCGATGCTCGGCGCCAGTCCCAGCAGCAGACCGATCGGTGTCAGCAGCGCCGCACAGCCGGCGAGCTGCAGCGACCCCAGCCCGAACAGGCGCTTGCGCATCGACCACAAGCGTTTGGGCTCCAGCTCTAGACCGATGATGAACAGGAGCATCACCACGCCGAACTCGGAGAAGTGCAGCACCGTCTCGGGCTCGGAGATGAAACCGCTCACCGAGGGGCCAGCGATCAGCCCGATGCACAGATAGCCCAGAATCGAGCCCAGCCCCAGGCGCTTGAACAGCGGTACCGCGATGATCGCGGCGCCCAGCAGCACGGCGGCTTCAGTGAGAAAATCCATCGCTTGTCGGTCCTCGTCACGGCGTGCGCGCCGTCAATCATCGTTGTCCGCCGCGGCCCCATGGCCCGCCGGTGTCTGGCGGAACGGCAGTCGCCCGCGGCACTGCTCGAGATATCTCTCGACATAAGCGCGCTCCTCGCGGCAGAACTGCGCCACCGCCTCGCGGAAGCCATCGTGTTCCAGATAGTGCAGCGACCGGCTCAGTACCGGGGCGAAGCCGCGGGTGAGCTTGTGCTCGCCTTGGGTGCCCGGATCGAAGCGCGACAGCCCGCGCGCCAGACAGTGCTCGATGCCCTGGTAGTAGCAGGTCTCGAAGTGCAGGAAATCCGCTGCCACTTCGCTGCCCCAGTAGCGTCCGTAGAGGGTGTCGTCGCCCTCGAAGCAGAGCGCGGCGGCCACCGCACGGCCATCGATGCTGGCCCTGACCAGCATCATCGCATCGCCCAGGGCGTCACGCAGCAGGGTGAAGAAGTCGAGGTTGAGATAGGGGTGCTGGCCGCGCTCGAGATAGGTCATGCAGTAGCAGCGGTAGAACTGCTCCAGCGCGGCATCGTCGATCGCCGCCCCGGTGAGGCGCTCGAACACGAAGCCCTGCTCGGCCAGCCGCCGGCGCTCACGCCGGATCTCCTTGCGCTTGCGCGAGCTCATGTCGGCGAGAAAGCCCTCGAAGTCGCCATAGCTGGCGTCGCACCAGGCGAACTGCACCGCGCAGCGTTCGAGCAGCGGCGCGCCGAAGTCCGCCTGCCACGCCGCCACCTCGTCATCACTGGCGAACAGCAGATGCCAGCTCTGCATGCCGCTGTCGCGCAGTACCGGGCCCAGCGCCGAGATCACCGCAGCGCGCGACTCGTCGGCGACCACGCCCAGCCGCGGACCGCTCGCCGGGGTGAACGGGATCGCGGACAGCGACTTGGGGTAGTAGTCGCCGCCGGCGCGCTCCCAGGCATCCGCCCAGGCCCAGTCGAACACGTACTCGCCGCGCGAGTGACCCTTGGCATAGCGCGGCAGCACCGCCACCAGCCGCGCGCCGCGATAGACCAGTAGATGATCCGGCGCCCAGCCGGTCTCGGCGCAGGCGCAGCCGCACGCCTCGAGGGCGGCGAGAAACTCGTGGCGTAGAAACGGATAGCCCGTGCCCACCACCGCGTTCCAGCTGGCCGCATCCAGCGCCGCCAGGCTATCGATCCGCGCAACCCGCAGCGCGCCCTGCGGCGCTCCCTGACGCTCTTCCTGCTGTGCCATGCCACTTCTCTCCTCCCGGTTGAACGCGTCCCTGTTGAGCGCGCGTGCCGCTCATGCCGCCGGGCCGCGCTGACAGCCTAGTCGATAGCCCGCAGGGCGCGGCACCGAAAACGTCGAGAGCGTCCGGCAAGCGTGCGATACTCTGGGGCATCGCCAGCGACATCACGACGACCGATACCATGAACGACCTTCACCCCACCCCGCCGCCGTCACCGCCAGGTCCCACCAACGTGATGGCGCTGGTCGCCTTCGCACTCAGTGTGCTCGGCACCCTGGTGCCGCCGGCCGCGCTGGGCGGTGTGGTGTGCGGTCATCTCGCCCGCCACCAGATCCGCGCGAGCCGGGAGTCCGGCGACAGCTGGGCGCTGGCGGGTCTGATCCTGGGCTACCTGCTGATTCTGCTGTCGCTGGCCGGGCTTTTGCTGTTCGGCGGCTTCGTCGCGACAATGTTCGGTATCATGGCCTTCATGTAATCGCCTCCGGGCACCCCGGAGAGCCCCGGCTCAGCGACTCGACCACGCCGTAGACGAGACTTCATGCTAACTTCGCTTCTGGACAACGACTTCTACAAGATCACGATGCAGAACGCCGTGATCAAGCGCTTCCCCTACGCGCAGGCGCGCTACGCCTTCATCAACCGCGGCGAGCACGCCTTCCCGGAGGGCTTCGGCGATGCCCTGCGTGGCGCGGTCGACGCCATGGCCGATCTCACCCTCGGCGAGGACGAGAAGCGCTACCTCGAGCAGACCTGTCCCTACCTCGACCCCACCTATCTCGATTTTCTCGCCGGCTTCCGCTACAACCCCGACGAGGTCAGCATCGTGCAGCGCGGCAGCGAGCTGTCGGTGACCATGGAGGGGCTGTGGTATCGCACCATCCTGTGGGAAGTGCCGCTGATGGCGCTGATCAGCGAGCTCTGGTATCGCCTGCGCCAGGTGCCCCGCGACGATGACGCCACGGTCGAGACGCGTACCCGGGACAAGATCGAGCAGTACCAGCGCCTGGGGCTCAAGATCGCCGAGTTCGGTACCCGACGGCGCTTCTCCTTCGACGTTCAGGATCGCGTGGTGGGTGCCCTGCGCCACCATGGCGGCAGCGCCTTCAGCGGCACCAGCAACGTGATGCTGGCGATGCGCCACGGGGTCAAGCCGATCGGCACCCATGCCCACGAGTGGTTCATGTTCCACGGCGCCCGTTTCGGCTTCAAGATGGCCAACAGTCTGGCGCTGGAGCACTGGGTCGACGTCTATCGCGGCGATCTGGGCATCGCGCTGACCGACACCTTCACCTCGAAGGCGTTCTTCGAGAGTTTCGACAAGAAGTTCGCCAAGCTCTTCGACGGCGTGCGCCATGACAGCGCCGACCCGATCGATTTCGCCTCCCAGACCATCGCCCACTACGAGCGCCTGGGCATCGACCCGCGCAGCAAGACCATCATCTTCTCCGACGCCTTGACGCCGGAACGGGTCGAACGGATCCACACCTTCTGCAAGGACCGCATCGGCATGGCCTTCGGGATCGGCACCAACTTCACCAACGACGTCGGCGCGACGCCGATGAACATGGTGATCAAGATGGTCGAGGCGCGCCCGGAGGGGCAGCACTGGCTGCCGGTGGTCAAGCTCTCGGACGTGCCCGACAAGCACACCGGCGACCCGGAGATGATCGCCCTAGCCCAGCGCGTGCTGGCGCTCAACCATCGCGACTGAGCGCGCGGCGCCGACGCATGGCTGACACCGCCCGCGGTCACTGACCGCGGGCGGTGGCGGTTACTGGTTGAGCGCCTTGTCCAGTGTCAGCAGCGCAGCCTGCCAGGAGGCCGCGTCCGCCGCGGCGTTGTAGCCCAGCGGCAGGTCGAACTCCTTGGCCAGGGCGTCGGCTTCGGGATTGGTGAAGGCGTGCGTCGCCCCCGGGTACTCCACCACGCGCACCTTGGCACCGTCCTTCTCCAGGGTCGCGGCCATGTCGGCCAGCGCCTGCTTGTCGACCAGCGGATCGTCCTGACCGTTGTAGATCCGCACCAGGCCGTCGAACGGCTGTGGCTGGCTCACCGCCTGGGTGGGGCTGCCGTGAAAGCTGATCGCGGCGTCGATCGGCATGCCTGCCAGGGCCATGTTCATCACCACGCCGCCGCCGAAGCAGTAGCCCATGGCGGCGATATGATCGCCATCCACCGCCGGATGCTGACGCAGCGCCGCCAGCGCCGCATCGAGCCGCGCCCGCGCCGCCGGCCAGTCCTGCATCACCTGACTGGAGAACGCTTTGGCGTCGTCGGGATGCTGCGCGACCTTGCCATCGCCGTACATGTCGACCGCCAGGGCGACGAAGCCCAGTGCCGCGAGCTGGTCGGCGCGGTGCTTGATGTAGTCGTTCAGGCCCCACCACTCATGCACCAGCAGCACCCCGGGGCGTGGCTGGTCGTCGCTGGCGTTGTAGGCCAGGTAGCCCTTGTAGGTCTGGCCCCCGGTGGTGTACTCGAAGGTCTCGCCCTGCACATGGGGGCCCACTACCTCGTCGGCCCACAGCGGCAGGCTCATCAGGCTGACGAACATGGCCAGCAGCAGTCGTCCCATCATCGTTCTCCTTGCGTTGACTGCGGGTCGGCGGCGCCAGGGCGTCGTCGTGACGCGCCGCTCCCGTTGACTCTTGTGTTCCAGTGGCTCCCGAAACCCCGTTGCTCTCGTGTCCTGCTGGCTCTCGGTCCCGATCGCGGTATTTACCGGCGGCTCGCGCATGTCGGTTCCGCGCGTCTCCGCCACCTCTGATCGACCAGACTCAACCCTCGAGGCGGCGCTCAGGGCGCCTGCTGAACGCGGTTACCGCCATGGGTCATCGCCACCTCGAGCCCGCTGTGGGCGCGTGCCAGGAACCTCTCTGGCGGCTCGCCCTGGCGACGCTCGGCCACGCCCAGACTAACCGAGAACGCCAACCAGTGGCCATGGAACTCGACCCGTGTGGTACCGAAACGCGCGCGCAGCCGCTCGGCGATGGCGGAGGTCTCCTGCAGCGACTTGCCGCTCAGCAGCAGTGCGAAGCCGCGCGCGTCGAGGCGACCGAAGCTGAACCGTTCGCGCAGGGTGGCGCGACACATCTCGCCGATGCAGGCGAGGACCAGGTCCCCCCCTTCACGCCCCCAGCGGGTGACGATATCGCTGAAGCCGTCGACCTCGAACACGATCAGCGACAGCCGCCCATGGACGTCGCCCATCGCCACCGCCTGGCGCAGGAGTCCCAGGAAGGCGCGCTCATTGAGGGCCGAGGTGAGCTCATCGGTGGCGTCATAGGCATCCCACTGCAGCGCCTGACGGCGGCGCTCGGTGATGTCCCTGGCCACCGCGACCCAGCCGGGGGAGACGCTGCAGACAGCATCGCAGTCGGCGGCGAAGTGGATCTCGCACCAGCGGTAGTTGCCGTCACGGTGGCGCAGGCGCAGCTCGAGCAGCACCGCTCCCGCGGTCACCGCCTGCTCATCGAGAGCGCGCTGTACCCGTGGCGCATCTTCGGGCGCCATCAACTCGAACAGCGAGCGCCCGACCAGCGCTTCGGCGCTGGCCCCCAGCACCCGCGCCGCCGCCCCGGCAGCCGCACGGCAGGCGAGGTCGGCATCCAGCACCAGCAGTAGATCAGGATTGTGCTCGAGCAGGGCACGCGAGGCGGCATCACCGGCGCCCGCGGTGGCCACCCGCTCGAGCACACCGACCAGCGCCACGACCTGGCCCTCGGCATCGCGCTGAATGTTGAGGGTGTCGGCGATGCGAGACGAGGAGCCGTCGACGTGGCTCAGCGTGTAGGTAAGAGTCACCTGCGTGTCGCCGGCGTCGAGCGCTGCCTGCAGCCGCTCGAGCGCCTGCAGCCGACTGGTTTCACCGATCGCGGTCAGCCAGCGCTGGGGATGGTCGAGGTAGTCGGTGGCGGAGCGTCCGCCCAGATCGGCGACCGCATCGGCAACGAAGCGGACTTCTCCCAGCCACCAGCCGGCGTCCGTCACATAGACGGCAGCCGGTATGGCTCGCAGCCACTGCTGCGCCTCGTCGCTCGGCTCGCTCGCGCCAACCAGGGCATCGGATCGATTCATGCTCCAATCTCATGTTGCCGCAGCGACTGGCGGCGCAGTGGGTAAAGACGGGTTGTCAGCGCAAGCCGGCACGTCGCCGCGGCGCGACCTCGGCGTCCCGAGAGGTGTCGCTCGTCGCCGATCCTGCCGCATCGGTCGCGGGATTGGCAGTGGCATAACGCCGCTCGCAGGAAGCGACCAGCTGGCGCAGATCATCGACACTCAGCTCGATGCGCTGGATGCCCTGCTGGCCCTGCCAGAGCACGAAGACCAGCGGCACACGGCGCGCCTGGTCCACCCCTACGATGCGTCCGAGCCGCTCTCGGCCGGGTTCGCGAAGCGTCTCGCCGATCAAGCGATGAGCGTTGAGGATCGTCTGCTGCATGGCACTGCCAACCTCGGCACGGCGTTGAATGATAATGAATTAGAGAATTAGAGCCGTCTTACCTTAGAGGAGAGAGTCGCGTCAGGCCAAGTCTCAAGCGCATATCTAAGTATAATTCAAACTTTCAGACTCTATCGGCAGCAGCTAAAAGAACTTGAATCGATATTTCCCGGGTCACCGATCGACCCTGTCAGGCGCCCTGTACGGATGGCTTCCCGAGAATCGCCGCCATGGTACCAGCCCCGGCGCCCACTGCCAGTCTCGTTGGATCGCCCCTCGTCATACCAGGGCGCATGCCTTGGGAGGCCTATCAGCGACGCCGGACAACTCATGAGCGCGTTGGGCCATGATGTCGTCCCGCTGACAACCAGGATGTCGGCCTGCTGAACATCGGGCCAAAAAAATGGCGCTCTAGAGAGCGCCATGGGGAGGAGTACCTCGCGCGGCCGTCAGCATGGCGTGGCGCAGCGCGCCCACGCCATTCGGCGACCCAGTAGGATCAGGCGGCAGCCTGCATCGCCAGCGCGGTATCCAGCATGCGGTTGGAGAAGCCCCACTCATTGTCGTACCAGGCCATGACCTTGACCAGCCGACCGTTGACGCGGGTGTGGTTGGCGTCGAAGGTCGAGGAGTTGGGGTCGTGGTTGAAGTCGATCGAGACCAGCGGCTGGGCGTTGACCGCCAGCACCGGCGAGGCGGCAGCGGCCTTCTCGACGATCTGGTTGATCTCCTCCTTGGTGGTGTCACGGCCCGCGGTGAAGGTCAGGTCGACCAGCGAGACGTTGATCACCGGCACACGCACCGCCAGACCGTCCAGCTTGCCATTGAGCTCAGGCAGCACCAGGCCCACTGCCGCGGCGGCACCGGTCTTGGTCGGAATCATCGACTGGGTGGCGCTACGCGCGCGGTACGGGTCCTTGTGATAGACGTCGGAAAGATTCTGGTCGTTGGTGTAGGCGTGGACCGTGGTCATCAGACCATTCTCGATACCCACGGCATCCTGCAGCGCCTTGGCCACCGGTGCCAGACAGTTGGTGGTGCAGGAAGCATTGGAGACCACACGGTGCTCGGCCTTCAGCACCTGCTCGTTGACGCCGAACACGATGGTGGCGTCGGCATCGGGGCTGGGCGCCGAGATCAGCACGCGGGCGGCGCCAGCCTCGATGTGCTTGGCGGCCGCGTCACGCTTGGTGAACAACCCGGTGCACTCCATCACCAGATCGACGTTCAGCGACTGCCACGGCAGCTGGGCTGGGTCGCGCTCCGAGAGGATGCGGATACTGTCACCGTCTACGCTCAGAGTCTCGCTGTCGTGACCGACCTCGAAGCCGAAGCGGCCATGCACGCTGTCGTGACGCAGCAGGTGGGCGTTCAGCGCCGGGTCACCCAGGTCGTTGATGGCGACGACCTGGATGCGATCGCGGTAGCCGTTCTCGTAGAGCGCGCGGAGTACGTTGCGACCGATACGGCCGAATCCGTTGATGGCGACACGCAAAGTCATGGTGCTCTCTCCTCTCAGATGGCGAAACCCCGAGCGGGACGGGGCGATCGATGGGTCACGAGGCCGGGGCACTGCGGCAACCCGGGGCAGTCTCGAAGCCTGAACTGACGATAGTCCTTGACTGCTGACAGTCTAGAACATCGCGCCATGAAAAAATATTACCCCGAAAGACTAATACCAACGCCGCATTCACGGCTACCGGGCATTTTTTTTGGTAAGTTTACCAAACAACCACGACAGCTCGATGAGGCAGACCCTGATGCTCAACCCCACGATCGACCGCGTGACTCGACGTATCGAAGACCGTTCCGCCGACCGTCGTCGCCTCTATGAGGAACGCATGGCGCGCCAGCACCGGCGTGGCGTGCATCGCGGCGAGCTCTCCTGCGGCAACCTGGCCCACGGCTTCGCCGCCTGCGGCGCCGGCGACAAGAACAGTCTCAAGCTGATGAACAGCGCCAACATCGGCATCGTCTCCTCCTACAATGACATGCTCTCGGCGCACCAACCCCTCGAACACTTCCCCGAGCTGATCAAGCAGGCCGCCCGCGGCATGGGCTGCACCGCCCAGTTCGCCGGTGGCGTGCCGGCGATGTGCGACGGTGTCACCCAGGGCCAGCCCGGCATGGAGCTGTCACTCTTCTCCCGTGACGTGATCGCCATGGCCACCGCCGTGGCGCTGTCGCACAACATGTTCGACGGCGCCCTCTACCTCGGTGTATGCGACAAGATCGTGCCGGGACTGTTCATCGGCGCGGCCCGCTTCGGCCATCTGCCGGCGCTGTTCGTCCCCGCCGGCCCCATGCCCAGCGGTCTGCCCAACAACGAGAAATCGCGCATCCGCCAGCTCTATGCCGAAGGCAAGGTCGGCCGCGATGCGCTGCTCGAGGCGGAGTCGGAGTCCTATCACAGCCCCGGCACCTGCACCTTCTACGGTACCGCCAACTCCAACCAGCTGATGCTGGAGATGATGGGGCTGCACCTGCCGGGCACCTCCTTCGTCAATCCCGGCACCCCGCTGCGCGACGCCATCACCCGCTACGGCACCGAGCAGGTGATTCGCAACAGCGAACAGGGCGGCGACTACCACCCCTTCTATCGCCAGATCACTGCCAAGGCGATCGTCAACGCGATGATCGGCCTGCTCGCCTCCGGCGGCTCGACCAACCACACCCTCCACCTGGTGGCGATGGCCGCGGCGGTCGGCATCACCATCACCTGGGACGACTTCGCCGAGCTGTCGACGGTGATCCCCAGCCTGACCCGGATCTATCCCAACGGCCAGGCCGACGTGAACCACTTCCATGCCGCCGGCGGGGTCAGCCTGCTGGTGCGCGAGCTGCTCGGGGCGGGGCTGATGCACGCCGACGTCAAGAGCGCCTTCGGTACCGACATGCACGCCTACACCCAGGAGCCGTTCCTCGACGGCGACCAGCTGGTGTGGCGCGAAGGGACCCGCGAGAGCCTCGACGAAGAGGTGGTGCGTCCGGTGGCCCGGGCCTTCTCCCCCACCGGCGGCCTGGCGGTACTCGACGGCAACCTGGGCCGCGGCGTGATCAAGGTCTCCGCGGTCAAGCCGGAACAGCGTCGCGTCGAGGCGCCGGTGCGCATCTTCGACGACCAGAGCCAGGTCAAGGCGGCGTTCGAAGGCGGCGAACTCGACCGCGACGTGATCGTGGTGGTGCGCTTCCAGGGGCCGCGGGCCAATGGCATGCCCGAGCTGCATCAGTTGACGCCCTTCCTGGGGGTGCTGCAGGATCGCGGCCACCGCGTCGCCCTGGTCACCGACGGGCGCATGTCGGGCGCCTCGGGCAAGGTCCCGGCGGCCATCCATGTCACCCCGGAAGCGGTCGACGCCGGCCCGCTGGCCTATCTGCGCGACGGCGACGTGGTCAGCCTCGATCCGGACAACGGTGAACTCCGCGCGTTGGTCGACGCCGCCGAATGGGCCAGTCGCGAACCTGCAATCTGCGACCTGGATCATTATCATCACGGCATGGGCCGCGAACTCTTCGCCGGCTTCAGACAACTGGTCGGCGGCGCCGAAGAAGGGGCCGCCGTCTTCGGTGGCTTCGACGCCGCCGATCTGCCCGGAGGGCACTCATGACGACACTCGCCTTGATCGGCGATATCGGCGGGACCAACGCCCGCTTCGCCCTGGTCGCCCCCGGCAGCGTCGAGCTGCAGGCGATCGAGACCCTGCCCTGCAATCATTACGCAGGGCTGGTCGAAGCGATCCAGGCCTACCTCGAGAAGGTCGGCGCTGAGCCCCCCAGCGAGGCGTGCCTGGCCTTCGCCTGCCCGGTGCACGAAGACTGGGTCAAGATGACCAACAACGACTGGGCGTTCTCCAAGAAGGCGGTCGCAGAAACGCTGGGCCTGGGTACCTTCAAGGTCATCAACGACTTCACCGCCCAGGCCCTGGGCATCCCCCATATCGATGCCAAGGACCTGACGCCGGTGGGTGACGGCGAGGCCGAGCCGCGCCGCCCGCGGCTGGTGATCGGCCCGGGGACCGGCCTGGGCATGGCCGGCCTGGTGCCGAGCCAGCGCCACTGGATCCCGTTGACCACCGAGGGCGGCCACGCCACCTTCGCCCCCACCGACGAGCGCGAGCGTCAGATCCTGGACTTCTTCCGCGCACGCTATGGCCGGGTCTCGATCGAGCGCCTGCTGTGCGGCCAGGGACTGCTCGATCTCTATCTCGCCCACGCCGCGCTGCTGGGCGTCACTCCCGGCTACAACTCCCCCGCCGAGGTCACCGGTGCGGCGCGGGCCGGCGATCGGGTCGCGCGCGAGACGCTGATGCGCTTTCTCAAGATTCTGGGCAGCGTCTGCGGCGACGCCGCACTCACCCTGGGCGCGCTGGGCGGGGTCTATCTCTGTGGCGGCATCACGCCGCGCCTGATCGAGTGGCTGCCGCGCAGCGATTTCCGCCGCGCCTTTGCCGACAAGGGACGGCTGAGCGCTTACACTGCCGGCATCCCCACCTGGGTGGTGACGGCGCCGTGGACCGGCCTGCTGGGCGCGGCGGAAGCTCTGCATAACGAGGAAGTGACATGATTCCCGATACGCTCGCCGATCTGATCGCGGCGACCGACGGCCAGCGCGAGACGACCTGGGAAGGCCGCCGAGTGCTGCTGATCAATGCCGACTGGGGCCAACTCGCGCTCTCGCTGCAGGGCGCGCAGCTCCTGCACTTTTTGCCTTTCCCGCCCGATGCCGCAGGCGACCGGCCGGTGCCCGACCCGCAGGATGGTTGGCTCTGGGTGACGCCCACGCCACAGGCGCTGCCGGGGGCGATTCGCGGCGGTATTCCGCTGTGCTGGCCGTGGTTCGCCGATGAGTCGCCTGACGGCAAGGGGCCGATGCACGGCCCGGCGCGCACCGCCGAGTGGCGCCTGGACGCGGTCGACGAGGATATCTCCGGCAGCGGGGTCGAGATCCATCTCTCGCCGCAGGAACGCCTGCACGACGAGCTGACACCCAATGTGGTGGTCCACGCCAACGCGCACAAGCTCAGCGTCGAGCTGTTCACCCGCCACACCGGCACCACGCCGGTCAAGCTGACCGGCGCGCTGCACACCTACTTCGCGGTCGCCGATACGCATCGCTGCCGCGTCGAGGGACTGGCAGGCGCGCGCTATCTGGACAAGCTCGAGCGCTTCGCCGAGAAGCAACAGCAGGGCGAGCTGGGTATCCGCGGCGCGCTGGATCGCATCTACCAGTCCAACCGCCCGGTGGTGCTGGACGACGGCCAGCGGCGCCTGCTGATCACCAAGCAGGGCAGCGACTCCACCGTGGTGTGGCATCCGGGCGAGGGCCTGCCGGGAGATACCCCTGCCGAGGTCGGCCAACGCTTCCTCTGCGTCGAGGCCGCCTGCACCCGGGTCGACCCTGTCTGGCTGGTCCCCGACGGGCAGCACCTGCTGGCCACCACCATCGTCAAGGCATCCGATCATGACTGAGACGCCGGTATTCGACGTCCCCTTCATCCTAGGCACGATGCGTCTTCACGAGCGCCCCGAGTTCGCCGATCCCGAAACGCTCGGCGACTGGCTGCAACGCCGCGTCGACCAGGGGCTCAACTGGTTCGACCACGCCGATATCTACGCCGACCAGCAGTGCGAGCAACGCTTCGGCGACGCCCTGCGGCGGCGCCCGGCACTCAGGGCACAGATCCATCTCGTCACCAAGGGCGGCATCGTGCTGCCCAGGCGCGATCGCTCCGCGTTCGGGGTCAAGCACTACGACACCTCAGCGGACTATCTCGGCGCCAGCATCGACGGCTCCCTCGCCCGCCTCGGGGTCGAGCGGCTCGACCACTATCTGCTTCACCGGCCGGATCCGCTGATGGACGCCGAGGCCACCGGCCGCGCCCTCGACGCCGCCATCGACGCCGGCAAGGTGGGCACAGTGGGGGTCTCCAACTTCCTTCC
The DNA here is from genome assembly GCF_003206675.1 of Salinicola sp. RZ23. Lineage (NCBI taxonomy): Bacteria > Pseudomonadati > Pseudomonadota > Gammaproteobacteria > Oceanospirillales > Halomonadaceae > Salinicola > Salinicola sp. RZ23. The sequence goes on from NZ_PZJK01000006.1 coordinate 67,519, forward strand.
CGAGCAGTGGCGGCGCCTGCAGGCGGCGATGCACCACCGCCTGGGGGCGCACCAGTTGAAGCTCTCGCTGGCCCATCCGGATGCCCTGTTCGACGGCTTCTACGACGCCATCGTCGCCGATGGCCTCGCGCCCATGGCGTGGTCGCCGCTGGGCGGCGGCTCGGTGTTCGAGGACGTGCTCGGCAGCGCGCTCTCCCAGCTCGCCGAGCGTCTCGACTCGACCACCGCCGGGCTCGCGCTGGCCTGGCTGCGGCGCCTGCCGGGGCGGCCGATCCCGGTCATCGGCACCTTGAACGAAAAACGTATCGAAAGTCTGCTGGCGAACGGTAATCTCGAACTCGACCGCCCGACCTGGTTTGCCCTGCTCGAGGAAGCACGCAGCCACCGGGTGCCCTGAGTACCGCCGGCGCTGATTGGCCACCACCTGGATCCGGGGAAACGCTGAATTAATCGCTGAGCGAGAGGGTACGCGCGGCGCACGGCACGCAGAACACGAGTCATGAGATCGGATCAGACGAGTGTTCGACCGCGCTGGCACCCCCGTATCACGCCACAAAGCGACTCGCTCGCGCAGGCATTGAGGCAGCGTGTCCACAAGACCGCCATGGAGATCGCTAACACCATGACCCCCATCATCGCCTTCGGCGAAGCCCTCGTCGATATGCTCTCCAGCCGCCTGGGCGACGACACCGGGCCCGAGACATTCACCCCCTATGCAGGCGGCGCGCCCGCCAATGCGGCCGTGGCCTGCGCTCGTCAGGGCCTGCCCAGCGTGTTCCTGGGCATGATCGGCGACGACCGCTTCGGCGACTTCATCGTCGAGGCACTCGACGCCCACGGTGTCGATACCCAGCACGTGGTGCGCACCCGCGCGGCGCGCACTGCCCTCGCCTTCGTCTCTCGCGATAGCGAGGGCGAACGCCAGTTCGACTTCTACCGGCCGCCGGCGGCAGATCTGCTCTACCGCCGCGAACACCTGCCCTCGGGCATCTTCGCCGAGCCGGCACTGGTGCACCTGTGCAGCAACAGCCTCACCGATACCGAGATCGCCCGCACCACCCTGGATCTGGCCAGTATCGCCCGCCGTGGCGGCTGTCTGATCAGCGTCGACGCCAACCTGCGCCCGCTGCTATGGCCCCAGGGCCGGGTCGACGTGGCGCTGGTCGAGCAGCTGCTCGAGCGCGCCCACCTGATCAAGCTCTCCCGGGAGGAGCTCGACCAACTACGCGGCGACCGGGGCGTCGACGAGTGGATCAGCGCCAGGCTGGCCCGCGGCACGCGCATGATCGTGATCACCGATGGCCCCGGTCCGGTGGTGGCACATCTCGCCGAGCGCCGGCTGCAGGTGTCACCGCCCCAGGTCAAGGCGGTCGACACCACCGCCGCGGGGGACGCCTTCATCGGCGGCCTGCTGGCGTCCCTGTCCCGCGCCGACGTCACCTGCGAGACACTCACCGACTGGCTCGCCGACGACACCCAACTGGAAGCGGCGCTCACCTTCGCCACCCGCTGCGGCGCCTTCACCGCCACGCGGGCCGGCGCCTTCGCCGCGCTGCCGGGCAGCTCAGACCTCGACGACCTCCCCACCTGATCCCACCAGTAGCGCGTGAAAGGCGCTCGCGGTGGAGGAGAGCTGCTGGTCGGCGCGGGTAACGACGCCGACCGGCCGCTCGATCACCGGGTCACGAAGCGCCAGACAGCGCACCCCCAGGGCCTCCATCTGCTCGCGACACAGCGCCGGCACCGCGCTCACGCCCAGTCCTTTGTCGACCAGCTGGCCCACGGTAGCCAGTTGGTGGCTCTCGAACGCCACCGGCAGGCTCACCCCGTGCCGCGCCAGCTGGCGTTCCAGCGCCACGCGCACCTGTGACGGCCGCTGCAGGGTGATGAACGGGTGATCGAGCAGCGTCGCCCACGAGACCTCGCTCGCCACCGCCAACGCCGAATCCGGCGGCACCGCGGCGACGAAGCGGTCGAGATAGAGCGGCGTGAAGGCCAGCGCCTGCTGCGCCGGCGGCGCGAAGGCGATCCCGAACTCGACCCGCTGGGTCAGCACCATCTCCACCACCTGCTCGTTGATCACGTCATGGATGGTCACACCGATGCTCGGGTGGCGCTGACGGAAGGCGGCGATCAGCGGCGGCAGGCGGTTGGAGGCGAACGACGGCATGGCGGCGATCGCCAGATGCCCCTGCTGCAGGTGGAAGCGCCGACGCATGGCGTCCTCGACGTCGTCCCACTCCGCCAGCAGACGCCGCGCCAGCGGCAGCAGCGTCTCCCCCTCCGGTGTCAGCCGCACCTGGCGGGTGGTGCGCGAGAAGAGTGCCCCGCCGAGCTGAGACTCCAGCGATTTGACCGCCAGGCTGAGCGCCGACTGGGTCACATGCAGCCGCTCACAGGCCTTGGCGAAACTCAGGGTCTGGGCCACCGCGAGAAAGGCACGGAGCTGTTTGACGGTCATCAAAACGCCTCATTAATGAGAAAACCTCGATAATTATCGGCGAAAATAAATTTAATAACAGCGCGAGGAGCGGTCATAGTCATAGACACCGAGGTCGTCATGACCCGCACAGTACAACGCCAACGCTCACACCGAGGCCCACCATGACCCAAACCGCCGAGACGCAAGAGAGCCGCCAGCGCGGCAAATGCTACCCCAGTGCGCAGGCCGCGCTCGATGGCCTGATCGAGGATGGCATGACCCTGGCCGTCGGCGGCTTCGGCCTGTGCGGTATCCCCGAAGCGCTGATTCAGGCCCTGCGCGACAGCGGCAAGCGCGACCTGACCGTGGCCAGCAACAACGCCGGCGTCGACGGCTTCGGCCTGGGACTGCTGCTCGAATCCCGTCAGATCAAGAAGATGCTCTCCTCCTACGTGGGCGAGAACAAGGAGTTCGAACGCCAGTACCTCTCCGGCGAACTGGAACTCGAGTTCTGCCCCCAGGGCACCCTGGCCGAGCGCCTGCGCGCCGGCGGGGCCGGGATCGCCGCTTTCTACACCCGCACCGGCTACGGCACCAAGATCGCCGAAGGCAAGGAGGTGCGGGAGTTCGACGGCGAGCACTATGTGATGGAGCGCGGCCTGCCGGTGGACGTGGCGCTGGTCAAGGCGCAGGTCGCCGACCGCGCCGGCAATCTGCGTTTCAACAAGACCGCGCGCAACTTCAACCCGCTCGCCGCCATGGCTGGCCGGGTGTGCGTCGCCGAGGTCGAGGAGATCGTCGAGACCGGCGCCCTCGACCCCGACGACATCCACCTGCCGGGTATCTTCGTCCATCGTCTGGTGCACAACCCGACCCCGGAGAAACGCATCGAGAAACGCACCCTGAGGGAGGGCAACTGAGATGGCCTGGAACAAGGAAGAGATGGCGCAACGCGCCGCCGGCGAACTGCGCGACGGCTTCTACGTCAATCTGGGGATCGGCCAGCCGACGCTGGTGGCCAACTATATCCCCGAGGGCATGGAGGTGTGGCTGCAGTCGGAGAACGGCCTGCTCGGTATCGGCCCCTTCCCCACCGCGGAGACCGTCGACCCGGATCTGATCAACGCCGGCAAGCAGACCGTCACCGCCCTGCCCGGCTCGAGCTACTTCGACAACGCGGAGTCCTTCGCCATGATCCGCGGCGGCAAGATCAATCTGGCGATCCTCGGCGCGATGCAGGTCTCGGCCAAGGGGGATCTGGCCAACTGGATGATCCCGGGCAAGATGGTCAAGGGCATGGGCGGCGCCATGGATCTGGTCGCCGGGGTCCAGCGCGTGGTGGTGCTGATGACCCACACCGCCAAGGGCGAACACAAGATTCTCGATGAGTGCAGCCTGCCGCTGACCGGCGTCGGCGTGGTCGACCGCATCATCACCGATCTCGGCGTGATGGACGTCACCGACCAGGGCCTGGCGTTGGTCGAGCTGGCCCCCGAGGTGACCTTCGAGGAGATCCGAGAGGCCACCGGCTGCGAGCTGATCGACCAGCGGGAGACACAGCATGCCTGATACCCACCACGACCGCGACGCGGTCATCGTCGCCGCCACGCGGACCCCCATCGGCACCTTCCAGGGTGCACTTTCCAGCGTGCCCGCCGTCACCCTGGGGGCCACGGTGATCCGTCGGGTGCTCGACGGCATCGACCCGGCGAGCGTCGACGAAGTGATCATGGGCCATGTGCTGCGCGCCGGCCTGGGCCAGAACACCGCGCGCCAGGCAGCGATCGAAGCCGGCCTGCCCGACGGCGTGCCGGCGATGACCATCGACAAGGTGTGCGGCTCCGGGCTCAAGGCAGTGCATCTGGCGGCCCAGGCGATCCGCTGCGGCGATGCCGAGATCGTCGTCGCCGGTGGCATGGAGAACATGAGCCTGGCGCCCTATGTGCTGCCCAAGGCGCGCACCGGCCTGCGCATGGGGCACGCCGAACTGCTCGACAGCATGATTCAGGACGGCCTGTGGGACGTCTTCAACGACTACCACATGGGCATCACCGCGGAGAACCTGGCCGAGCAGTACGCGATCTCGCGCCAGGCCCAGGACGCCTACGCTGCCGAGTCCCAGCGCCGCGCGGTGGCCGCCCGCGACGCCGGGCGCTTCGACGCCGAGATCACCCCGGTCGCGGTACCCCAGCGGCGCGGCGACGCCATCATCGTCGAGCGTGACGAGCAGCCGCGCGAGGGCGTCAGTGCCGAATCGCTGGCCAAGCTCAAGCCGGCCTTTCGCAAGGAGGGAACGGTCACCGCCGGCAACGCCTCAGCGATCAACGACGGCGCCAGCGCGCTGTTGATCATGAGCGCGGCACGCGCCCGCGAGCTGGGCCTGCCGGTGCTGGCGACCCTCCGCGCCAGCGCCAACGCCGCGGTCGACCCCGCCACCATGGGCATCGGCCCGGTACCGGCGACCCGGCGCTGTCTGGAACGGGCCGGCTGGACGCTCGCGCAGCTCGATCTGGTCGAGGCCAACGAAGCCTTCGCCGCCCAGACCCTGGCGGTGGCCAAGGAGCTCGGCTGGTCGGCCGACAAGGTCAACGTCAACGGCGGCGCCATTGCGCTGGGCCATCCGATCGGCGCCTCAGGGGCCCGCGTGCTGGTCACGCTGCTCTACGAGATGCAGCGCCGCGACGTCGCACGCGGGCTGGCCACGCTGTGCATCGGCGGCGGCCAGGGTGTCGCCACCGCGATCGAACGCAGCTGATCCCGACCCACGGCGGCCCGCGAGGCTCTCGCGCTTAGCGGGCCGTCCACCCCAGATCGATCCCCCAATCCGCCCCGGTCACCGCCGCGGCGCCATCGGAGACCAGGTAGGCCACCAGCTCGGCGACCTCGGCGGGTTCGATCAGGCGCTTGACCGCGGCCCCGGCGAGCATGATCTTCTCCACCACCTCGGCCTCGTCCATGGCGTTCAGACGCGCCTGGTCGGCGATCTGCTTCTCCACCAGCGGCGTGCGCACGTAGGCCGGGCAGATGGCGTTGGCGGTGATACCGTGCTCGCCGCCTTCCAGTGCCGCGGTGCGGGTCAGGCCGATCAAGCCATGCTTGGCGCTGACGTAGGCCGCCTTGCCCGGCGAGGCCACCTTGGCGTGGATCGAGGCGACATTGACGATCCGCCCCCAACCGCCACGCTGCATATGGGGCCACGCCGCCTGAGTGAGCAGAAAGGGCGCGGTGAGCATCAGATCGAGAATCTGGCGCCACTTCTCCTCGGGGAAGTGGGCGATATCGGCAACATGCTGGATACCGGCATTGTTGACCAGAATATCGACGCCGCCGAACGCCTCAAGCGCAGTGTCGATGGCACCGCGGCACTGAGCGCCGTCGGTCAGATCCGCCTCGAAAAAGTGCGCACCGGCAGACTCGGCCACCGCCCTGCCCTCGGGGTTGAAATCCACCGCCAGCACGCGCTGGCCACGGGCGGCCAGCGTCTCGACCACGGCACGCCCGATCCCGCTGGAGCTACCGGTAACGACCGCCACGCGTGGCGCTTCAGAGTGCGACGTAGAAGTCATGGGCAACCCTCTCTCGATGTTCGATGCATCCAGCGCGTGACGGCAGGCCACCTGGTAAAGCCGCGAGCGCAGTACTTTTCAGCAACAGGACGTGTCAGAAGCCATCCGTTTCAGACGGTACCTAGCGCGGATAGCGCTGCGTCGCTTCACGGGTCAAGCGTGTGATCTCGGCCCACGCCTCCTGATCGACCAGCGCCTTCGGCGCCATCCACGAGCCGCCCACACACATTACGTTGGGCAGTGCCAGATAGTCGGCGGCGTTGTCGACGGTCACCCCGCCGGTGGGGCAGAACAGTGCCTCGGGCAGTGGCCCGCCGAACGACTTGAGCGCCTTGGCACCGCCGTTGGCCTCGGCGGGGAAGAACTTGAAGCGGCGATAGCCGCGCTCCCAGCCGGTGACGACCTCGGAGACCGTGGCCACCCCCGGCAGCAGCGGTACCTCGCTGGCGATGCCGTGCTCGAACAGCGCCGGCGTGGTGCCCGGAGTGACCACGAAGTCGACCCCGAGCTCCTCGCAGATCCGGTACTGCTCGACACCGAGCACGGTGCCGGCGCCCAGGGTGACCTCAGGCAGCGCCTCACGGATGCGCTGCATCGCCTCCACCGCGCAGTCGGTGCGCAAGGTGATCTCGAGAACGTCGAGGCCACCGTCGACCAGCGCCTGCGCCAGCGGCACGGCGTGGTCGAGACGCTCGATGACCAGCACCGGGATGATCGAGGTGGCACGGCAGATGGCGTCGAGACGATCGATCTGCGCCTGCGGCAGGAGACGGGTGGTGGATGACATGACAAGGTTCCTCGTTGAATGATCGGTGACGGGCCCCGCTAGCCGGTGAGCCCAGAGCGTCGGCGCCCTAACCCCCGTGGCCGCCCTGCTCAGGGTGCCCAGTAGATCGCCAGCGGGCAGCTCAGAAAGGCCCGGATCGGCAGTTCGCGCACGTCGTCCCCCGCCAGCGCCCGGGCCAGCACCGTGCGCTTGGCGTCGCCGACGATATGCAGCGCATGCCGCCGGGCGGCGTGCAGACGCGCGGCGCTCAGGGTGATTCGGGGGTGGTTGGCGCTGGGCGCACGCGCCGCCACCACCGCCTCGTCGCTGCACAACGCCAGCCCCAGTTCGAGGCTGTCGGGGAACAGCGAAGCGGTGTGGCCATCGCCGCCCATTCCCAGTACCACCAGGCTGGCCGGCCATGGCAGCGTATCGAGACGCTCGGCCACGCTCGCCACGCCCTCCTCCGGCGTGGCGTGGGCACTGGTCAGCGGGTGCAGGGTCGCCGCTGCCGCCGGCCCGGTCAGCAGCGTCTCACGCAGCAGGCGCGCATTGCTGTCGGGGTGATCGGCGTCGACCCAGCGCTCATCGGCCAGAGTGACATCGACCCGCGACCAGTCGAGCGGCTGCGCGGCGAGGCGGCGCAAGAACGGCGCCGGGGTCGTGCCGCCGGAGAGCACCAGCAGCACCCGCGGCTGGCTCGCGAGATCGGCGGCAAGCGCCGCGGCGGCGGCCTCGGCGAGCTGCGCGCCGAGGCGCTCACGGCCGCTGTCAGCAGTTTTCATACTCAGCCGTCTTCATACTCAGTAGTCTTCATACTCAATAGTCTTCATACCAGGAGCGCCCGTCCTGGGTGATCATGGCGATCGACGCCACCGGCCCCCAGGAGCCCGCGGGATAGCGCCGCGGCGGGATATCGCGCTTCTCCCAGCCGTCGATCAGCTGGTCGACCCACTTCCAGGCATACTCGACCTCATCGCGGCGTACGAACAGGTACTGCTGCCCCTTCATCACTTCCAGCAGCAGGCGCTCGTAGGCGTCGGGGATACGCGCCTTGGGGAAGGCGTGGTTGAAGTCGAGGTGCAGCGGGCCGGGGCGCAGACGCATGCCCTTGTCGAGCCCGCCATCCTTGGTCAGCACCTGCAGCGCGATGCCCTCTTCCGGCTGCAGCCGGATCACCAGCTTGTTGGCGGCGAGGTTGCGCTGGTCGGGATCGAAGATGTAGTGCGGCTGCTGACGGAAGTGGATGACGATCTGCGACAGTTTCTCCGGCATGCGCTTGCCGGTGCGCAGGTAGAAAGGCACGCCGGCCCAGCGCCAGTTGGCGACCTCGAGGCGCATGGCGACGAAGGTCTCGGTGGTGCTGGCAGTATTGGCGTCCTCTTCCTCCAGATAGCCGGGCACGTTCTCGCCGTCGATGGCGCCGGCGACGTACTGGCCGCGCACCACGTGGCGATTGAGCGCCTCGCCCTCGATCGGCTTGAGCGCCTTGAGCACCTTGACCTTCTCGTCGCGGATGGCGTCGGCGTCGAGGTTGGCCGGCGGGTCCATGGCCAGCATGGTGAGCAGCTGGAGCAGATGGTTCTGGACCATGTCGCGCAGCTGACCCGCCTTGTCGAAGTAGCCCCAGCGCCCCTCGATGCCGACCTGCTCGGCCACGGTGATCTCGACGTGGGAGATCTGGCTCTGGTTCCACTGGTTGCCGAACATCGGGTTGGCGAAGCGCAGCGCGATCAGGTTCTGCACCGTCTCCTTGCCCAGGTAGTGGTCGATGCGATAGATCCGCGACTCGGGGAAGACCGCGCCGATGGCGTCGTTGATTTCGTGGGAGGAGGCGAGGTCGTAACCGATCGGCTTCTCGACCACCACGCGCGAGGCGTCGTCGAGACTGCCGCTGCGCTCCAGGTTGGCGCAGATGGCGCCGTAGATGCTCGCCGGCACCGCCAGATAGACGGTCAGCGGGCACTGGTCATCGGCGCTGCGGGCGTGCCAGTCACGGATCTGCTCATAGCCGTCGACGGTATCGAAGTCGAGCTGGCAGTAGTCCAGGCGCGCCAGGAAGCGGTCGATGCAGGCTTGATCCTGCTCCTTCGGCTTGACCCGCTTCTTGAGCATGCCCAGCACCGTCTCACGGAAGCTGTCGGCGTCTTTCTCGCGTCGGGCCAGGCCGAGAATGCGCGTCTGCTCGCCCAGCAGACCATCCCGGTCGAGATGGTAGAGTGCCGGGTAGAGCTTGCGTAGCGCCAGATCACCCAGCGCCCCGAACAGCGCCAGATCCACATTGGGCGTTGCCTCTCGAGACATTGCCTCCCTCCGCTTGAGTGGTTAATTTACGAATAAAATACGCCATTCCGGGCCGAGTTGACACGCGACTTGCGCATCACATGCCCACGACGACGCTCGATTCGGTCACTAACTTACCGTTTGCGGTCGAGCGCTCGTCCAGCATCGCTTGGCGCCACCGGCGCCGCGGGCTAGGATGCAGGGTTTGTGTCAAACAGTGATGGCACGCCCCGCTGCCAGGAGACTCACCGCTAGCATGGCCAACCACGATCTCATCGCCCGGATCCGAACGCGGATCGACGAGCTGAACCGATCGGAACGCAAGGTCGCCGACGTGATTCTGCGCGACCCCAATGCCGCGATTGGCATGAGCATAGCCACTCTGGCACAGGCTGCCACGGTGAGCGAACCGACCGTCAACCGATTCTGCCGCAACTTCGACACCAAGGGTTATCCCGACTTCAAGATCCAGCTGGCGCAGAGTCTGGCCGGCGGTACGCCCTATGTCAGCCGCAGCGTGGAGAGCGACGACGACGCCAGCGCCTACACCGACAAGATCATCGGTGCGACCATCGCCGCCCTCGACGAAGCGCGGCGCACGGTCGACCCCAAACGCATCGAGCGTGTGGTCGATCATCTCTCGCAGGCGCGTCAGATCAACTTCTTCGCCCTCGGCGCCTCGGCCCCCGCCGCCTTCGACGCCCACAACAAGTTCTTCCGCTTCAATCTGCCGGTCTCGGCGCACAACGACGTGCTGACCCAGCGCATGATCGCCGCCGCTGCGCATACCGGCGACGTCATCGTGGTGATCTCCTATACCGGGCGCACCCGCGAGTTGGTCGAGGTGGCCCAGCTCGCCAGCGAGAGCGGTGCCACCGTGATCGGCATCACCCGCGAGGGCTCGCCGCTGGCCGACGTGTGCACCGATCTGCTGCCGGTCGATCTGGCCGAGGACACCGAGGTCTACATGCCGATGGCCTCACGCATGATCCACATGGCGCTGATCGACGTGCTCGCCACCGGCGTCACGCTGCGCCGCGGCAAGTCGTTCCTGCCGCATCTGCGCAAGATCAAGGAGAGCTTGCGCCCGACCAAGTTCCCGCCTACTGGGCGCTGAAGCGCACCACGAGACACCTTAAAGATCATAGGCAAAAGCGGTTACCATAGGCGCCCGAGGCGCGCACCCGAGCCGTTGGCTCGCGACTGCGCCTTCCCGATGACACACCTTTCTCGAGGTCACGCCATGCGCTGGTTGTTCGCTCTGGCTCTGATGCTGGTCGGCAGCGTCTCGCAAGCCGACACTTTCCGCTTCACCGCGATTCCGGACGAAGATCAGTCGCGCCTGGTCGAGCGCTTCTCCAAGGTCGCCGACTATCTCTCGGACAAGCTCGGGGTCGAGGTCGAATACGTGCCGGTGACCTCCTACGGCGCGGCGGTGACCGCCTTCCGCAACGACCAGGTGCAGCTGGCCTGGTTCGGCGGCCTCTCCGGGGTGCAGGCGCGCCGCCTGGTACCCGGCTCCCAGGCGATCGCCCAGGGCCAGGAGGACGCCGAGTTCCGCAGCTACTTCATCGCCAATCGGCAAGCCGACATCGCTCCTTCCGAGACGGCGCTGCCCGAGGCGGTGCGCGGCCACAGCTTCACCTTCGGTGCCAAGACCTCGACCTCGGGGCGGCTGATGCCCGAGCACTTCATCCGCCAGCGCTTCGATGCGGCCCCCGAGCAGGTATTCTCGCGGGTCGGCTTCTCCGGCGACCACTCGCGCACCATCGCCCTGGTCGAGTCCGGCACCTATGACGTCGGCGCGGTCAACTTCACCGTGTGGCAGGCGGCGGTCGCCGATGGCCGGGTGGATACCGACAAGGTGGCAGTGATCTGGAAGTCGCCCACCTATCCCGACTATCAGTGGACCCTGCGCGGCGATGTCGACGCACGCTACGGCGAGGGCTTCAGCGCCAAGGTACGCAAGGCGCTGCTCGACATGACCGACCCCGCCCTGCTCGAGAGCTTCCCGCGCTCCGGTTTCATCCCAGCCAGCAACGCCGACTATGCGCCGATCGAGGAGGTCGGTGAGTCGATCGGCGTGCTGCGCTGAGCGCGCGTGACACTCCTTCACTTCGACGGTGACGACCTGGGGCATGCCGACCGGGTCGTACTGCCAGGACTGTCGCTGACCCTGGCGCGCGGCCAGCAGGTAGCCCTGCTGGGCCAGAGCGGCGCCGGCAAGTCGACGCTGCTGGGGGCCATCCGCGCCCGGCTGGACCCGCTCGCCGCCTGGTGCCCACAGAGCCACGGCCTGGTGCCGCTGCTCTCGGTCTACCACAACGTCTATATGGGCCGGCTGGAGCGCCAAGGCGCCCTGGCCAACCTGCTCAACCTGCTGCGGCCGAACCGTGAAGCCTGGCAGGCGGTGGAGTCGCTGTGCGCCGAGCTCGGCCTCGACGGCCTGCTGCGCCGACCGGTGGAGCGCCTCTCCGGCGGCCAGCGTCAGCGCGTGGCGATCGCCCGCGCCCTCTATCAGCAGCGCGAGATCTTCCTCGGTGACGAGCCGCTGGCCAGCGTCGACCCGCACCAGGCCCTGCGCCTGCTGCAGCGGATCCAGCGCCAGCACGCCACCAGCGTCATCGCGCTGCACCAGCACCGCCTGGCGCTGAGCCACTTCGACCGGGTGATCGGGCTGCGCGACGGCCAGGTCCAGCTGGATGCCGCCAGCCGTGAACTCACCCTGGCCGATCTCGATGCGCTCTACCCCGACGCCTCGACCAGCGCCGCCGCAACGTCCGCATGAGCACCGCCCCCGGCTGGCTGCGTGGCGACAGCCCCGGCCTTACCCTCGCCCGGCGCTCGCTGGCGCTGGTAATCCTGTGTCTGCTGCTGCTGCCGCTGGCCGACCTCGAAGTCACCGCCGCCGACCCCTGGGCGGAGCTGTGGCGCATGGCCCGCGGCCTGGCCTGGCCCGACTGGCTGGCCCTGGAGAACCCGCTCCACGCCATCGCCCTCACCGTCAGCGTGGCGCTGTGGGGCACCTTCCTCGGCGCGCTGCTGGGGTTCCCGCTGGCGCTGCTGTTTCCGCGTTCGCGCACGCTGCGCGCGCTGTGTGCCTTCGTCCGCGCGATCCACGAACTGTTCTGGGCCCTGCTGTTCCTGCAGGTGTTCGGGCTCTCGGCGGTCACCGCACTGGCCGCGCTGGCGATCCCCTATGCCGGGATCTTCGCCAAGGTCTATGCCGAGATCCTTGAGCTGACACCGCGCGCACCCTCAGCCGCCCTGCCCGCCGGCGTCGACCGTCTGTCACGCTTCATCTATGCCGAGCTGCCGCTGGTGTGGGAGCGCCTGGCGAGCTATACCCGCTACCGCTTCGAGTGCGCCATGCGCGCCAGCGTGCTGCTCGGCTTCGTCGGCCTGCCGACGCTGGGGTTCTATCTCGAGAGTGCCTTCCGCGAGGGCCGCTTCGGCGAAGCCGGGGCCCTGCTGTGGATCTTCTATCTGATGATCGCGACGCTGCACTGGTGGGGGCATCGCCGCCTGTTGCCGCTGCTGCTGGTCGCCGGGCTCTACTGGCTCGGGCCCTGGCCCCAGGTCGACGGCGCGCTGCTGTGGCGCTTCGTCAGCCACGACCTGTGGCCGGCACCGCTGCTCGCCGGTGACCCGGCAGGGCTGGTGGCCTGGGTGCGCGACATGCCGGACCTGCTGCCGGCGATCGGCAACACCCTGCTGCTGGCGCTGATGGGGATGGTGGGGAGTCTGGTGCTGGCGCTGCTGCTGTGGCCGCTGGCCAGCCGCCATTTCGGCAACCGAGCCAGCCGGGGGCTGGGCCGGCTGACCCTGGTGGTGGCGCGTTCGACTCCGGAGCTGATGCTGGCGTTCGTCTTGCTGCTGCTGCTGGGGCCATCGATGCTGCCGGCGTGGCTGGCACTGGCGCTGCACAACGGCGCGCTGATCGCCTTCCTGGTGGCGCGCCACGCCGATGGCCTCACGCCGGGCATGTCCGGGCTGCCGGCGTCGGGGCGCTACGCCTATGAGCTGCTGCCGCGGCTCTACCCCAATCTGCTGGCACTGTTGTGCTACCGCGCCGAAGTGATCCTGCGCGAGACCGCGCTGCTGGGCATGCTCGGCGTCGCCACGCTGGGGTTCTACATCGACTCCAGCTTCGAGTATCTGATGTTCGATCAGGCACTCTTTCTGCTGCTGATCACCGCCGGGCTCAACATCGCGGTCGACGCCGCCGCCCGCCGCTTCCGCCCGCGCGAGGTGCCGGTCGACGATCCGTGCAGCCGCTGAGCCGGGGCGAAGGAAGCGAGTGATCCCCCGCGACGACCCCACAAAAAACAATGCCCAGCGGGCAGCCGGGCATCAAAGAGAACCTATCGGGTCGAATCCATCTACATGACGGCATCGCAACCTGCCGTCTCGCCGCGCGTCCCTGCGGCGGCACGCCATCCGTGGCGTGTGCGCGTCCTGCGCCTGGGATCTTCCTGATCCCTAACTTTACCTTGGAGAGAATAGCACCCTGCAAAAGTCTTGTACAACATTTTTCGAGCCCGGGTTGGCAAGCGTTATCGGCATGCGTAGGCTTGGCGCATCCGTGAGCGGGGCCACGGCATGGCCCCGTGATCAGCGCCGCGGCCGCGAAAGTTAATCCAGATCAAGTCGGCGCGGGGTGAGTGGGGGTAGGCTTGCCGAGCCCGTGGAATCGTCCTTCCCGGGCGCGCCGGGTCCAGGCCCGGCGCTTTACGCCCCGCTTGACCCCCGCACGCTGCACAAATGCATAAACCTTGCACGGAGCCTGACGCGTTTTCCGTTATGATGCGTCAATCTGTGACACTCACGTGACACTTGTTTTCACGCTCGCTTTCACGATCAGGATTGTCGGTACCCCGCATGACGGAGCTATTCGTTCAGGAGTGGCGAGGCTGGACCCCGCACCGCGATGCCGCCGGCGAGGCGCGTCTGGAAACCAGCGCCAAGCCCGCCGGCACGGCGATTCCGTCGATGCTGCGCCGCCGCCTCAATCTGATCGGCCGCGCCGTGTGCGACATGCTGATCGCGCTCGACCCGGCGGCCGAGCTCGATGTCCTGCACGCCTCGCGCCACGGCGACGGCGAGCGCACGCTGGAGATGCTCTACGCCATCGACGCCGGCGAACCGCTGTCGCCGGCGCGCTTCGGCCTGTCGGTGCACAACGCCATCATCGGCGTCTACTCGATCGCCAGCGGCAATCGCCGCAGCCAGCAGGCGGTGGCTGCCAGCGGTGCGGAGTGGGCGGCACTGATGGCCGAGGCACAGGGTTATCTCAGCGATGGCACCGAGCGTCTGCTGGTGGTGTTCGGCGACCAGCCGGTGCCGGCACGCTTCGCCGACTTCGCGCCGCATACGCCGGCGGCAGCGGTGGCCCTGGTGCTGGGCACGACGCCCGCGCCGGGGGCGCGCCGTCTCGCGCTCTCGGCAGCCCCCGAGGCCGACGGCGCGGCGCTGCAGCCGCTCGATGTGATCGACTGGCTGATGCAGCGGCGCGGGCCGCTGAGCTGCCCGCTGGCCGGGCGTAGCTGGACCCTCGCGCCGGGCGCCTGAAGGCGCCCGGCGCTAGTGTTGATGAGTTGATGAGCAGTAACGCGCGTCGCCCACCGACGCGCGCAGGCCGGCATAGCACCGGCAGCAGGGCGAGGCCGCGATCCGATCGCGGCCCCGCGATGATGATGGTGGCAAGGACAATGGTGACAAGGAAAGTAAGCCCATGACCACGACAGCGCTGGAACACGAACTCAAAGAGATGATCATCGAGACCCTGGAGCTCGAGGACGTCACCCCTGCGGATATCGATCCCGACGAGCCGCTGTTCGTCGAGGGGCTGGGGCTGGATTCGATCGATGCCCTGGAGCTCGGCCTGGCCCTGCAAAAGCGCTACGGCATCACCCTGGAGTCGGATGCCGAGTCATCACGTCAGCACTTCGCCAACCTGAGGAGCCTGGCCGCGCTGGTCGAAGCGCGCCGCGCCAACTGAGACGGTGGCCGTGATCGCCCCCTCCGACGGTCGCGCCGGGCCGCGGCGCCTGCTCTGGTGCCTGGTGGCACTGCTCGGCCTGGCCTGGCCCTTCGTGGTTCACGCCCTGCTGCCGCGCCTCGGCGCCTGGCCGCTGCTGCTCGCGCTCGCCGCGGTGGCATGGTGGCGGCTGCCTGCCGCCCACCGCCGCTGGGGTTTCTGCCTGCTGCCGCTGCTGGCGCTGGTGCTGTTCACCGGTAGCGCCGAGCTGGGCCTGCGGCTGTGGCCGTTCGCGCTCAATCTGGCACTGCTGATGCTGTTCGCCCACGGCCTGCGCCACCCACCGCCGCTGATCGAACGTCTGGCCCGACGTCAGGAACCGGACCTGCCGCCCCATGCGGTGCGCTACACCCGCTGGGTGACCCAGGCCTGGTGCGTATTCTTCGCCGTCAATGGGGCGCTGGCCCTGGCCACCGCGCTCTACGCCGACATGACCCTGTGGACCTGGTACAACGGCGGCATCGCCTATGCGCTGATGCTGGTGATGTTCGCCGGCGAATGGGCCATCCGCCAGCGGGTCAAGAAACGCCACGCCGAGGAGCCGCATGCGTCACCTTGAACTCCAGGCGCGCCCCTGGCGCGAGCGCGACGCCGATGCGCGGGTCGCCTGGCGGCCGCCCGCCGACGCGACCGACGGCTGGGTCAGCATGGGTGCCTGGCGTCAGCGCATCGGCGCCTGGCAGGCGCTGCTTGCGAGCCATGCCGACGGCAGCGGCCATTGGCTGCTGTTCGACCCCGACCCGCTGGAGTTCAGCGCCGCGCTGGTGGCGATCTGGGAGCGCGGCGAGCAGGCGATCCTGCCCGCCGATGATCAACCCGCCACCCTGGCCGCGCTGCGCGACTCGGGCCAGCCGCTGGGCACGCTGGCCGGCGGACTGCGCGCCGGGGGCGATCGCGACCCGGTGTGGTCGCACCGGCCGCTGCCGACGGTGGCGGTGACGCTCTATACCTCCGGTTCCACCGGCGAGCCGCAGCGCCTCGACAAGCGCTTCGCCCAGCTCGATGCCGAACTCACCACCCAGCGTGCGCTGTGGCCCTACGCCGAAGACCTGGTGATCGGTCAGGTCAGCCACCAGCACATCTACGGGCTGCTGTTCCTGATCCTGCGGCCGCTGGCCGAGGGGGTGCCCTTCGCCACCCGCCCCTGCCCTTACCCGGAAACCCTGCACGCCTGGCTCGCCGCCTGCGCCGGGGCCGGGCTACAGGCAGCGCTGGTCAGCGCGCCGCCGGCGCTGTCACGGCTGCCCGCCACGATCGACTGGCCCGCGGTGCGTCACGCCCAGGGGCGCATCTACAGCTCCGGGGCCCCGCTTTCGCGGGCGGCCAGCGATCTCGCCCAGGCGCTGCTGGGCAGCCCGGTGCACGAGGTCTACGGCAGTTCCGAGACCGGCGGTATCGCCTGGCGCGTGCAGCAGCAGGGCGAGACCTGGCGCACCTTCCCAGGGCTCGCCATCGAGAGCGATGCCGAACAGCGCCTGTGGCTGCGCTCGCCGCACCTGGCCGACCCGCAGAGCTGGCAGCGCCAGGCCGACCGTGTCGTCCTCGACCCGGACGGCGGCTTTCGCCTGCTCGGGCGCGCCGATCGCATCGTCAAGATCGGCGGCAAGCGTCTCTCGCTCACCGCCATGGATCGCGCCCTGGGCGAGCTCGAGGGCGTGCGCCGGGCCCAGACCGTCACTCTGAACCGGCGCGAGCTGCGGCTGGGGGCGATCGTCGAGCTCGACCCGGCCCATCTCCCCCACGACCACGCCAGCCACCGCGCCACCGTCAAGCGCCTGCGCCGCGATCTGGCACGCCGTTTCGAGACGCCGGCCCTGCCGCGCTACTGGCGCTTTGTCGACGCCTGGCCGACCAACGCCCAGGGCAAGCTCTCCGCCACGCTGCGCGAGCGCCTGTTCGCCGACCTCGACGACCGCCGCGCGCCGCGCTGGCTGGGCGAGCGGACGCTGGCGGAGGGCATCGAGGTGACGCTGGAAGTCCCCGAACACTGCCGCTATGTCGATGGCCACTTCGACGCCCAGCCGGTGGTACCCGGCGTCACCCTGGTCCACTGGGCAATGCAGCTGGCGCGGCGCCTGTTCGCGCTCGAGGCCGACTTCGCCGGCCTCGAGCGGCTGCGCTTTCCCCAGCCGCTGCTGCCGGGAGACCGCTTCCGCCTGACGCTGGCCCGGCGGCGGATCAAGGAGAGCGAGAGCCTGATGATCACCTGCGAGAGCGCGCGGGGTCTGCACGCCAGCGGCCGCCTCACGCTCACGGAGCGCCACCATGTCGCTTGATGTCCACGCCACGCCGGCACGCGTCGGCGTGCTGATTCCGGTCTACAACCACGCCGGCGCGATCGGTCAGACCTTCGCCCGTCTCCAGACGCTGGGGCTACCGATCATCCTGGTCGACGACGGCAGCGACGCCGAGTGCGCTGCGCTGCTCGACGAGCTGGCACGGGCCGAGCAGACCACCCTGGTGCGCCTGCCGCACAACCGTGGCAAGGGCGCCGCGGTACGCGCCGGGCTCGCCCATGCCCAGACGCTGGGGCTCACCCATGCCTTGCAGGTGGATGCCGACGGCCAGCACGAAGCCGCCGACCTGCCGCCCTTCGTCGCCGGCCTCGACGCCAGCGACGAGATCCTGCGCATCGGCTATCCCCGGTTCGACGAGAGCGTGCCCAAGCACCGCTTCTATTCGCGCTATCTCACCCACGTTCTGGTGTGGCTGGCGACCCTGTCGCTGGCGCTGCGCGACACCATGTGCGGGGTCAAGCTCTACCCGGTCGCCGCGGTCAACCGCCTGGTCGCGCGCCACCCCTGCGGCGACCGCATGCAGTTCGACAGCGAGCTGCCGGTGCGCTGGTACTGGCAGGGCGGTCGGGTCGAGAACCTGCCGGTACGGGTCAGCTATCCGCTGGACGGCGTCTCGCACTTCGCCCTGTGGCGCGACAATCTGCTGCTCGCCGGCATGCATGCACGCCTGCTGCTGGGCATGCTGATCCGCCTGCCCGTTCTGCTTCGCCGCCGCCTGGGAGAGCTTTCATGACGCCCACCAGCAGCAATCCCAACCACTGGTCGCGGATTCGCGAATCCGGCAGCGCCGCCGGGGTGCGCACCATGGTCTGGATTCGCCGCCACCTCGGCCGGCTGCCGTTCCAGTTCATGCTGACCCTGGTGATCGGCTACTTCTATGTCGCCCACGGCCTGCACCGGCGCGCCTCGCACACTTATCTGGTACGGCTCTGGCGCCATCTTCACGGGGCCCCGCCCCGCCGGCTCACCTGGCTCAGCCTGCGTCACTTCCGCAGCTTCGGGCAGAGCCTGATGGACAAGATCGACGCCTGGAGCGGCATTCCGCCCCGGGTCGAATTCGCCGAGGGTGCGCGCCAGCGCTTTCTCGATGCGGTCTCCAGCGGCCGCGGCGGGCTGATGTTCGTCTCCCATGTCGGCAACATGGAGATCTGCACCGCGATGAGCGATATGCGCGAGGACTTCCGCGCCACCCTGCTGATGCATACCCGCAACGCGCAGGAGTTCGACGCCGTGCTGGCGCGTTCGACCCATCGCGACAATCCGCCGGAGATCATCGAGGTCAGCGAGATCACACCCTCGACGGCGATGCAGCTCGGCCAGCGCATCGCCGACGGTGGCTTCGTGGTGATCGCCGCCGACCGGGTGCCGATCAGTGACAGCGGGCGGGCGCGCACGCTGTCCTTTCTGGGCCACCCGGCGCGCTTCCCCGAGGGGCCGTTCTGGCTCGCCAGCCTGCTGCGCTGCCCGGTCTACACCATCGGCTGCTTCCGCCATCACGACGGCTACCGGGTCGAGTTCGATACCTTCGACGACACCCAGAGCCTCGGCCGGCGCCAGCGTGAGGCCTGGATCGGCGACGCCATGCAGCGCTACGTCACCTGGCTCACGCGCCAGTGCGAGAACACCCCGCTGCAGTGGTTCAACTTCTTCCCGTTCTGGCTCGACTGCGCCGACGCGCACCCGGACGCCGGGGATGACACCTCGACCGACACCCAGGCCGACGCCCAGCGCGACTGATCTTGTACGACTCATCTTGCGCGACTGACCCTGCGCCCGCCACCGCTTGCCGAAGGAGTGCCCCTCATGTCCCAGCCAACCCTCGCACACCGCGCCCGTCGCCTGCTCTCGCTGATGCTCGCCTGTGTCTGCCTGGCCGCGCCGCTCAGCGCCTACGCCTTCGATCTCGCCACGCTGCAGCAGCGCCTGGCGCAGACGCCGTCGCTGGCCGGCAAGTTCACCCAGCAGCGCCGACTGGCGGATCTCGGCAGCAGCCTGGATAGCAGCGGCAACTTCCGCTTCGTGCGCGGCCAGCGCGTGGTGTGGCAGCTCGAACGTCCGGTCGAGGAGCGTATCGAGCTGACCCCGGAGGCGATCGTCAACGGCAGTGGCGACCGCACTCCGCCCGGCGGCGAGCAGGTCGCCCGGCTGTTCCTGCAGCTGCTCGAGGGCGACTGGCAGGCGCTGGCCTCGCGCTTCGAGATCGCCCTCGCCGGCAACGCCGAGGCGTGGCAGGTGACGCTGACACCCAAGGCCAAGGCGCTGCGCGAGCGGATCTCGAGCATCGCCCTGGATGGCGGCCGCTACATCGACCATCTGACCCTGCATACGCCCGGCGGTGACACCCTGGCGGTGCGCCTGTTCGATCAGCATCCGCTGTCCGGCGACGCGCCATGAGTTCCCCCGTCGAGCGCCCACCAAGCGGCACTGCCTGGCGCTGGCTCGGCTGGCTCTGGCTGGGCGTGATCACGCTGTGCGCGGTGTGGCTGGCCTGGATGCTGCGCCACGGCCTGCCGGCGGACACCGACCTCACTGCGCTGCTGCCGGCGGACCGCCAGGTGCCGCTGATCGAGGCCGCCGACCGCCAGCTGGGCGAGGGCTTCGAGGATCGCTTCCTGATCCTGTTGCACGCCGACGACCGGGTGGCGGCGACCCAGGCGCTGGGCGATGCGCTGGAGACGCTGGTCGACGATGGGCAACTGGCGCGGGTCGACTGGCGCGAGCTGGATCTGGCCGACGCCGACCCGCACGACTGGATGGGCGCCTGGCGCTACCGGCTGCTGACCCCCGCCTGGCAGCAGGCGATCGCGCGCGACGGCGGCGAATCACTGGTCGAGCCGGCGCTGCGCCGGCTGTTCTCGCCGGCCGCGCGCCCCGATCCGGTGGCCGATCCGTTCGGCCTGCTCGATGCATGGCTGGCGCGCCAGCCGCAGAGTCCGATCGATGCCGCCGACGGCCTGCTGACCCTGGACGCCCAGGGCCAGCGCTACAGCGTGCTGATCGGCCGGCTCGCCGGCTCACCCTACGCCCTGCCCATGCAGCAGGCGCTGCACGCGACCCTGGAACGTTTCCAGCAGGCGCACCCCGAGGCCCAGCTGCTGCGCTCCGGGCTGGTGTTCCACGCCGCCGCCGGGGCGCGTCAGGCACGCCACGAGATGTCCACCATCGGCGCCGCCTCGCTACTCGGGGTACTGCTGATCATCGGCTTCGTATTCCGCTCGCCGCGGGTGCTGGCACAACTGCTGGTGCCGCTGGTGACCGGCTCGCTGTTCGCGCTGGCACTCACCCTCGGGCTGTTCGGGCGTCTGCACCTGTTGACGCTGGCCTTCGGCGCCAGCCTGATCGGCATCGCCATCGACTACGTGCTGCATCTGCAGTGCGACCGCGCCATCCACGGCCGCGCCTTTCGTCTGCGGCGGCTACTACCGAGCCTGACCCTGGGGCTGATCTCGAGCGTGATCGCCTATGTCGCCCAGGCGCTGACGCCCATGCCCGGGCTACGCCAGATGGCCGCCTTCGCCGCCTTCGGGCTGATCGGCGCCTGGCTCACCGTGGTGCTGTGGCTGCCCCGCTTCAAGCTCCACGCCAACCCCTTCACCGCACGCCTGGCCGAACGCTGGTGGCGGCTGTGCCAGCCGCGCCGGGGGCTGCCACCGTGGCTGGCACTCGTGCTGGCACTGGGGCTGATCGCGTTGTGCACGCTGCGCCTCACCAGCGACGACAGTCTCGCCCTGCTAAACCCCTCGCCGGCGGCGCTGATGCACGACGAGGCCCAGGTCCAGCAGTTGCTCGACCGCGACACCGGCAGCCGCTACTTCCTGGTCCGCGCCGCCGATACCCAGGCGCTGCTGACGCGACTCGCGGCACTCGACAAGCGCCTCGACCAGGCCATCGCCGCCGGGCTGGCGATCGACTACCAGTCGCTGGGGCGCAGCGTGCCCAGCGCCGCCGAGCAGGACGCCAACCTGGCCCGGGTACGCACCCTCTACGGCGCCCCGCTGGAGAGCCTGATCCAGCGCGCCGGACTGCCGGACGATCTCGCCCAGGCCGCCCGCGCGCGGCTCGACGATGCCCCACGCCTGACGCTCACCGACTGGCTCGCGACGCCGCTGGGTCAGCTCCAGCAGCGGCTGTGGCTGGGCCAGACCGAATCCGGCGAGGTCGCCGCCAGCGTGGTCCTGAGCGGGGCCCGCAGCGCCGCCATCGCCGACCAGCTCTCAGCCATCGCCGAGGCTCGGCCGGGGGTCGTCTACGTCGACCGGGTGGCGCGTATCGGCACTCTGCTGGGTGAGCTGCGCCGCCACACCGCCGCCTGGATCGCCGCGGCCATGGCGCTGATGACCCTGGCGCTGATCTGGCGCTACCGCGGTCGCGCCTGGCGCGTGATAGCACCGCCCTTCGGCGCCACCCTGATCGTGCTGGCGGTGTTCGCACTGACCGGGGTGCCGCTCAATATCTTCAATCAACTGGGGCTGCTACTGGTGTTGGGGATCGGCCTGGATGCCGGTATCTTCAACGTGGAGTACGCCAGACAGCCCTCCGCCTGGCTGGCGATCACCCTGTCGACCCTGACCAGCCTGCTGGCCTTCGGCATGCTGGCGTTCAGCGCCACCCCGGCGCTGCACTACCTGGGGCTGACCTGCCTGATCGGGCTGGCCAGCGTGTGGCTGCTGGTGCCCTGGGTGCGCCCGCGGGAACCCACCACCAGCCATCCCCAACCCGAGGAGAGCCCGCATGCGTGAGTGCGATCACGATGTCATCGTCATCGGTGCCGGCCCGGCCGGCGCCACTGCTGCCGCCCTGCTGGCCCGGCGCGGCTACCGCGTGCACGTGGTCGAGCGCGAGCACTTTCCGCGCTTCTCGATTGGCGAGAGCCTGCTGCCCCAGTGCATGGGTGACCTCGAAGCGGCCGGGCTGCTGGAGACGGTGCTCACCGCCGACTATCAGCCCAAGAATGGCGCCGCCTTCACCCGCAACGGACAAGCCACCGCTATCGATTTCCGCGACAAGTACTCGCCCGGCTGGGGGACGACCTTTCAGGTCGAGCGCACCGATTTCGACCAGCGCCTGATCGAGGCCGCCCGCGGCCATGGTGCCACCCTCGAGTTCGGGGTCAGCGTCAGCGCTTTCCATTCCGACCCACAGCGCCCCGGGGTCACCCTGCGCGACGCCACCGGCGAGTCGCGTGAACTGCGCGCCGGCTTCGTGCTCGACGCCAGCGGCTACGGCCGCGTGCTGGCACGGCTGGAAGGGCTCTCCCGCGAGCCGCGCCTGGCGCCGCGCATGGCGCTTTACACCCATGTCGACGAGCAGATCGACGATCCCGACTACGACCGCGAGAAGATCCTGATCGGAGTTCACCCGCAGGACGCGTCGATCTGGTACTGGCTGATTCCGTTCCGCGATCATCGCGCCTCGGTCGGCGTGGTCGGCGATATCGCCAGCCTGAGCGCCTACGGCGACACTCCCGAGGCACGCTGGCAGGCGCTGATCGCCGAAGAACCCCGCTTCAGTGCCCTGCTCGCAGGCGCCAGACCGCGACGTGAGGTCGGCGAGCTCAAGGGCTATGCCGCCGATGTCGAGCGCCTGCACGGCCCCGGCTATGCGCTGCTCGGCAACGCCGGCGAGTTTCTCGACCCGGTGTTCTCCTCCGGGGTCACCATCGCCCTGCGTTCGGCGAGCCTGGCCGCGCCGCTGGTGGCGCGTCAGCTCGACGGCGACACGCCCGACTGGGACGCCGAGTTCGAACGCCCGCTGCGCGAGGGCATCGCCACCTTTCGCGACTTCGTCGACGGCTGGTACGACACCCGCCTGCAGACGATCATCTTCCACGATCAGGCTCCGCCCGAGATCCGCGCGCGCATCAGCGCCATCCTCGCCGGCTACGCCTGGGATCGCAGCAACCCTTTCGCCAGCGCCTCTCGCCGCCACCTCGACACCCTCTCGGCGCTGTGCCGCCTGCAGGCCGAGCGTAGCGAGGAGACGCCATGAATCGCATGCCGTGTGTCCGCCGCCCGCTCGTGTTGATGCTGATCAGCGCGCTGATGTTCGGTCTCAACGCCTGCAGCCTGTCGCCGCCGGTCTCGCCCTCCCCGCCGCTGGCGGCGGCGGTGACCCCGGAGACCCTGGCCAGCCGACTCACCTTCGCGCCCGAGGAGGGCGAGTCGCGCACCCTGATCGCCTTCATCCGGATCACCCCAGACGCGCTGCGTGCGGTGCTGGTGACCCCCTACGGCCAGCGTCTCACCACCCTGGTGCGCGACGCCCAGGGCGCGCGCTTCGAGGCCGGCGACGCCCCGGGCGAACCGCCGCTGCCGATCCCGCCGGCCTGGCTCGCTTCACGCCTGGAGTGGAGCCTGTGGCCGCGCGCCGCGCTGGCCCGAGCCTTCGCCGGCAGCGCCTGGCAGGTGGCAGAGCATGACGACCAGCGTGATATCCGTTACCACGGCCGTCTCGCCGCCAGCATCACGCCGCGACCCGATCCCGCGCATCCCCAGACCCTGACGCTCGACGACCGCCAGGGCGGCTACCGCCTGACCATCACCCCGCTCGACCAGGAGGGTGACGCATGAGCGCTTCCTTCGCCTGCCGCCTCTCCCGGCCCGGGGTGGTGTGTTCACTGGGCAGCGACCTCGACACCATCGCCGCGTCGCTGTTCGCCGGCCAGCGCCAGCTCGCCGTCAGCGACGACTTCACCCCCGGGCGAGCGCTGCCGCTCGGCCGCGTCAGCGCTCCGCTGCCCGACGCCAGCAGCTGGGAGACCGGCCAGCGTAGCCGCAACAACCGCCTGCTGGCCCTCGCGCTGGCCGGCCTCGTCGAGACCCTCGACGCGCTGCTGGCGCAGGTGGCACCAGAACGTATCGGGGTGGTGATCGGCACCAGTACCTCGGGGATCGGGGAGACCGAAAAGGCCATCGCCGAGAGCGGCCATGACGGCCCGCTGCCGGCGAGTTTCGCCTACTCGCGCCAGGAACTCGGCGCCCCGGCACGTTTCGTCGCCGAGCGTCTCGGCCTGGGCGGGCCCTGCTATGCGCTGTCGACCGCCTGCAGCTCCAGCGCGCGGGCCCTGGCCAGCGCCCGGCGCCTGCTCAAGAGCGGCCAGTGCGACGCGGTGATCGCCGGCGGCGCCGACAGCCTGTGCCGGCTCACCGTCAACGGCTTCGCTAGCCTCGATGCGGTCAGCGATGCCCCCTGCCTGCCGTTCTCGCGCCAGCGCCGCGGCATCAATCTGGGCGAGGCTGCGGCGCTGTTCGTGGTCACCCCGGAACGCGGCGGCATCCAGCTGGGCGGAGTCGGCGAGAGTGCCGACGCCCACCATATCTCGGCGCCGCGACCCGACGGCAGCGGCGCCGTGGCAGCCATGCGCCAGGCGCTGACGATGGCCGGGCTGGCGCCGGAGGCGATCGACTATCTCAATCTCCACGGCACCGGCACCGCACTCAACGACCAGATGGAAGCCACCGCGGTCAACGACCTCTTCACGCAGCCGCCGGCGTGCAGCTCGACCAAGGCGCTGACCGGCCACACCCTGGGTGCCGCCGGCGCGCTGGAAGCCGCCTTCTGCTGGCTGGCGCTGACCTACGGCCGGCTGCCACGGCACGTCTACGACGGCGACTACGACCCGACACTGCCGCCGCTGCCGCTGGTGGGCCATGCACCCGCGCCGAGCGCACCGCTGCGCCATGCACTGAGCAACAGCTTCGCCTTCGGCGGCAACAACGCCAGCCTGCTGCTGAGTCGTGACGATGTCTGAATGCCAATCCCGACAGGCGCTGCCGCGCACCCTATCGACCCATTGCCGGTCTGCGGAGGGTCACCCGTGACATCGACCACCGAACCTCTGCCCTGCCCCATCGCCCCGCTGGTGCCCCACGCCCGCGGCATGTGCCTGCTGACGCGCCTGCTCGAGGCCGACGCCGAGGGTGCCATCGCCGAGGGCGAAACCAGACCCGACGATCTGTTCGCCGAGGCCGCGGGGCTGCCCGCCTGGGTCGGCATCGAGTGGATCGCCCAGGGCGTGGCCGCCTGGGCCGGCTACCATGCCCAACGCCGCGGCGAGTCGCCGGCGCCGGGACTCTTGCTGGGCAGCCGCCGCTACCGCGCCGCGCAGCCTTACTGGCCGTTTGGCCGGCGCATCCATGTCGCCATCAGTATCGACTTCGTCGCCGACAACGGCGTGACCCAGGTCAATGGCGAGCTGCGCTGGGCCGATGGCTCGGCCAGTCTGGCCAGCGGCAGCCTGACCCTCTACCGCCCCACCGGGTTGAACCTGCCCGGCCAGCCGCCGGCCTCCTGAACGGTCGCCGGCCCGACTCTCTTTCGTTTTGACACTCTCTTTCGTTTCGACACCTTATCGCCTGGAGCGCGCATGGATCGCCCGAGTACCCCCCAAGAGACCGCTTCCCCCACAGGCGAGCGTGGCGCCGACACCATCCTGGTGACCGGTGCCAACCGCGGCATCGGCGCGGCGATCGCCCGGCGCCTGGCCCAGGACGGCTTCGACCTGGTGCTGCACAGCCGCCGCGATGGCGACGATATCGCCCAGGTGGCGGCGGATGCCCGTGCCGCCGGCGCCCAGGTGCGTCTGCTCCAGTTCGATGTCACCCAGCGCGCACGGGTCAAGACGCTGCTGGAGGCGGATATCGCCGCCCACGGCTGCTACTACGGGGTGGTGTGCAACGCCGGCATCGCCGTCGACAAGCCCTTCCCGGCGCTGGAGGACGAGGACTGGGACAGCGTGCTCAAGACCAACCTGGATGGCTTCTACAACGTGCTGCGGCCGCTGGTGATGCCAATGATCCAGCGCCGCCGTCCGGGGCGCATCGTTACCCTGTCGTCGCTCTCGGGGGTGATCGGCAATCGCGGCCAGGTCAACTATAGTGCGGCCAAGGCAGGCATCATCGGCGCCACCAAGGCGCTCGCGGTGGAGCTGGCCAAGCGCCGCATCACGGTCAACTGTGTCGCCCCCGGCTGGATCGAGACCAGCATGACCGAGGCGCTGTCGCGGGAGGAGATTCGCAAGCTGGTGCCGATGCAGCGCCCCGGCGAGCCGCACGAAGTGGCGGCCACGGTCAGCTTCCTGTGCTCCCGTGATGCCGGCTATATCACCCGGCAGGTGATCGCCATCAACGGCGGCATGTGCTGAGAGCGCTGAGACCGGCGCCATGTTCAAGCGCCGGAGCCGCCGGCCGATAATGCCTCGTTGGGCGAGAGTCAGCGGCCCTCACCCATAGAGACCACCCCGTAGAGTCGGAGTCGAGATGAAAGCCGGCGTTTCCATCGCATTGATCGTCATCGTCATGCTGGCCCTGTGCGGCTTGGGCCTTTACGCCAGCGACCTGCACTGGCCGCTGCCGCCCGCTGCGTTGGCGCCACTGGGGCTATTCCTGCTCAGCGTGGTACTGGCCGGTTGGCTGTGCCTGACCCTGGTGCTGGTGGCGCGCGGGCAGCTGCAGCAGCAGCGCGCCCTGCACGAGAGCCAGCAGGCGGTCCAGCGCCAGCTCGAGGCGGCCGAGCTGACCCAACTGATGAGTCAGTTCAGCCGTCACGCCGAGGCGCTACTGGACAAGGAGAGTCTCGATCCCAACAAGCGCAGCGTGATGCGCTGTCTGGCGGTGGATGCCCTGCGTGGCAACAGCGGCCGCGGTGATACCACTTACACCCGCCTGGCAAGGCTGTTCGAATGGTTGGACACAGAAGCCGCCCGCCAGGCCCAGGATCCGCATCGTCAGCGGCTGATGCTGCCGACCCTGATGCAGTACGCCGAGATTGCCGGCCAGCTGTGCCGGGTCGGTGAGAGCCAGCCGGAAAAGCTGGCCCACTTCCTCGCCCACCAGCCGCCCGCCCCCAGCCGCGAGACGGAGTGAAGGCGAGCCGACATCCGAACTCGCCACCCGGTCCCGGCGTGGGCCAGACCGAGAGACGAAGAGCGCACAGCGTGGATCGAAGGGAGGCGCGGGTTACTTGATCGCCGCGGTGACGGTGATCTCCACCTTCAGCTCGGGCGCCGGCATCGGCGCGGTGATGCAGGTACGTGCCGGCGCGTGGCCTGCCGGCACCCAGGCGTCCCACACCGTATTCATGGCGGCGAAGTCGGCGCCATCGGCGAGATAGATCGTCGCCGCGAGCAGATGCTCACGGTCGGAGCCGATCTCCTCCAGTAGCGCATCCAGCCGCGACAGCATGCTGATCGTCTGGGCGGTGATATCGCCCTCGCGGGCCTCCGGGCCGCTGACCTGACCGCACAGATAAGCGGTGCCGTTATGGATCACGGCGCGGCTCATGCGGGTCTGGGTGTCGTGGCGTTGGATGGTCATGGCTCTTCTCGCTCCTTTAGCTCGCCGCGCCTCGGGCGCGGCGTGATGGGTTCCACGGCAACCGCCGGGGTCAGCGCAGTATAAGGGTGGCGCTGCGCGAATGCCTGAGCATCGCCGTGGTGGTGCTGCCCACCAGCAGCTGGCGGATACGCGAGTGGCCGTAGGCACCCATGATCATCAGGTCGATATGCTCGCGCTCGGCGTAGTGGCCCAGCACGTCATCGACGTCGCCGGCGAGGATCTCGCCCTCGGCCTCGACCTGCCCCTCGCGCAGCCGCGCCAGCGCCCAGTCGAGCTGGGCCCGCTGATCGTCGGTACCGGCGCCGACCATCACCACGTGGCACACCAGGCCATTGAGCAGCGGGCTCTCGGCGATCATCTCGACCCCCTTGCGGGTGGTCTGGCCGCCATCGAAGGCGAGCAGCAGCCGCTGCGGCGCCTGGAACTCGGGCGGCGTGACCAGGATCGGCGTGTGCAGTGCGCGCACCACCCGCTCCAGATTGCTGCCCAGGTGATCCTGCGCCTCGGCCACGGACTCGCCGCGCTTGCCCAGCACCACCAGCCGGGTCTGCGCCTCGCGCTCGCTCAGCGCCTCGAGCAGATCACCATGGCGCAGCGCAGTGGCCACCGTCAGCGAGCTGGACGCCTCGGCCTGGGCCTTGGCTGCCGCCAGCAGCTCGCGTCCGTGCTGCTGCGCGAGCTTGGCGCGCTCCTCGTCGAGCCGGGTCAGCTGCTCGCGCAGATGTTCGCGACTGCCCAGACCGATATGGCCGCTGGTGTCGCGCTCGGCGCCGCCCTGCCCGCGACTCAGCACGTGCAGCAGTTCGAGCGGCGCGCCGATCCGCGCCGCGGCCCACGCCGCGGCGGCGCATACCGCCGGCGCGTGGCTGGAGTCGTCGATACAGCCGAGAACCTGACGTTCACTCATGGCATTCTCCTGTTGCCTGGCACCCGCCACCCGAGCCTATCACGCCCCTGGGCGGCGGGGTTGTCATCGCGACGCGCTTGCGCCGCCTGCATCCTGCGAGGGCACTCAATGGCCCATGAGTTTCTCCACCGCGTCCGGCTTGTCGTGCACGGCAAAGCGGTCGACCAGGGTGGCGCTGGCCTCGTTGAGTCCGATCACCTCGACCTCGGCGCCCTCGCGGCGGAACTTGATCACCACGTTGTCCAGCGCGCCGACGCCGGTGATGTCCCAGAAGTGGGCGCGAGAGAGATCGATACGCACCCGCGGCACCGCCTCCTTGAAGTCGAAGCTGTCGGTGAAGCGAGTCGAAGAGGCGAAGAACACCTGTCCGATCACTTCATACTCGCGGGTCTCGCCGTCCGCGTCCATGCGGCTACCGACATAGAGAATCTGCCCCACCTTGTTGGCGAAGAACAGCGACGCCAGCAGCACCCCGACCAGCACACCAATCGCCAGATTGTGGGTCGCCACCACCACGATCACCGTGGACACCATGACGATATTGGTCGACAGCGGATGGCGCCGCAGATCGCGGATCGACTCCCAGCTGAAGGTGCCGATCGAGACCATGATCATCACCGCCACCAGCGCGGCCATCGGGATCTGCGAGACCCAGTCACCCAGGAACACCACCAGGATCAGCAGGAAGACCCCGGCGACCAGGGTCGAGAGGCGGTTGCGGCCGCCGGACTTCACGTTGATCACCGACTGCCCGATCATCGCGCAGCCGGCCATGCCACCGAGGAAGCCGGTGGCGAGGTTGGCCAGCCCCTGCCCCTTGCACTCCCGGTTCTTGTCACTGGGGGTATCGGTCAGCTCGTCGACGATGGTCGCGGTCATCATCGATTCGAGCAGGCCGACCACGGCGATCGCCAGCGAGTAGGGCAGGATGATCCACAGCGTCTCCAGATTGAGCGGCACGTCCGGCAGCAGGAATACCGGCAGCGAATCGGGCAGCTGGCCCATGTCGCCCACGGTGCGGATATCCATGCCACTGAACATGTAGACCCCGGTGAGCACCACGATGCAGACCAGCGGCGACGGCAGCGTCTTGCCCACCACCGGCACATAGGGGAACAGATAGATGATGCCGAGCCCGGCGGCGGTCATGGCGTAGACGTGCCAGGTGACCCCGGTCAGCTCCGGCAGCTGGGCCATGAAGATCAGGATCGCCAACGCGTTGACGAAACCGGTGACCACCGAGCGCGAGACGAAGCGCATCAGCGCGCCGAGCTTGAGATAGCCGAACAGGATCTGGATCACCCCGGTCAGCAGGGTCGCGGCGAGCAGGTACTGCAGCCCGTGGTCGCGTACCAGGGTCACCATCAACAGCGCCGTGGCGCCAGTGGCGGCGGAGATCATCCCCGGACGGCCGCCGGCGAAGGCGATCACCACCGCCATCGAGAACGAGGCATAGAGGCCGACCTTGGGGTCGACACCGGCGATGATCGAGAATGCGATCGCCTCCGGAATCAGCGCCATCGCCACCACGGCGCCGGCCAGCACGTCCGCGCGGACGTTGGAGAACCAGTGTTGTCTTATCGTGTCGAGCATTGCAGGGTCCACTCAGGGTCATGCCGCGGGGCCGATAGCGGATGCTGGCGACGCCGGCCAGCACACGCAGCGCTGGCGAACGTCGACGCGTCTTGCCCGCCCGGCCGCAGTCGCAACGCGGCTTGGCTAGTGTTCAAAACGCTTGGCTTCGAAGCGCTTGGGTTCAAACGAGAATCGGTAATACGAACGAAAACGGACCTGATCGGCCCGGCCGTACGGCGGGTCGACAAGTCGAACGCGAGCGTGGCTCACGCGGAGGGAGTCGACGCTAGGGTGGCGTCATGCTAACGGTGGCGCGTGTCATCGATACGTGCATGTCGGTGCCATGTCTCGAGCGAGGGGCGTAAGACGCCTCGCGGTCCCGGGAGTGTCGCACCACCGCTGGGGAGCCAGGCGGCTACCGGAGGGGTCGATGACCCGGGGCGGGGCGACAGCGCTGGCGCAGTCTAACACCAACGTAGTAATCAGCCCAGCCGCGAGAGTCAGCGTGATGCCGGCCGCGACTCCAGAAAGCGCTGCATTGCCTCGACGGTGGCATCGCTGCAGTGGTGTTCGATCCCCTCGGAGTCCGCCTCGGCGACGTGCGCCGGGACGCCGAGGGCGAGCAGCGTGGCCAGCACCAGCTGGTGGCGCGCCTCGACCTTCTCCGCCAGCGCCCGCCCCTGTTCGGTCAAGAAGACCCCGCGGTAGGGGCGCGCTTCGGCCAGGCCGTCGCGCTTGAGTCGTGAGATCACCTTGGAGACCGCCGCGGCACTGACACCGAAACGCTCCGCCAGATCGCTGGCACGTGCCTCGCCATGATCGCGATGCAGCTGCGCGATCTCTTCCACGTAATCTTCCACCAGCTCCTGCTGATGATCGAGACGAGTGCGCTCGAAGCGGGCATAACGTGGTCGGGGTGTTCCTGGCATGGCGTTCTCATCGACATCGAATGGGGTAAACGGCCACGCGCGAGCGGCGCCGCCCGTTCACGACACGTAGAGAGCCTACAGCAACTCGAAGGCCAACACATAACCATTCAACAGGATGATCACCGCGGCCACCACGCAACCCAGCAGCGTGACCCAGCGCCGGCTGACCAGATTGCCCATCAAGCCGCGGCGCGCGGTGAACTGGATCAGCGGCACCAGGGCGAAGGGAATGCCGAAGCTGAGCACCACCTGGCTCGCCACCAGCACCTGCTGCTCGGGCAGGCCGAGCATGATCACCGCGATCGCCGGCAGCATGGTCAGCAGCCGGCGCAGCCAGATGGGAATGGTGAAGCCGACGAAGCCCTGCATCACCACCTGCCCCGCCATGGTGCCGACGATCGACGACGACAGCCCCGCCAGCAGCAGGGTGAACCCGAACAGCGTGCTCGCCAGCTCGCGGTTCATCAGTGGCGACAGCAGCTGATAGCTCTGCTCGATCGAGGCCACGCCGGTACGTCCGTTGTCGAAGAACACCGCCGCTGCCAGCGCCAGCATCGAGAGATTGATGATCCCGGCGACCCCCATGCCGATGATCACGTCCCAGCGATAGAAGCGCATCGCGCGCTTGCGCTCGTCGTCAGTGGTGGCCGGAATGCGCCGCTGCGACAGCGACGAGTGCAGATAGATGACGTGGGGCATCACCGTGGCACCCAGAATCCCCGCGGCCAGAAAGACCGCGTAGCCGTCAGGGAACTGCGGTACCAGCATCCCGGTGAGCGCCGGCCCGGCGTAGGGCCGGCCCATCAGGATCTGAGTGACGAAGCCCGCCGCCACCGCCAGCAGCATGCTGCCGATGATCACCTCGAGCAGGCGAAACCCGTAGCGCTGCATGGTCAATGCCGCGTAGGTGACCGCGCCGGTGAGCAGCGCCCCCTCCAGCATCGAGAGCCCGAACAGGAGGTGGAACGCCAGCGCCGCACCGAGGAACTCGGCCAGATCGGTGGCGATCGCCACCAGCTCGGCCTGGACCCAGTAGAACCAGACCAGCGGCCGCGGATAGCGCTCGCGGATCATCTCCGCCAGATTGCGCCCGGTGGCCAGCCCCAGGCGCACCGACAGCGTCTGGATCAGCATCGCCATGAGATTGGCCCACAGTACCACCCACAGCAGGGTATAGCCGTAGCGCGAGCCGGCCTCGATGTTGGTGGCGAAGTTACCGGGATCGATATAGGCGACCGCGGCGATCAGCGCCGGGCCGAAGAAAGGCAGAAAACGCGCCAGCAGCGAACGCTGTCGTGCCGGCACCGACGGGTCCGCGCGTGCCGCGCGGGCGTCACTCACACTGTTGGACACGCTGACCTCGGAATGTCGACGGCCGGGCGAGCCCACGTCATCCGCGAAGTGTCGCCCGGGTTATCAAGTTAAACCATGGTTGACAAGATATACCCGAGTTACCAAAAGCGCAACGCGGCCTCGCGATGAGTTATCTCAATCGTGGTGATAGACGCTGGCCGCCGGCGACCAGCGTGGACGGCCGACCTGGGCCCCGTCTGATGAAACCGCCTAACGCCACTCGAGGATCGGCCAACCACGCGCCTCGGCAGTCGCCCGCAGGCGGGCATCCGGCTGGGTGGCGTGGGGGTGGTCGACGAACTCGAGCAGCGGCAGGTCGTTGTAGGAGTCGCTGTAGCCCCAGGTCTCCCAGCCCTCGGCAAAGCCGGTGTCGTGGGCCCTGAGCCATTCGGCGAAGGCGTCGAGCTTGCCCTGCTGATAGGTGTGGATGCCGGTGGGCTCACCGGTGAAACGCCCCTCGGCATCCAGCTCCGGCAGCGTGGCGAGCGCGCCGTCGGCACCCACGAAACGCGCGATCGGCTCGACCAGATGGTGCATCGAGGCCGAGATCACCAGGGTCGCGTGGCCGCGCTCGCGGTGCTGCTGAAGCCGCTCGACTCCGCCCTGCATCAGCCGCGGCGCCACCGAACGCTGGACGAACGCCTCGACCTGTTCACGCACCGTATCGCGCTGGCGGCCGATCAGCGGGCCGAGGGTGAAGCGCAGGTGCTCGGTCATGTCCAGGGTGCCGGCGTGATACTGCAGATCCTGCTCACGCATGCGCGCCAGCAGCGCCTCGCTCTCCTCGACCCAGCCGCAGGCGATCACCCATTCGAGCCAGAGGTGGGTGCAGTCGCCGTCGAGCAGGGTGTCGTCGAGATCGAAGATGGCCAGCGCGCTGGGCTGCTGCGCCGGAGAAGAGGGTGAAGTGGCCAAGCGGAACTCCCGTAGCGGTCGCGGAAAAGGGCCCGCTCAGGATACACGCTCGCGCTCCGATGCCAACGCCCTCGCGCACCGATCTCGGTGCCAGCCCTGGCACCGCATGTCGCCCGGTGCGCAGCGGCGTCAACGCGGCGGTGTCTGAGTCCCGCTGCCGGAGCCGCCGTGCACCCCGCGCATCGCCTTGAACGCCTCCATCACATCCATCGGCAGCGGGAAGACGATGGTCGAGGCGTTCTTGTTGCTCATGTCGCTCATCGTCTGCAGATAGCGCAACTGCAGCGCGGCCGGGTTCTGCGACATGATGTTGGCCGCCTCGACCAGCTTCTCCGCCGCCTGCTGTTCGCCCTCGGCGTGGATCACCTTGGCGCGCCGCTCGCGCTCGGCCTCGGCCTGGCGCGCGATGGCGCGAATCATGCTCTCGTCGAGATCGACATGCTTGATCTCGACGTTGGCCACCTTGATGCCCCACGCCTCGGTCTGGCCATCGATGATCTCCTGGATGTCGTCGTTGAGCTTGTCGCGCTCGGAGAGCATCTCGTCGAGATCGTGCTTGCCCAGCACCGAGCGCAGTGTGGTCTGGGCGAGCTGACTGGTGGCGTTGACGTAGTTCTCCACCTGGATGATCGCCTTCTGCGGATCGACCACGCGGAAATAGAGCACCGCATTGACCCTGACGGTGACGTTGTCCTGCGAGATGACGTCCTGCTCCGGCACGTCCATGGTGATCACGCGCAGATCCACCACCTGCATCTTCTGCACCACCGGAATCAGCAGGAATAGCCCCGGGCCCTTGACCGCCTGGAAACGCCCGAGGAAGAAGACCACCCCGCGCCGGTACTCGGGCAGAATCCGGATCGAGGCGAACAGCAGCAGCACCAGCAGCACGCTGGGTACGAGATAGGCGAACATCGGCAAGTCTCCTGTCGTCGGCTGGCGCGAATCGCCGCGCCGGATGGCCGCCGCGAATCGTCATGTCTTCGAGGCAGACCCTGATCTCATGCCGCGGGCGGCGGGTGGTGCGGCTCGACCGTGACCACCAGACCCTCTACCCGGGTGATGCGCAGCTTGTCGCCACGTCGAATGGGCACGCCGCTACGCGCCTGCCAGCGCTCGCCGCGCACCTGAACCTTGCCGCGGCCAGCGCTGAAGTCGGTCAGCGCCAGCGCCTCGGCCCCCAGCATCTCGTCACTTCCGGCCTGGGGCAGGCGTCGGCGCACCGCGACCAGACGCAGCACCGCCCACAGCAGAAACCCGCCGGCGACCAGTGCGGTGCCGCCGACCAGCGGCCAGGCCAGATCGCTGTGGGCGCCATCCATCAGCATGATCGAACCCAGCACGAAGGCGACGATGCCCCCCAGCCCCAGCACGCCAAAGCTGGGCAGGAACGCCTCGCCCACGATCAGCGCCAGACCCAGCAGAACCAGCGCCAGCGCGGCAACGTCGAGGGCGAGCAGCTGAAAGGCGAACAGCCCCAGCAGCAGCGCGATGCCACCGGCCACGCCGGGCAGACCGATGCCCGGACTCGCCAGTTCGAACACCAGGCCGTAGAAGCCGAGCAGCAACAGCCCATAGGCGATGGTCGGCGTTGCGATCAGGGAGAGCAGCTGGGTGCGCCAGCCAGGCGGCTCGCGCACCTGAACGAGGTCGGCGGTGGCCAGACGACGCTCGCCGCTGGCC
Source organism: Salinicola sp. RZ23 (assembly GCF_003206675.1). Taxonomy (NCBI): domain Bacteria; kingdom Pseudomonadati; phylum Pseudomonadota; class Gammaproteobacteria; order Oceanospirillales; family Halomonadaceae; genus Salinicola; species Salinicola sp. RZ23. Next base: position 102,589 of record NZ_PZJK01000006.1, read on the forward strand.
AGCAGTACCTGCCGACCGTCGAGCTGGGTCATCAGGCCATTCAGATCGTCGGCGACGACATCCACCACCCCAAGCTCGAGCGCGCGTTCGGCGCTCAGGTTGGCCGCCTCGCGCACCGCCCGTTCGGCCCACTCGGCGTTGCGGCCGTAGTGCTCGGCATAGCCACGCAGCATGGCCACCGCGTCCTCGACGATCTTGCGCCGCATGGGGGAGTCTTCGGCATCATCGCCCCCCGCCGCCACCGGGGTCGCCGAGCCCAGATGGGTGCCGGGGGTCATCGCCGCCACCTGGCTGGCGTAGAGTAGATAGGTGCCGGCACTGGCGGCGCGCGCACCGCTGGGGGTGACGTAGGTCACCACCGGTACGCGGGAGGCCAGGATGGTCTGCGCCAGCCGACGCAGCGACTCGAACTGCCCGCCCGGGGTATCGAGTTCGATCACCACCAGTGCGGCCTGGCGCCGCTCGGCCTCGGCAATCCCGCGTTCGAGATAGTCGCGGGTAGCCGGATTGAGGCTGTCGTCGAGCGTCAGGATCAGCGCGGTCGCCGGGCCCGGCGGCTGGGCCAGCGCCGCCAGCGCCAGCCAGCTGCCGAGCAGCAGACAAGCCAGCCACAGGCCGCGCCGCACTACCTCGCGGCGGCGGTAGCGGAAAGGGTTCAGGCGCGGAGAGCGGATGACACGCATGGGCGACCTGCGACTCGACGGGGAAAGGGTCGCCACGGGCCGGCGCACAGGCCAGACGCGTGCGACTCCTGTTCAGCGTAGCGCATCTCCGGCACCTGGCTTCCAGCCCTTTGGTCTCGAGCCCCGGGCGCCCCCCTGATCGAGAGCCCTGATCGGCGCGAAGCGTCGGTCATCCGGCCAGGGTTCATCCGGCTAGTGTGGGTGCTCCCGCGCGAACCACCCCGCACACTGGGTCGCCAGGGCGTCGAGGTCGGGCGCCATCAGATCCGGTGGATCACCCCAGGATTCGAACGCCCGCTGGGGGTCGCGCTGGAGCCAGGCGGCACGCAGCCCGGCGTAGCGTGCCCCGATGATCTCCGCGGGCTCCGCCGACACCAGCCAGGTGGCCTCCGGGCGCGAGTGGGTGCGCGCCCGCAGGTGCGCATAGAGGGCGGCATCCGGCTGGAAGCGCCGTACCTCTTCGGCGCTGATGACATCCTCGAGCAGAGGCGCCAGACCAGCATTGTCCAACAGCAGCTCGATGTCGTAGCGGCTGGCGTTGGCGAACGCCACGCAGCGCACCCCCAGCCCACGCAGACGGGTCAGCGCAGCGAAGGCATCGGCGAACGCCGGCAGCCGGCGGCAGTGCGCCAGCAGCGCCTGCTTGCTCTCCTCGCCCAGCCGCGTGCCGCGCTCGCGATCGACCGCCTCCAGCGCCTCGCGCTGCAGGCGGTGAAAATCGGCGTAGGCGCCCATCAGCCCGCGCCGATAGGCGAACTCCAACTGTTTCTCGCGCCAGCGCCGGGCGAATGCCGACGCTTCCGTTTCATCCAGGCGCAACGCCAGCGTCACCGCCACATCCTGGGTATCGACCAGGGTGTCGTGAAGCGAAAAGGCGAAGAGCGGTGTGTCCATGCGGAATCCTTGTTAACGTGACACCCCGTGGCCTCGCGGTATCCAGCCACGCCCCTTTTCGCTCCGAGACGTCATGCCCGGCGATAACCTGGAGCAAGTTCGTACCACCATCGGCGGCACATCACCCTGCTGAGTGGAGAGCCGTCATGCGTCCTGAGGAGCCCGTGGTGCATCTGGAGAAGAGACCTGCGCCGCCCGCCACCCTGGGATTCGTGCTGATTCCGCGCTTCTCGATGCTGGCGTTCTTCTCCGCCGTGGAGCCGCTGCGTATCGCCAACCGCCTCGCCGGGCGCGTCCTCTACCGCTGGGTGCTGATCAGCGAGGATGGCGGGCCGGTCACCGCCAGCAACGACATGACCCTGCTGGCGGACTGTGATCTGGCCAGCACACCGCCCCTGACGAGCGTGGCGGTGTGCGCCGGCTTCGAACCTGATCGCGGCCTGTCGCGACGCTTCTCCCAGTGGCTGCACCGCCGCGCCGGCGAAGGCATGCTGCTGGGCGGAATCGACACCGGCCCGCTGCTGCTCGCCGAGATGGGGCTGCTCGACGGCCATCGGGTGACGCTGCACTGGGAGAGTCTGCCCGCCTTCCGCGAACGCTTCCCCGCCCTGGAGGCGGTCGAGGCGCTCTACGAACTCGACCGCCAGCGCTTCACCTGCGCCGGCGGCGCCGCGGCCATGGACCTGGCACTGGAGCTGATCGCCCGCGACCACGGGCAAGCACTCGCCGACGACACCGCCGAGCAGTTGATCCATGCGCGTCTGCGCCCGCGGGAGGAGGCCCAGCGACTGCCCCTGGCCCGCCGCCTGGGCACCCACTGCCGCCCGCTGGTCGATGCCGTGGCGCTGATGGAGCGCCATCTCGAACAGCCGCTGACGATCGCCGCGCTGGCCGCGCGTATCGGACTCTCGCCGCGCCAGCTGCAGCGCCTGTTCGACGCCGAGCTGGGCCAGCGCCCGCGCGACTACTATCTGGGCCTGCGCCTGGATCGCGCGCGCCATCTGCTCGAAGAGACCGAGCGCGACATCCTCAGCATCGCCCTCGCCTGCGGCTTCAGTTCCGCCTCCAGCTTCGCGCGCGCCTACCGCCAGTGCTATGGGCATCCGCCACGGGCCGCCCGCCAGCCGCGGCTCGACGACCCCGACGCCGCCACCGCACCGCATCTCAGCCGCGGCGGATAGCGATTCGTCTCCCCGCGGCGCTGGGCCAGTCGCCCCCCGCCCCGCGCAGCGCCGCGACGGCCGCCGCCACCGCCTCGGGGAAGCCGGCGGGGCGACCACTGGCGACATCGATACCCATCAGCATCTGCTCGCTGGTCGCCAGGGTGTTGCCCTCGGCGTCATGCAGCGTGAAGAACACATGCAGACGCTTGGCGTCGCTATCGAGCAGGGTCAGCGCCACGCTCAACGCTTCGCCGCGATGGGCCTGCCGGCGATAGCAGAGGTGGGTCTCGAGGGTGTAGAGAGTGTAGCCGTACCTGGCACGGCCGGCCGCATCGAGACCGATGCGATCCATCAGCGCCTCCACCGCCAGCGAGAACACCCGCGCGTACTCGGCGTCGTTCATGTGACCGTTATAGTCGACCCAGGCGTCCGCCACCCGAGTCCGGTAGAGCGTCTCCGCCTGAGCCGCCATCAGATTCGCCCCTCGAGCCCTTCGGCTTCCGGCCAGTACTTCTGGGTCAGTGCGAGCAGCTCGGTGAGAAACGCATCGCGGCGTGTCTCCAGCTCGGCGACGCTGCGCCCGGCGGCCTGATGCTCGCAGCCATCCGCCACCTTATCGATCAGCGCTTCCGTCAGCTCGGGGGCCTCCAGCTTGGTCCACGGCAGCTTCAGCGCCGGGCCGAACTGATGCAGCATGTGGCGCATGCCGCCCTCGCCGCCGGCGAGATGGAAGGTCAGGAAGGTACCCATCAGCGACCAGCGCAGGCCGGCGCCGTAGACCACAGCGGCATCGATCTCCTCGGTGGTGGCGACACCGTCATTGACCAGATGCAGCGCTTCGCGCCACAGCGCCTCCATCAGCCGATCGGCCACATGGCCCTCGATCTCGCGACGTACCACCAGCGGCCGCATGCCCAGGGCGGCATAGTGCGCCCGGGCACGCTCGACCACCCTCGGCGGGGTGTGCTCGCCACCCACCAGCTCCACCAGCGGCAGCAGATAGACCGGATTGAACGGGTGCGCCACGACCACGCGGCCGGGCTCGCGGGTGCAGGCCGACTGCAGATCGCTCGGCTTGATCCCCGACGTGGAAGAGCCGATCACCACCCCGGGTGCGGCCACGGCATCGAGCTGGCGCAACACATCGTGCTTGAGCGCCAGCCGCTCGGGCACGTTCTCCTGAATCAGCTCGGCGCCCTCGACGGCAGCGTCGAGGGAATCGATGAAGGTCAGCGCCGCGGGGTCAGCGCCCTCGGCCAGCCCCAGCCGCTCGAGCGCCGGCCAGGCCCGCGCGACGAAAGCGCGAGTGCGGGCAGCCGCCGTGGTATCGGGATCGAAAGCGTTGACCCGGCAGCCGGCGGCCAGGGCACGGGCGATCCAGCCATTGCCGATGACGCCGGTGCCGATCACGGCGACAGTGCGGGGAAGTTCGGATGCGGTCATCCAGGCACTCCATGGACGGTGCAGATGGAAGAAGTCACGGCGAACGCGCAGGCGGCGAGCGGCACAGACACGTTCGCACAGGACGGATTGACGCCAGGCATCGCTCAGGGCTTACGCAGCCCCAGCGACTCGCGGGTCTGCGCCGGCGTCTGTACCTTGCCGCCGAGATTTTCGATGAGGGTGGCGGCACGCTCGACCAGCTGGGCGTTGGTGGCGAAGACGCCCTTGCGCAGATAGAGGTTGTCCTCCAGGCCGATCCGCACGTGACCGTCGAGCAGCACCGACTGCGCCACCATGGGAAACTGCTGGCGGCCGATGCCGAAGGCGGACCAGATCGCATTTTTCGGCAGCTTGTTGCGCATCGCCAGCATGGTTTCGGTATCGGCCTCGGCGCCCCACGGAATCCCCAGGCAGAGCTGGAACAGCGGGTCGCCATCGATCAGCCCCTCGTCGATCAGCTGGCGGGCGAACCAGACATGCCCCAAGTCGAAGCACTCGAGTTCCGGCTTGACGCCGGCCTGCTGGATCAGCCGCGCGTGCTCACGCAGCCAGTCGGCGCTATTGAGATAGATCATCTCGCCGAAGTTGAGACTGCCGCAGTCGAGGGTGCACAGCTCCGGCAGCAGTGCGCCCACCGGCGCGTGGCGCTGGGCCGGCGTCTGCAGGTCGGTGCCGGCGCGGCCGTGAATGGCACCATCGCGAATCTCGGGGTAGAGATCGCCACCACCACCGGCGGTGATGTTGATCACCGCATCGACGTCGGACTCGCGAATGCGCTCGACCACCTCACGGAAGTGATCGGTCGAGTGGCTGACGCCACCGGTCTCCGGGTCGCGCACGTGGAGATGGACGATGCTGGCACCAGCGCGAGCCGCATCCAGGGCGCTATCGGCGATCTGGCGCGGGGTGATCGGCAGATCCGGGTGCTTGCCGGCGGTATCGCCGGCGCCGGTGACGGCGCAGGTCAGAATGACGTCTCGGTTCATGCGGGCTCTCCCTGGCGTGGCTCGGCCGAGTGTGACCGGGCGACGGGTGTTCGAGGGCGCAGCCATGCCGGCTCGCCCCACAAGAGCCCCATTGTGGCGACGACCCAACGCCCGAAGTTGACACCAGACGACACCAAGTCGACGCCACGCGACGTTCTCACGCCTCCCCCGCCGCCGGGCGCCCGCGCCCCCACGCCCGCCTGCTCCGCCGCCTGCCCCGAAGGCGGCGACGCGGCATGACACGACGGCGCGAAAACCGCACAATGGAGGCTGATACCGCGACTCGGACACGACAGGAAAACGACATGGCACACAGGGTCTACGTCGACGGACAGGAGGGCACCACAGGGCTGCGCCTGTTCGACTATCTCCAGGCACGCAGCGACATCGAGCTGCTGCGCATCGATAGCGACAAGCGCAAGGACCCGGCCGAACGTGCACGCCTGCTCAACGCCGCCGACGTCGCTTTCCTGTGTCTCCCCGACGCCGCCTCGCGCGACGCCGCGGCGATGGTCGAGAATCCGGACACCTGCCTGATCGACGCCAGCACCGCCTTCCGTACCGCCGACGACTGGGTCTATGGCCTGCCCGAGCTGGCCCCCGGCCAGCGCGAGCGGATTCGCGCCAGCAAGCGCATCGCCAACGTCGGCTGCCACGCCAGCGCCTTCGTGCTGCTGGTGCGGCCGCTGATCGACGCCGGCCTGCTGCCGCCCGACTACCCGTTCTCGGCCTTCTCACTGACCGGCTACAGCGGTGGCGGCAAGCAGATGATCGCCGCCTACGAGGCCGACCAGGACGGCCGCCTGCAGGCACCACGCCCCTACGCCATGGGACAGGGCCACAAGCACCTGCCGGAGATGCAGCTGCACGGCCGGCTGGCCGCGCCGCCGGTGTTCTCGCCGATCGTCGGCCCCTTCCTCAAGGGGCTGTCGGTGAGCGTACCGCTACAGCTTGGCGCCCTGCCCGGCATCGATGCCGAGCAGCTGCTCGACGCCTACCGCGCGCACTATGCCGACGAGCCCTTCGTGCGCATCCTGCCGTTCGCCGACGACGCCACGCTCGACGGCGGCGCCTTCGATATCCAGGCGTGCAACGACACCAACCGGGTCGATCTGGGCGTGTTCGGCAACGCCGAGCGGCTGACGCTGGTCTCGCGGCTGGACAATCTGGGCAAGGGTGCCGCCGGCTCGGCGGTCCAGAACATGAACGTGCATCTGGGGCTGGAGGATAGCGTCGGCCTCAGCGTCTGACGCCGGGGCAGCGCCTCAGACGCGCTGCCAGTGCGAAAGCGGCCCCCCGCCGACCGGATCGGCGGGAGGCAGCGGCACCGCTGCGACGCGGGCGCAGGCTGCGCCGAACTGTGCCGGATCGCCCCGCTCCACCGCCCAGCGCTGCCCGGGCGGGTAGGCACCCACCATGCAGAAATCATCGTCTGCCGACACGCAGGCATGGGCCACGCCCGCCGGCAGGATCAGCACATCCCCCGCCGCCAGGGTGAATCGCTCGCCCTGAGGCCCGCCCAGACGCGCCACCGCCTGGCCGCGAAACACCCCCAGCGCCTCGTGGGCCGTCGAGTGGAAGTGGTCGAAGGGGTAGAGCCCGTAGCGCCACTCAGGCACCCAGCCATGACGCGCGAACAGCGCCTCGAATGCCTCGGCGCTGGCAGGCGACATCACTTGCCGATAGATCAGCAGCGGCAGCGCCGAGTTGGGCGTGCCGCTGGCCTGATCGCCATCGAACCGCTGCGTCTCGGGTGACATGGTAAGCCGCGGTCAGTGCCGCTCTGACTCGGGGAAATCGGTCGCCTCGCCGACCTGGCGATACTCACGCACCTCGGCCAGACGCGTCTCGAATGCCTCGATCACCTTGCCTACGCCCCAGCTACCCAGCACCAGGTGACGCGGCGGCGCAGGATTGGCCACCAGATCGATCATGGCCTGGGCGGCGCGCTTCGGATCGCCCGGCTGCTGGCCACTGCCCTCGCTGGTTCCCTGCATGCGTGCCGCCACCGTATCGCGGTAGGCGTCGATTCGGGTCGTCGTCTGTGACAGCGAGCGTCCGGCCCAGTCGGTGCGAAAAGGCCCTGGCTCGACGCAGGTGACCGCGATGCCCAGCGGCGACACTTCCGCCTTGAGCGCATCCGACCAGCCTTCCACCGCGTGCTTGGTCGCGGCGTAGTAGCCCGAACCGGGGAAGCCGATCAGCCCGGCGACCGAGCTCAGGTTGATCACGTGGCCCTGGCCGCGCTCGCGCATGCCCGGCAGCACCGCCCGGGTCATGGCGAAGAGCCCGAAGACATTGGCCTCGAACTGATCGCGGATGGCCGCCTCCTCGCCCTCCTCGCAGGAGGCCTGGTAGCCATAGCCGGCGTTGTTGACCAGCACGTCGATGCGCCCGAACTCGGCCTCGGCCGCCGCCACGACCGCCGCGATCTGGGTGTCGTCGGTGACGTCCAGCGCCAGCGCCAGCCCGCGCCCTTCACTGTCCGCGACGAGATCGGCCACGCGCTCCCGGGTGCGCGCAGTCACCACCGCCCGATCTCCCTGGGCAAGCACGAGGCGGGCGAGTTCGCGGCCGAAACCGGTGGAGCAGCCGGTGATCAACCAAACGGGCGATGCGGGCATGGCCATGGGTCATCTCCTGAATTCATGAACGTGATACAGCCGGCGGCCAAGCGACCGCCTCTCTTCAGCGTAGCCGCTGAATCGCGCGAGCGGGTCGGCCGCCGGAGGACCCGACACGATGCCGACACGATCACGCAGCGGCCAGGACCCGCGACCACAACCTCACCTGGACCTGGGCCTGAGCCTGGACCTATGCCTGGGCCGGGGATAGAGGCGTCAGCGGCGCGTGCCGCAGCGCCCACAGGCTGGCCAGGGCGAACACCACCATTGGCCACAGTGACAGCTCGGCGTGACCGAAGACCTCGGCCAGCCAGCCGCCGATCAGCGGCATCACGAACGCCACGCTGTAACCGACGAAGGAGATCCCGGCGGTCAGCGAGGCCACACCCTCGCCGCGCTCGAGACAGGGTGGAAGCGCCATCAGCAGGGTCAGCTCCAGGGTGATGCAGAAGCCCGACAGTATCAGCGCCAGCAGCGCCGGCCAGCCATCGAGACCGAGAAAGCCGAGCATGCCGGCGACGCTGAGCACGCCGCAGACCAGCAGCGGTGTGCGCGTGGCGACCCAGCGCCGACCGCGCAGGATCATGCTCAGCGAGGCTGCCAGCGGGCTGGCGTTGTAGAGCAGCAGCGCCAGCGCCAGACGGTCACTCTCGCCGCGCGCGCCGAGCACCAGGCTCATATAGGCGTTGGTGGCCATGTAGAGGCCGATCGTCGCCGCCAGTGGCAGCCCCAGCAGCCATACTCTGGGCGAGCGCCAGCCGCGGGAGCGACGCCGCGTCGGCGTCGGGGCGAGCGTCGCCGGCCGCGGCCCGGCAAAGAGCCGCAGCCCCAGCAGCAGCACGATCACCAGCGCCGGCAGCGACCAGTAGAGCATCGCCAGCTGCCAGTCGCCGCCGGCCAGCACCAGCACCACCGGGCGGGTGCCGCCGGCACCGATCAGCTCGCCCACGGTCATGCCGTTGAGGTAGACCGCGCTGCCCAGCGCCAGGTGGTGCGGGGTCCAGTCGCGCAGCAGCGCCGGCAGCGTGACCTGCATCACCGCCAGCCCCAGTCCCATGACGATCGAGGCGCCGAACAACACCGGCGCCGACAGCGTCAGCCCGCGCGCGCCGGAGCCCAGCGCCACCACCGCCAGCGCCGCGATCAGCGCCGGCAGCCCCCCCAGACGACGGGTGACACGCACCGCCAGCATCATGCTCAGGGCGAGCACCACGTAGGGCACCGTGGTCAATGCACCGACCGCGGCACTGCCGAGATCGAGAGCACCCGCGATCTCGCCGGCCAGCGGTGGCGCAATCAGGATCGGCAGACGCAGATAGACGCCGACCAGCCACAGCAGGATCAGCGCCAGCCAGGGCAGGCGCGGGCGGGAGGTCGGCGTGGCGGTGGTATCGCTCGGCAGCATGGTGTGTCCGTCACGGGTCGCGGTGGCATCGAAAGGCCGACGATTCTGACCAACGGGGCGGCGCCCCGCAAATGCGCCCTACAGTCTGGCTCGCCGCCGGCTTACATGCCGTGCTTGATCCCGCGATTGATCAGTATCCAGTTGGCCGGGTAAGAGGTGGCGAAGCCGATCAGCATGGCGATCTGCATCATGAACCAGAATGGCGCGGTGAAGGCGTCGAGCTCTCCCATCCAGCCCTGAAGGGCGATCAGCATCCACGCGTACATGCCGATCTGGAAGGCGATCAGGGAGAGGGTATCGGCCTTGATCGCGTCCTTCAGCGCCTGTCCCGGGCCGGCATCGCCCATGGCCCGAATCGGCAGATACTGGAACAGCACCCCGAACAGATAGGCACCGACGAAAGCGAGCGCGAAGTGCCCCAGCACCGTCGAACCGAGCAGGGCAAAGCCGGTGGCCGTCGCGATCGGTGCGGTGACCACGTCGCCCAGGGTGCAACCGCCACCGCAGTGGGTCGCGGAGACGAATACGCTCTGCCACTTGGGTTTGTCACCATGGTGATGCCCATGGTCGTGGTCGTGCTGATCGGCGTGGGCGTGATGCCTCTGTGCGTGTTGATCGTGGCCTGCGTGGCCCTGCTGGGCCACCGCAGCCTTCGGCGCCGCACGCCCCATCTTGCAGTAGGCCCACCAACCGACGAGCGGCATGTACAGGCCGGTGATCGGCCAGGTGATGTTCATGATCGCCATGGGCTGAGGCCGGCGCGCGACATCGAACGCCATGGCCAGGGCGGTAAACACCCCCGATAGCAGAAAGATCCAGGACCACATGGTCAGCATGTTCAGTCACTCCCTGTCGACCGAAGAAAATAATGCAATGTCAAAGATATAGGAGCCGATAGCGTCGCCGGCAAGCGACACCCTGCACATAGGTTGGGCAATCGTTTGGCGGATGACGATAAGCCTAGTAATCTTCGCGCCCACCACCCTTGGCGATGACCGCGCCATGTCGTTCCGGCCACCGTTCGGCGGTTGCCGGTAGCCCAGCCACCGCTGCGCCGACCTGAAGATGAATCGATTCATCTACCAGCGTCGTCCTGCGCACACGCGATCCGGAAGCAGACCATGTCCGACCTGCAACGCCCCCACTACCGTGGCGCCCTGGTGATCGTCACCAGCATCTTCTTCATGTGGGGCTTTCTCACCTGCCTCAACGACATTCTCATCCCGCACCTCAAGGCGGTCTTCGCGCTCAACTACACCCAGACCATGCTGATCCAGTTCACCTTCTTCGGCGCCTACTTCGTGATGTCGCTGCCGATGGGCAAGCTGCTGGCTCGGGTCGGCTACAAGAGCGCGATCAGCCTGGGGCTGTCGATCGCCGCGGTGGGTGCCGTGATGTTCTATCCCGCCGCGCGGGCGCCCTCCTATCCCCTGTTTCTGGCTGCACTGTTCGTGCTGGCGAGCGGCATCACCCTGCTGCAGGTGGCCGCCAACCCCTATGTCAGTCTGCTCGGCCCGGAGTCCTCGGCCTCCAGCCGGCTCAACCTGGCCCAGGCGTTCAACTCCCTCGGCACCACCCTGGCGCCGCATATCGGCGGCGGCCTGATTCTGGGCGCCGCGGTGCTCGGCGCCGATCAACTCGCCAGCCTGGGTGAGGCCGAACGGCTCGCCTACCAGAGCCAGCAGGCGCACAGCGTGCAGCTTCCCTATCTGGTCCTCGCCGGCGTGCTCGCGCTGCTGGCACTCGTGGTCGCGGCGTGGAAACTGCCCCAGTTCAAGGAGCGCGCCCGCGACACCAGCGACAGCGGCAGCGCCGGTGCCCTCGAGGTGCTGCGTCACCGCCACGTGCGTCTGGGCGTGATCGGGATCTTCGTCTATGTCGGCGCCGAAGTAGCGATCGGCAGCTTCCTGATCAACTACCTGTCACTGCCGGAGATCGGCGGCATGCGCGAAAGCGACGCCGCCACCTATGTCTCCTACTACTGGGGCGGCGCCATGCTCGGCCGCTTCGTCGGCGCAGCACTGATGCGCAAGATCCGTCCCGGCCTGCTGCTGGGCCTGTTCGCACTGATCGCCGCCGGTCTGACCCTGACCACCATGCTGAGCCTCGGCCAGTTGGCGCTGTGGAGCGTGGTGCTCATCGGCCTGTTCAATTCGATCATGTTCCCGACCATCTTCACGCTCGGTATCGCCAAGCTCGGACCGCTCACCGGCAAGGCATCGAGCCTGTTGATCATGGCCATCGTCGGCGGGGCGATCATCCCGCTGGCGCAGGGGGCGATCGCCGACCGTGTCGGCCTCCACCACGCCTTCGTGCTGCCGCTGCTGTGCTACCTGTTCATTGCCTACTACGGCCTGCGCGGCTCCCGGGTGATCACGCCGCAGCCGGAGACGGCCACCCGCGCCTGACGCGCGCTGCCCCGAGACCTGCGACCTGCACGCCTAAGACGTTGGTCGCAGGTGTCTTGAAAGGGCATCAGCAGATCGGGACAATCCATTAGCCGGCGAAATGTAGACAGGTTATCGATTCGCCGGCTTCTTTTTTCGTGTCGCGACCGCCTCGCCACCGGCCTGCCGTGCCCAGCCCTCGGTCCATTGCGCCGGGCCTTCGCCATTCGCCGCCTCACGTCGCCAGCGCGACCGCCCGTTTCCGGTGCCGATCGCAGCCGGCGTTCGCGCGGTCGCCCACCACCAGGGAGCTGCCCGCGATGACGCAGGTCGACGAGATGTTCGCGCGCTACGGCCCACGCTACCGGCTGTGGGTCACGCTGACGGTGATGCTGGGGCTGGTCGCGCTGGGCATGTCGATCACTATCGTCAACGTGGCGATCCCCTACATCAAGGGCGCCTTCGGCATGAGCGACGCCCAGGTGCAGTGGCTATCGACCGGCTTTCTGGCCTCGACCACGGTGTCACTGCTGATCGCACCCTGGCTGGTGACCGCGGTGGGCCAGCGCGCCACCTTCATCGGCCTGCTGGTCGCCTTCATCGCCGCCTCGATCCTGGGCGGTCTGGGCCAGGGCATGGCGGCGCTGGTGGCGGCCAGGATCATCCAGGGCGGCATGACCGGGCTGATCCGTCCGGTGGCGATGCAGGCGCTGTTCGCCGCCTACCCGCCCGAGGGGCGCGGCATGGCTACTGCCATGTACGGCATGTGCCTGGGGCTGCCGCTGACACTGGCCACGGTGATCGGCGGCTGGCTGGTGGAGCACTTCACCTGGCGCTACGTCTTCTTCGTCACCCTGCCGATCTGTCTTGCAGCGATCGCCATGGGCGCGGTCTTCCTGCCCCGGCGCGAGCACCAGGGGCCGCCCCCGCCATTCGACTGGGCCGGCGTGGTGCTGCTGTTCGTGGCCGTATTCGCGCTGCTCGCGGCGCTCTCCAACGGCCAGCGCTGGGGCTGGTTCGACCCGCGCGTGCCGAGTCTGGTGGGGCTGGCCGCGGCCTGCGCCATCGCCTTCGTGAGCTGGCAGCGGCGCATCGCCCATCCGTTGCTCGACCTGGCGATCTTCACCCACCGGGCGTTCGTCGTCGGCACCCTGGCGATGTGCCTGTTCGGCGGCACCTTCTACGGCATCATGTATCTGCTGCCGCAGTTCGTGCAGTCGGTGCTGCACTACAGCCCGATCAGCGCCGGCCAGATCTTTCTGCCCTCGACCCTGGTGCTGGGCGTGCTGGTGCCACTGGTGGGGTGGCTCAGCGACCGCTATCCACCGCACTGGATCACCCTCCCCGGGCTCGCCTGCGCGCTGCTCTCGGTGTATTTGATGGCGGGCATGGACTGGAACACCTCCTTCGCCCACCTGGCGCTGGCGATGGCGATTCTCTCGATCGGCATGGCCGCCTTTCCGCCGCCTACCCTCTCCAACGCCATCACCAGCCTGCCACCACGGCTGATGGGCCACGGGTCAGGGGCGATCAACTTCTCGATGCAGCTCGGCGGCGCCCTGGGCACCGCCGGTCTGGTGATCCTGCTCGATCGCCATACCGCGATCCACGGCCAGTTGCTCAACGCCGGAGTCAACGCCGGCAACGCGCTGTCGCAGCAGGCGCTCGGCGACTACGCCCACCTCGCCGCGCGGCTGGGCATCGCGGCGCCCCAGCAGCAGGCCGTGGCCGGCTACCTGCTGGGCCGGGTCGAGGCGCTGTGGGCGTCGATCCTGGCCTATCAGGACGGTTTCTGGACCCTGATCGCCAGCCTGCTGGCGGTGGTGGTGCCGTCGCTGCTGCTGAGCCGCTGGCGGCGGCACGCGTGAAGCCGCCGTGCATTCTCCACTCTCCGACCGAGGAAGATCCGACACCATGACTGCCGACGCCCCCGCTCGCTCCCCCCGCCTGTCGCGGCGCCTCAAGCTGGCGCTGCTCGCGCTGCTCCTGCTGTTGGGGCTGATCTGGCTGGGGCTGGCGATCGCCCACCGCCTGACCCATGTCAGCGTGCAGGATGCGCGGGTGATGGCGGATCAGGTCACCGTCAGCAGCCGCCTGGATGGCTGGGTCACCGACTTCCACCTGACCGAGGGCGATACCCTGCAACGCGGCGCTGCCGTGGCTACCCTCTACAGCAAGCCGGACCGGCGCAAGCTGGCGGCGCTGGCGGCCGGCGTCGGCGCCCAGCAGGCGCGCCTCGACTACCAGCAGGCTCGCCTCGAACTGGCCCAGCGCCAGTACCAGGGCGGCCTGGATATCTCGCGTGAGGAGCTCGACGCCAGCAAGGCGGCGGAGCAGGCATCGCAGGCACGGCTGACCCAGGCCCAGCGCGACTATCAGCGCTCGGCCAAACTGCTCGAGAAGCACTCGATCTCGCAGCAGCGCCGCGATCAGGACTACTACCGCTACCGCGCGGCGGTTGCCGAGCACAAGCAGGCCAAGCAAGAGGTGGCGGTCAATCAGGCCCAGGCCGATAACGCCCGGGTCGGTTTCCTCAACGGCGTGCAGGTGCCGCTACCCAATCCGACGATCCTGCGCCAGCAGATCCGGATCGCACGCCAGGAGCTGGCCGAGGCCCAGGCCAAGCTCGACGAGGAGCGCCTGCGCATCGCCGATCTCGAGGTCAAGAGTCCGATCTCGGGGGTGGTCAACAAGACCCTGATCGACCAGGGCGAGTATGTCAGCGCGGGCCAGCCGATCCTGATGATGCACGACCCCTCGAAGCTGTGGGTCGAGGCCAACGTCAAGGAGACCGACATCGGCCAGCTGCGCCCCGGGCAGCCGGTGGCGATCAGCGTCGACGCCTTCCCCGACCGCCACTTCTCCGGCCATGTGGCGATCATCGGCCGCGCTGCCACCAGCCAGTTCGCGCTGCTGCCGGACCCCAACCCCTCGGGCAACTTCACCAAGATCACCCAGCGCCTGCCGGTACGCATCTACATCGACAAGGGCCCGACCGAGCTGATCGGCCCGGGCATGATGGTCGAGGTGGATATCGACGTCGGGGCAGACACCGTCTCCCCCGACGTCGCCCACACCCGGAGCGAGAAGGATGCGCAGGGTAAGAGGGGCACGGCCGGCTGAGAGATCAAGATCGTTCAATCCTGACGCGCCCTCCCCAGGCTAGGCTGCCGGCGACCTCTTTCGCTCAGGAGTGCGCTGCGTGTCTCTCTCCCTTGCCCTCTCGATGGCGGCCTTCGCCCTGGCAGCCTCACTCTCGCCCGGCCCGGTCAATCTGGTCGCCTTCAACCTGGGGCTCAACCGCGGCCTGGGGCCGGCGCTGCGCCACGTCAGCGGCGCCACCTGCGGCTTCAGCGTGCTGCTGCTGGCCATCGGCGGCGGCCTGCAGTGGCTGGCCCAATGGACAGCGCTGATGCATGCGATCCGCCTGGGCGGCGTACTTTTCCTGCTCTATCTGGCGTGGCGTCTGGCGCGCAGCGACGGCGCGCTCGTGCAGGAGACTCCCGGGCGGGCGCCCTCCTTCGTTGCCGGGGCGCTGATGCAGTGGCTCAATCCCAAGGCGTGGATCGCCTCGAGCGCCGGCATGGCCGCCTACACCGCCGGTGACCCGGCGCGGGTCGTCCCCTTCGCGCTGATCTTCTTCGGCATCTGCTATCTGAGCGTGGGCAGCTGGGCCCTGCTGGGTGCCAGGCTGCGCCGACGGCTGCCGAGCCCCGCTTGGGTGCGCCGGCTCAATCGCGGCATGGGGCTGGCACTGCTGGTGAGTGCGCTGATGCTGGCGACGATGCCACTGAGCGGTAGCGGTGCGGCGTGATCGCGGTCAGCCGCTTGAAGGCGCGCTGGAAGTGGGCCTGATCGGCGAATCGACACGCCAGCGCCACCTCGGCGATCGGCTCGCCGCGCTTGAGCGCGGTCTGCCCCTGGCGCACCCGGCAGTCGGTCAGATAAGCGTGGGGCGTGATGCCGTAACTGCGCTTGAAGCAGCGCACCAGATGCGCCGGAGAGACCCTCGCCACCGCAGCGAGATGTTCGAGCGTCAGCGCCTCGCGGCAGTGCTCGCGGATGTACCTCACCAGATCGGCCAGCGGTGGCGTGTCCACCGGGGCTTGCTGACGGAACAGCTCGCCCCGCGCCATCACTGCGCCGAACAGCCTTTCGCACTCGCCGGCCAGGGTGGCGGGACTCGCCTCCGCGGCGAACAGGCGCCGGCTCAGCGCCACCAGCGACCCGTGCAACGCGGGGTCGCGCCAGTGATGCCAGGCCAGCGGCCGCCACCCACCAGCGAGATCGGTGCTGTGACGACACTGCAGCGCGGCGAGCCAGTCCGGGTCGAGATAGAACATGACGTAGGACCAGGGGGCGTCACCGCACGGGTTGCAGGCGTGGACCTCGCCCGGATTCATGGCCACCAGGGCACCGCGCGACACCGGCAGCGTGGTGAAGGCCTCCCCCGGCACCTGATATTCGTAGAGACTGCGCCCGCCGGTGACCGCGCCCAGCGAGACGCTGTCGTGGCTGTGGCGGGCATAGCTGACCTCGCGCCCGTCGCGGGTCTCGCGCAGTTCGAGAAAGCCGAGCGCCGGATGGCGCCAGAAGCGCCGACTGTCGCGTTCGGCCGGGATCGGCTTGGCAGGCATGCTCATCTCCGCGATCGATGCTGTCTGGCGCCAGCATACACCGCCGCGAGGCTCGCCGCCGGGCCGAGGGCCCGGTCACCTCGGAGGGGGTTTACAAATTCGGCGAGCGAAGGCAAGACAAGGCAAAATCGGTCGAAAAAGCGGAGTTTACACGGGGTAAATGAGCTTTTTGAGGCCGATTTTAACGCCGTATTGCCGAGCACAGACATTTTGTAAATACCCTCTCAGGGTGTGAGCGCGCGACAGTGGCGCTGCACCGACTCGGCGACCACGCGGTCCGCCTCGAGCAGAATCTCGCGTCCGGCGAAGGCCGAGTAGAGGCTATCGAACTCGAGCCGGGAGAGACGCTCACCCATCGCCGCGACACAAGCGGCGTCCAGCGGCACGTTGTTGGGGTAGGACCACATGAACGAAGCCATCCGATCCGGGGTCACCAGCAGAGTGTCACCGCTCAACAGCAGACGGCGGGCCGGCCAGTGCAGCACGCTGGCACCGGGGAAATGCCCGCCCAGGCAGTGCACCTCCAAACCCGGCAGTGGCGCGAACTGCTCCCCCTCCCAGCAGTGCAGCCGCTCGCTGGGCAGAGTGACCCAGTCACGATCCGCCGCGTGCACGTAGACCGGACAGTCGAAGGTCTCGCCCCAGGCGGCCATGGTGCTGAAGTAGTGGGGATGCGAAAGCACGATGGCATCGACCCCGCCGAGCCCGTCGAGAATGTCCCGCGTCGCCTCGTCGAGCAGCGAGAGACAGTCCCACAACAGATTGCCGTGGGGTGTGCGCAGCAGGAAGGCCCGCTGGCCGATGGCGAAGCGCGGCGTGGTACTGATCGCCAGCAGCCCCTCGGCGAGATAGCGGAAGGTATTGCTGTGCCCCGCCGCCAGGCGCCCCGGCGTGGTCCACTGCTGCCCCTCCACCGGCACGAACTGGCGCTCATCCTCGCAGATGTCACAGTGTGCCGGCGGCGTTTCGCTGGCGGGATACTGAATGCCACAGGTGGCGCACAAGAAACCCTGGTGATGCATCGCGACCTCCTCTTCGTCTCCATGAGCGATGACGACATCCTCTTCCCTCAACTGAGGGCCTGTCGAGGCTCCCATCGCGGCCGCGACATAGTGTCATGAGGTGCAAGACAAGGCGCAGCGAGTGAAGTGTAGTGGTTCTACAGTCGCGAGCTGTAACGCCGTATTGCCACCTCATGGCCAATGGCCCTTCGGGTTGGGCCGCCCGTCGCGCCATGCTGCGTTGCTCGCCTGGGCCGTGGCCCACCACGGTCGGCGGCTCGCGCATGCCGGGCGGCACCACCGCGGCTCGTGCGGGGAGTCTCGACAGGCCCCAGCTCGAGGTCAAACCCACGCTAGCCTGGATAGCGATCAGCCACCGCGGCGCGTGAGTGCCAGCCCGCCGGCACTCAGGATCGCCGCCATGCCCACCAGCGTCTGGACATCCGGTACTTCGTCGAAGAGCCAGAAGCCCCAGCCGGCGGCGAACGGCAGATAGGCATAGTCGAAGATACCCACCAGCGCCGAAGGCGCGACCTGATAGGCCCGGGCGACCCACGTATTGACCGCGACCATCAGCAGCGCATAGAGCCCGATACGCCAGATGAGAGAGAGGTCGAGCGGTTGCCAGCCCCGGCGCAGAAAGCCATCGGTCTCGGGGGATAGCGCGATCACACCGAGCGTGCCGATGATGCCCATGAGCAGGAACCCCAGGTTGAGCCCCAGTGCCAGCAGCCACGGCGATACCGCCCGGCAGTGGTGCCGGGTCGCCACCATCGCCAGCGCGTAGCACAGGGCCGCCAGCAGGGGCAGCAGCATCGCCGGGGTGAATGACGCGCTGCCGGGGCGCAGCACGACCAGCACGCCGGCGAAGCCGAGCAGCAGCGCCACGCCCTGCCGCCACCGCAGGGCCTCGCCGCCGAGCCTGGCGAGCAGGGCGATGAACAGCGGCGTGGTGTAGATGCCGACCGCCGCCACGCTCAGCGGGATCCACGGCAGCGCCGCATAGAAGGCGATCCACATCGCCAGCAGCAGTGCGCTACGCACCCCGATCCAGCACCAGACCGGAACCTCCCGGGGCAGCCCCCACCCCTGCCGCCACCAGCCGACGCTCAGCAGGGGCAGCGACACCAGCGGTGCCATCACCAACAACTGCCACAGCGATAGCGCATGTCCCAGCGATTTGACCAGGGCGTCGGCCAGCGACAGCAGCATCACCGCGACGACGATCAGCGCCACGCCCTGGCCAGGCTTGTCTTTCTCGCCGACGTTGGGGATGGTGGCAGTGACGCTGCCGCGCGGCGCCGCTCTGCGCGCGCTCGTCTCATGTCGGGTCTGCATGGCAACGGCCTCATCTGGCGGATGAGCGGGCAGGATCACCCACGCCAGCCCCGGCCAACAGCGATCTTTACGTCACCATCCATGAGTCTGGATTATGCATGCCTTGAGCCGATCGCTACCGCCCCTGGCCGCGCTGCTGCCGTTCGAGGCCGCCGCCCGCCTGGAGAGCTTCACCCGTGCGGCCGCGGAGCTCCACCTGACCCAGGCGGCGATCAGCCGGCAGATTCGTGCGCTCGAGCGCGATCTGGGCGTAGCCCTGTTCGAACGTCGCAATCGCGGCGTCTTCCTCACGCCCGAGGGCCGCGAGCTGGCCCGCACGCTCGCCGAGAGCCTGGGGCAGATCGCCCGGCACGCCGAGACGATTCGCGGCGGCGAACGCGGCCAGCGGGTGATTCTGTTCTGCCAGCTATGCGAAGCGTTCTACTGGCTGATGCCACGCCTGGCCGACTTCCATCGGCGTCATCCAGAGATCGATCTGAAGCTGATCACCTCCACTCGCCCCCTGAGCGAACAGCGCGACCCCTTCGACGTGGCGCTGCAGACCCATGGCCGCCCCAGTGGCGGCCATGCGCTGGCATTCACCGCCAGCGACACCATCCTGCCGGTGTGCAGCCCGGACCACCCCGCCGCGCAACAGGCCCCGCTCGCCCCGGCGGAACTTGCGACTTTCGAGCTCCTGCACCATCACGTAGCGCCGGCCGAGTGGATAGGGTGGCATGACTGGTTCGAGGCCATGGGAGAGACGCCAGCGACCGATCTCGGCGGCAGGCGCTTCGACAGCTACCCACTGCTGCTGCAGGCGGCGCTCTCCGGACACGGCATCGCCCTGGGCTGGGCGCGCACCACCCAGCGGCTGATCGCGGCCGGCGACCTGGTCGCCCCGGTCGATGAGCGGTTTTTCCAGCCCGAGGCGATTGGCGTCTACGTGCACCGGAACGCCACGCAGCGCCGCGCCAGCCGCGCCCTGCTCGACTGGCTGGAGGACGCACTGCAACAGGAGGGGTGAACGGTATTCGACGCACCGTGACCTGGCGGAGTGACTCGGTGCGACACTAAGGCCGCTCAGCGGCTGTCGTTGCGCTCGCGCCAGGCCGCGACGAAGGCCTCGCTGGGCAGTGCGCGGAATAGCTCGGTGGAACGGATCGCGGCCTGGAAGTAGCGATCGCGCTCCGGCGCGAAGGTGGGCACGAAGCCCGCCCGCCGTGCCCGCCGGCGCCGCTGCGACCAGTCGGCTCGGGGCGAGAGATCGCTCATCGCATCCAGCAGCAGCGCCTTGTGCTTCTGCATCGCGGGAGAGAGTGGCCACGCCAGCGGCGTCGGCGCCGACGCAAACAGCCGTTCGATGGCGATCTCCGCCGGCGGCATCCACGCCGGCTGGAACGCCGGGCCGGGGGGAAAGGCGTCGCGATAGTGGTTGGCGTAGAGCAGCACCGTGCGCGGCCGGTGGCGGCTACCGTCGAGGGCCAGGGCGAGGGCCAGCGACGCGGCGCGGTGATCCGGATGCGGATCGAACTCGGGATCGGTGACCAGCAGCGTGGCCGGCTTCAGGGTGTCGATCAGCTGACGCAGCGCCGCGACCACGTCATCGCGCTCGAGCCGCTCGTCGCGGCTTGGCGGCAGCGCAATACGGTTGAAGCGGCGGGCATCAGACAGCGGAATGGGCAGGCGCTGGCCGATGCCATCATGCATCAGCGCCCAGCCGGCGCCGTCGGGCACCCCGACCAGGGTCGAGCGCTCCGGCGGGATGCCCGACAGCAGCGGCGTGGCAAACACGTTCCAGCGCCGCCACTCGGCCTTGCGCCGGATCGCACTGTCTAGGTCGTCGTCGAGCCCGCTCAGATACTAGCGCTTGAGCCCCTTGAGCTGCTCGCCGCAGGAGAGCGTGACCAGATGCACCGACTCGGCATGATCGGTGTAGAAACCGCCAGCGGCGATCTCGGCATCATCGGGGTGCGGGGCCAGAATCAGGATCGGCCCCTCGATCGCCGGCTGCACGTGGCATCGCGCCTGCGGCGCCTGAGTCAGCCGGGCGCCGGAGAGCGTCAGGCTCAGCGTGATGGCAGTGGCGCAAGGCGGCAGCCGCCAGGCGATGCGCTGATCGCGACGCCGCGCCTCCAGCGAGTAGGTGAGCGTCGCCTGCCCCGCGCCGGAAAGGGTCACGCTCGGCAGACCGCGGCGCCAGCGCGACCGCGGCGCCAATGCCAGCGAGATCTCGATCAGCCGGGTCCGCGCCGGGGCGGCGGGGAGCGTCAGCGTGGCAGCTTGACGCTGCCAGTCAGTGGCCGTGATCGTCTGCTCCCTCGTCGCCTCCCCCGTCATCGACTGCCACATCAACCTCTTCCTCCCGCGTGAAGATCGCACGCCCTCTCCGCGCGCTCGGGGCATGGTAAGGCAAGCACGCGCAGGGGCAAGCGCTATCCACGCTGCCGTGCCGATCCCGAACTCACACGCGGATGTCCTCGGGCCCGCGGATCTCCGCTTCGATGCGAGTGCCGGTGGCACGCTCCTCCACGGAGAAGCCGTCGAAACGCGAGAGCTCGCCGAAATCGAGCTGGGTCAGCGCCTCGATACGGGCGATGCTGCGCTGGTAGGTGCGGTACTGGCCGAACAGGAAACCGGGTCCCAGCTCGTCGAGCTCGTCGGCCTGATCGATCATGTAGGCCGTGGCCGAGGGGCGGCCATCCTCGCCGCGGAAGGCGATCACCTTCCAGTAGGCTTCGGGGATGCGTACGCCGCGATAGTGCCGATCACTGGCGCGGAAGACCGGCCCGGTGAAGATGCACAGCCGCTGGTCATCGGCGCGGGCGTGTTCGAGCAGATAGTCCTCCAGCCCCAGCCAGGTACGCTGGTTGAACGCCGCCATCTGCGGCGTGCAGTTGGTGAAGTGGAAGGTGTCGGCATTGGCCTGCTCGGCCAGCTCCCCCCAGTTGGCCGAGGTGCGCCGCACCAGATGGCCGCGATCCAGCGGATTGCGCGCATAGAGATCCTCCCCCGCCTGCAGCGCAGGGTCGATGCGCGGATCAAAGCGCCAGTTGTCGTTCTCGCGTGGCACCGAGACCAGCCGGCTGCCGTCGAGATTGAGCGCAGTGAAGATCGCCAGCCGCCGCGAACGCGACATCACCAGCGAGAAGTGGGTGTAGTCGAGACGCCCATCGTCGCGCCCGGGTACCGGGGTGACGTCCTCGGCGCGCGTGCCCACCGGCGTGGGCAGCGACACCGCGAAGTCGTTCAGGAACGTTTCCGTGAACCCCTGGCGGTCGGAGAGATCCTCGCGTGCCGTCGCCGTCGCCGGAGCCATGGCGGCCCGCCGCGCTGTCACCAGCGGGCGCATGTCGCGCAGCCCGCCTCTCGCACTCTGGCCAGGCCTGGTATCGTCGTTCATCGCTGCCTCCTATCGCAGCCGTGGCTCTACAGGCGCGCGGCCGCGGCGTCTGCCGCAGCCGCGCTCTCGTCCACCCCTTTCGTTCACACCCTCTCGCTCATTTCCAGAAGTTGTTCTTGACCAGATCGACCACATCGCTCAGGCGCCCGTTGAGTACCGCCTTGCCCGAGTAGAGGGCAGTGGAGGCGACCTGGCCCGGCTCGATCTTGGGCGGCATCACCAGCTCCATGCGGTTGACCTTGACGTCGAGCAGCGCCGGACCGTCGTGGGCCAGCCATTCGGCAATCGCCCCTTCGAGTTCGTGGCGCTTCTCGACCCGACCGCCCCACAGCCCCATCGCCTGCGCCATCTTGCCGAAGTCGGGATTGTCGAGATCGGTGTAGCTGTCGAGCAGCCCCTCGACCTTCTGTTCCAGTTCGACGAAGCCGAGCGAGCCGTTGTTGAACACCAGCACCTTGACCGGTACCCGCTCCTGCTTGAGCGTGAGCAGATCCCCCAGCAGCATGGTCATGCCGCCGTCGCCGCACATCGCGATCACCTGGCGCTCCGGGAACGCCTTCTGAATCCCGATCGCCTGGGGATAGGCGTTGGCCATGGTGCCATGGACCAGGCTGGAGAGCGTGCGCCGCTCGCCGCGGGCGCGGATATGGCGCAGCATCCACACCATCGGACTGCCACCGTCGGCGGTGAAGAAGGCGTCATCGGCGGCGGCGGTATCCAGCGCCAGCGTCAGCTCCTGGGGATGGATCAGCGTATCGTCCTGGCTCTCGGGCTCGTCGTGGGCCAGCGCCTTGTGGTACTGATCGCGGCACTTTTCCAGCCAGCGGGTGTCGCTCTGGGCATCGACGATCTGTGCCAGCGCCGCGCAGGTGTCGCGGACACTGCCGACCAGGCCGATGTCGACCGGATGGCGCTTGCCGATCTGCTGCGGGTCGATGTCGACCTGGATGATGGTCGCCTTCTCCGGATAGAACTGGGTCCAGGCGAAGCTGCAGCCGAGCAGGATCAGGGTGTCGCAATCGGCCACCGCGTGATAGCCGCCGGCCAGCCCGAAGACCCCGGTCATGCCGACCTCGAAGGGGTTGTCCGGCTCGATGAAATCCTTGGCCCGAGAGGTCCACGCCACCGGCGCATTGAGCTTGGCCGCCAGCGCCAGCACCTCGGAACGCGCGTGCTCACAGCCGAAACCGGCGTAGATCGAGATCTTGCCACCGGCGTTGATCCGCTTCACCGCCGGCACCAGCTCCTCGGCGTTGGGGCGCACCACCGGATCGAAGCGGTGGGCGCGGTAGGGTAGATCCTGGCTCGGCGTCTGGGTGAACAGGTCGCCGTGTACCACCAGCACCGCCACGCCGTTCTTGGCCAGCGCCGTCTGTGCCGCCAGGGCCGCCATCCGGCGCGCCTGATCGGGATTGACGATGGTTTCGCAGAAGACGCTGTACTGGGCGTAGATCGGCTTGGGATCGACATCCTGGGGAAAGCCGACGCCACTGTCGCCGGTGGCCACCTGGGAGGCGATCATCACCACCGGAGAGCCGTTGCGGTGCGTCTCGAACAGGCCATTGACGAAGTGCAGCGAGCCGGGCCCGCAGGTGCCGGCACACAGGGTCAGCTCGCGGGTCATGTAGGCCTCGCCCCCGGCAGCAAACCCACCCACCTCCTCGTGACGCACGTGGACCCACTCCAGCTCGCTGCGACGAATGGCATCGGTGAAGTGGTTGATGGTATCCCCGACCACGCCGTAGCAGCGCTTGGCACCGGCCTCGGCAAGGGTTTCGACGATGATTTCGGCGACGTTCTGACTCATGGGATCACTCCTTCGCAACGACGTGGGCGGCGCTTTCCGCCATGACGCAGGGTAAGACCCGGCTCACCGGGTGATGACGGTTCTCTGTCGCGGACGCAACGGCGCGGGCCGTTCCTTGGCATCCTGCTTAAACCGGCCCGCCTTCGGCCTGCCGGTTTAAGCGTAGTCGCTGGCCGTGCGACGGCTAGCGCTGAAGCGCGCCAGGCTCCGCCGGAGGGCCCCGGCGGCGCGTCCCGGTGGAGAGTCCCGCGATATGCTGGCACGGCCGCGGGCCGTCAGCCGCTCACGCCTGGATCGCCGGGTCCGGCACCCGCGGAAAGCGCGGCGGATGTGCCTGCAGATAGGCGTGGCAGGCACGCAGCACGCGGGCATCGTCGTGCTTGCCGCCGGCGAGCTGGAAGCCCACCGGCAGCCCCGACTCGGTAAAGCCGCACGGTACCGAGGCCGCCGGCTGCTGACTCAGATTGAAGGGATAGGAGAATGGCGCCCACTCCTCCCAGTCGCGCATGTCACTGCCGGGGGGGACCTCGTGATTCACCGCGAACGGCGCGATCGGTACCGTGGGGGTCATCAGCAGGTGGTAGTGCTGGTTGAAGCGCTCCAGACCCTGGGTGAGGCTGGCGCGCTCGCGCAGCGCCTGGAACAGATCGAGTGCACTGAAGCGCTCGGCCCGCTGGGCGTTGGCCGCCAGCCCCGGGTCGAGCTGTTCGCGCTGGCGCGCATCGCAGTGGTTCCAGAAGTCGAGGGAGGCAGTGAACCAGAGCTTCTGAAAGATCTCGATCGGTGATTCGAACCCGGGATCGAGCTCCTCGACCTCGGCTCCCAGCGCTTCGAGATTGTGCGCCGCCTCGCGCACCCGAGCAGCGATCTGCGGGTCGACCTCGGCATAGCCCAGTGTCGGCGAGTAGGCGATACGCAGCCCGCGCAGGTCGCCATTCAGCTCGGCGCCCCAGTCGTCGGGCTGGCCGCGGGTGGCATAGGGGTCGCGATAGTCGTAGCGGCCGATCACGTTGAGCATGCGCACCGCATCTTCGACGCTGCGCGTCAGCGGCCCGATATGCGACAGCGACGGCTCGGTCGCCGGCGGCCACTGCGGAGTCCAGCCGTAGGTGGGCTTGAAGCCGAACACCCCAGTGAAGGCGGCCGGGATACGGATCGAGCCCCCGGAGTCGCCGCCCTGGTGCAGCACGCCCAGGTTGAGCGCCGCGGCTGCCGCGGCACCGCCGGAGGAGCCGCCCGGCGTCAGTCGGGTATCCCAGGGGTTGCGGGTGGCGCCGAAGACCCGGTTGTCGGTCACCGCCTTCCAGCCGAACTCCGGCGTATTGGTCTTGCCCAGAATCACCGCCCCCGCCTCACGCAGCATGCGCGCCGGCGGGCAGTCGTGCTCGCAGAGCGCGCTGGAGGTGGTCAGCGAGCCCTCACGGGCCGGCATGCCGGCGACCTCGGCCAGGTCCTTCATCGAGACCGGAATCCCATCGATCGCGCTCAGCGGCTTGCCCTGCCCCCAGCGCCGCGCCGACGCCTTGGCCGCCGCCTCGGCGCCCTCCCGGTCGACATGGACATAGGCGTTGACGGCGTCGTTGAAACGCTCGATGCGCGCCAGCGCCGCCCGGGTCGCCTCCAGCGGCGAGGCCTCGCCGCTGGCGAACAGCCGCTGGAGGGTACCGGCATCCATATTGCCCAGGTCGCTTCCCAGATCGCTATCGTGATTCGCGCTGCTCATCCTGAACTCTCCGCTTGCGTCGGTGACATCCTGTGGACGTTCAGGCTAGCAGCGCAGCGCCGGTGGCGCCGGGTCAGAAATCGTGCTCGGCCTCGGGCGGCAACTGCGGCGCCTCGCGCAGGCGCCGGATGTGGATGTGCCGCATCAGGCGGATCACCGGCCGGATCAGCATCTCGATACTGCCGATGAAGAACAGCCAGGTCCCGTAGTAGGTCAGCGCCTCGGAGAAGAAGAACAGGCTGCCGATCACGAACCAGATGCCGATCAGAATGTCGTTGATGATACTGACGACCTCGTAGCGCTTACGGATCACCAGCTCCTCATGGCCGATCCGCAGCGTCAGTGGCGGCAGAGTTGGCGGGTTGCTCTTATGCTTGTATTGGGTCTGCGCGTCAGGCATGTCTTTCTCCTCGTGACCAGGTTCGTGTCGCCGTCGGGCCGCGGATCGCGGCGCCCGCCCTGCGGCGGTGACGGCAGCACCCCGGCGTATGACGCTGACAGCAGCGTAGTGAATTGTAAACGCCGGCGCGTCCGGCACCGCATGGAGACGACTTTCATGGCAGCATCCGCACAGCGCCAATCCCG
Organism: Salinicola sp. RZ23; assembly: GCF_003206675.1. Lineage (NCBI taxonomy): Bacteria > Pseudomonadati > Pseudomonadota > Gammaproteobacteria > Oceanospirillales > Halomonadaceae > Salinicola > Salinicola sp. RZ23. The sequence goes on from NZ_PZJK01000006.1 coordinate 128,647, forward strand.
CGACATCCCGGTCGCCGACGACACCACCCTGTTCATCTTCGGCGCCAGCGGCGACCTGGTGAAACGCCTGCTGATCCCATCGCTCTACCATCTCGACCGCGACGGCCTGCTCGACGATGCCATGCGCATCGTCGGGATCGATCTCGCCGAGCACGACGACGCCAGTTTCCGCGAGCATCTCCAGGCCTTTCTCGCCGACAAGGACGCCGCCAACCACGCCGAGGGGCGCGATGCCGATCTCGACCCCGACACCTGGGCCGCCTTTGCCCAACGTCTGCACTACCGTCAGGGCGACTTCACCCAAAGCGACATCTATGCCGAGATCGCCACGTTGATCGAGGCCGGCACCAGTGCCAACGCGGTCTTCTACTGCGCCACCGGCTCGCGCTTCTTCGGCGCTATCGCCACCCGCCTGGGCGAGGCGGGACTGCTCGCCGAGCGCGACGGCCAGTACCGCCGGCTGGTGGTGGAGAAGCCCTTCGGCCATGACCTGGAGTCGGCGCGCACGCTCAACGCCCAGCTGCTGGAGGTGATGCAGGAGCGTCAGATCTATCGGATCGATCACTTCCTGGGCAAGGAGACGGTCCAGAACATCCTGGTCGCCCGCTTCGCCAACGTGCTGTTCGAGCCGTTCTGGAACAACCACTACATCGACCACATCCAGATCACCGCCGCCGAGACCGTCGGGGTCGAGAAGCGCGCCGCCTTCTACGACCGCACCGGGGCCATGCGCGACATGGTGCCCAATCACCTGTTCCAGCTGCTGGCCATGGTCGCCATCGAGCCGCCGTCGGCGTTCGGTGCCGATGCCCTGCGCAACGAGAAATCGAAGGTGCTAGAGGCGATTCGCCCCTGGACGCCGCAAGAGGCCGCCGCCAACTCGGCGCGCGGACGCTATACGGCGGGCAGGATGGGCGACGCCGAGGTGCCCGGCTATCTCGATGAAGAGGGCGTCGATCCGGACAGCCAGACCGAGACCTATGTGGCGATGAAGGTGATGGTCGACAACTGGCGCTGGATCGGCGTGCCCTTCTATCTGCGCACGGGCAAGCGCATGAGCGCCCGCGACACCGAGATCGCGATCTGCTTCAAGCCGGCGCCCTACGCCCAGTTTCGTGACACCGATGTCGAACGCATGGCGGCCAACTGGCTGATCATCCAGATCCAGCCCAACGAGGGCATGTGGTTCGACTTCCAGGCCAAGCGACCCGGGCCGGAACTCGAGATGGACACGGTCAAGATGGGCTTCGCCTACAAGGACTTCTTCGAACTGCCCGCGGTCACCGGCTACGAGACGCTGATCTACGACTGCCTCACCGGCGACCAGATGCTGTTTCAGCGCGCCGATACCATCGAGAACGGCTGGCGCGCGGTGCAGCCGTTCCTCGACGCCTGGACCGAAACCGCCGACCTGGCGGACTACCCCGCCGGCGAGGATGGACCGCAGAGCGCGCATGACCTGATCGAGCGCGACGGGCGCCAGTGGCACCAGGTCGGCTCCCCCACCGGCCCCGGCGTGGCACCGACACCGGGCAAGACGCGGCAAGAGTAGTCTGCGGGGAGAGCCAAGCGCGGACGGGGCGACTGCGCGTCGCCTCGCCCCCGTGGCCTGCCAGCACCCGCTCTCCCCGAGCGCGTGCTCTTCCCGCCATGTCCGGCTCGCCTCGCGGCCTGTCGGCCAGCCTCCAGATATCAGCACGATGGTGCACCCCGAAACACCCGCGCCGGCTCGTGGACACTCGCGCTGGATGTGCGCACGTCGCCATGCTATAAACCGCACAAATCAGCAAATGACAGCAAAAACATGCATTATGACGCAAAGCTCAATGTCCCCGAAACCCGCCAGGAGCTTCTGGCCGCGCGCCTGTCCCGGGGCGATCAACTGATCGCGAGCCGGCTGGCGCAGGAGTTCGACGTCTCGCTGGACACCATCCGCCGCGACATCATCGCGCTCGAGCGTGCAGGCATGGCACAGCGCGTGCGCGGCGGTGCCGTGGCCGCAGTACCGGCGCCACCGATCCAGTATCGGCTCCCCCAGCGCTCAGCCGCGGCCGATGCCATGATTCAGCGCGCGCTGCAGGAGGTCGCCGAAGCCAAGACCTTGCTGATCGATGGCGGCAGCACGCTGCTCGGGCTCGCCGAGCGTCTCCCGCCACGTCCGGGGCTTCTGGTCATCACCCCCTCGCCTTGGATCGCCGTCGCCTGCCAGAAGCAGGGCATCGCCGTTTTCATGCTGGGGGGCGATCTGAGCGCCTCAGGGGGTGTCAATGTGGGCGACACCGCGCTATTGGCCGCTGGCGACCTGCATGCGGAGATCGCCCTGCTCGGCGTCTGCGGGATCGATAGCACCTTCGGACTCAGCGCCGACGACGCCCAGGAGGCGCGACTCAAGCAGGCGATGGCGTCGGCTGCCGATCGCACCCTGATTCTCGCCTCCCGGGACAAGATCGGTCGTCGTGCACGCCACCGGGCCGTGCCGCTGACACAGATCGACACTCTGATCACCGACGCCGCAGCCGCTGACACGAGCGCTTTCGCGGAGAGCGGCCCGAGGATCGTACATGCCTAGCCCTGTTCGCATCTGGAGCGCGGTGGCCGCCATGTTCTTTCTCAATGGCGGTCTGTTCGGCACCTGGGCGTCGCGCATTCCGCGGGTCACCGAGCTGCACGGTCTCGATGACGCCGGGCTCGGCCTGCTGCTGCTGGGGTTGGGGGGCGGCGCGCTGATCTCGTTTCCGCTGGCCGGGCGCGCCGCCGACCATTTCGGTGCGGCACGCACCACCCGCGCCCTGGCCATCGCCTGCGCCCTGGCACTGGGTCTGGTCGCCGCGGCGCCCGGAGTGTGGACACTCGCCCTGGCGCTGGTGCTGTTCGGGGCCGTGCAGGGAGCCATGGACGTGACCATGAACGGCTGGGCCGGCGAGGCCGAACGTGCCCTCGCCAAGCCGGTGATGGCCTCCTTCCACGCCCTGTGGAGCCTGGGCGCCGGGGCAGGCGCGGCGCTCGGCTACCTGGCGACCCACCTGGCGCTCCCACTGCCATGGCACTTCCTCATGGCGGGCGGTCTGCTCTACGCGGTCACCGCGGTGGTGGCCGCCGTGCCGTGGCCCGGCGAGCGCCGCCAGTCACCGCCCAAGGCCGCGGCCCGGCGCCTGCCGTTACCGCGAGGGGCGCTGCTGTGGGTCGGCGTGGTCGCCCTGTGCGCCTCCCTCGGCGAAGGCGCCGTGGCGGACTGGAGCGCACTCTTTCTGCTCGATGCCACCTCGGCCAGCGCGGCCCAGAGCACCCTGGGCTACGCCATCTTCTCCACCGCCATGGTGATCATGCGGCTGGTCGGCGCGGGGCTGATCCTGCGTCTCGGTACCACCACGGCGACGCGTCTCGCCGGCCTCTCGGCCGCCCTGGGCGTGGCCCTGGCGGTGCTCTCCGGCACGCTATACCCCGTCCTGGCCGGCTTCTTCCTGATGGGAATCGGCTATGCCCTGGTGATGCCGCTGGCGTTCTCGCGCGCGGCCAACGACCCCGAGATGTCACCCGGCGCCGCGATCGCCAGCGTCGCCACCCTGGGCTACGGCGGCATGCTGCTGGGGCCGCCGCTGATCGGCTTCGCCGCCAGTCTGATCACGCTGCACTACGCCTTCGCCCTGCTCGGCGTGCTGTCGCTGTTCATCGTCTTGCGTGCCCGAGCGCTGGCGCCCCCCGCCGTCAGCGAGCCGGCATGACCAGCGGCCGCGCCATCAGTTTCTCCACCAGCGGCTGCGCGTCGATGGCGAAATCCTGATCGAGTTCCAGATCGCACAGACCGCAGCACTGGTAGAAGCGAATCGCCGGCGCATTGTCGGCGAGGACCCACAGCCCCACCTCGCGATAGCCCTGGTCAAGGCACCACCTCAGGGCGGCCTGCCACAGGGCGCTGCCGACGCCCTGGCGCTGTGCCCGCGGGGCGACATAGAAGCCATAGAGCTCGGCCCAGCCGGGGGTGAGTGTCTGGACCTCGGGCCGCGCGCTCTCGCTCTGGCGAAAAGGCCCGACACTCACCCAGCCGAGCGGCTCACCTGCCTGGGTGTCTGTACGGATGTCCGAATGCGTGCCGACATAGACCACCGCCCCCGCCTCGAGCTGCGAGCGCCAGGCAGCGGCACGCGCGGCGACATCCAGCCCCGCCAGCGTGGCCTCGGCGATCCAGCTGCGGTAGTTGTTGCGCCAGGCGTCGACGTGGATGGTTGCGATGGCCTCGGCATCGGCTGGGGTGGCACGGCGCACCCGCCCTGCTCACGGCGTCAGCCGAGACAGCGCAAAGCCGGCGATGGCGGTGTCCTGCACCCCGGTGCCGGTGAGGTCGCAGACGGTGATGGCGCGGGCGTCCCGGCGCGGCGACTGGCCGCCGGCGATCACCTGGCCCAGCTCATGCACCGTGAACGGCGGGCGATGGCCGGCATAGACCTTGAGTTCGCCATTGTGCTCGCTCTGGGCCTGGGTATCGGCGACGAAGACGTCGGCACGCTCCAGCACCGAGGAGTCGAGTTCGCGCTTTTCGGGGCTGTCCGATCCCATCGCCGTGACATGCACGCCCTCGCGCAGGTGTTCCCCGGAGAGCAGCGGCTCGCGCGACGGCGTGGTGGTGACGATGATGTCCGCTTCGCGGCAGGTGTTGCCGATCTCGGTGTGCACCGCCACGCTCAGCCCGTAGGTCTCCTGCATCCGCGCCGCATAGGCTTCGGCCTTGGCGATGTCGCGGGCCCAGACGTCGAGCGTCTCGATGTCGCGCACCAGCCTGAGCGCGGCGACCTGCAGCTCCGCCTGCAGCCCGGCGCCGAGCACGGTAACGCGGCGGCTGTCGCGCCGCGAGAGATGCTTGGCGGCGATGGCGCCGGCCAGCGCAGTCCGGATGTCGGTGAGATAGCCTTCGTCGAACAGCACTGCCTCGACCAGCCCGGTCTTGGCCGAGAACACGATCATCAGCCCGTTGAGGCTTGGCAGACCCAGCTTGGGATTGTCGAAGAAGCCGGGGCTGACCTTGATCGCGAAGCGCGAATTGCCCTGGATATGGGCGGTCTTGACGTCGACCTCGCCGTTGGACTCTGCGATCGCCATCGACAGGATCGGCGGCTGGACCACGTTACCTTCACCCAGCGCACGAAAGCCGGCTTCGACCGCCTCCAGGGCGGCATGATCGAGCGTGACGACGTTCTCTATCTGCTCGCGGTTGTAGAGCTCCATAGGGATGTCTCCTGCGTCCATTCACGTGAATTCGTATCAGCGCGGCGGATAGTCGATCAGGGTTCTCGCCCGCATCAGCGTCTCTGCGTCCACGCCGTTGCCCGAGACGATCAGCGCCACCTTCTGGCCGCGGATGTCGAGGGCGTGCTCCTCGATCGCGGCGAGCCCCACCACGGCAGCCCCCTCGACCAGCATCTTCTCCTGCTCGAAGAAGTGCAGCATGGCGCGGGCAATCGCCGGCTCCGAGACCCGGTAGTGATCGTCCATCACCTCGCGCACCAGCGCGAAGGTGCAGCGGTTGTCGAGCCCGATCCCGCCCCCGAGCGAGTCGGCGAGCGAGGCTTCTTCCTCGACCTCGACCGGCCTGCCCGCGGCCAGGCTATCGAGCATCGCCGCGCCTTTCTGCATGCTCACGCCGGTCACCTGGACCTCGGGGTGGATGCCTTTGACCGCGCGCCCGATACCGCCGAGCAGCCCACCACCGGAGAGCCCGATCAGCACGCGGTCGAGATCCGGCAGGTCCTCCATCAGCTCGAGCCCGATGGTGCCCTGGCCGGCCACGATCAGCGGGTCATCGAAGGGCTCGATCAGCGCCATGCCCGCCTCGGCGACCAGACGCCGCGCCTCGACGAAGGCATCGTCCTGGGAGCGCCCGATCACCCGCGCCTCCGCCCCCAACGCTTCGATGGCGGCGACCTTGTTGGCCGGCACCAGCTCGGAGAGGCAGATCACAGCCCGTGCGCCGAGTCGCCGGGCCGCCCACGCCACCGCCCGGCCATGATTGCCGGTGGAGGCCGTGGTGACACCGCGTTCGAGCTGATCCGGCGACAGCGAGGCGATCTTGTTGAGCGCGCCACGCAGCTTGAATGCGCCGCTCGGTTGCAGCGTCTCGAGTTTGAGATAGATCTCGGCATCGAAGCGCGCCGATAGGGTCTGGGAGAGGATCAGCGGCGTGCGTGCCGCCTGCCCGGCGAGTCGCTGGCGGGCCAGGTAGATATCGTGCAGGGTGACGGGGTCGGACATACAGGCTCCCGAGGCGATCATGCCAAAAGCGGCAGAGCTTTCACCCTGCCGCAGGCGCGTGCCGGTATCAATGCGCGTCGCGGTATGCCACCGCGACGCCGGGGCACATCTCTCTAGATCACCCCTTCAGCGCAGCGCTTCGGATCGGCTCTTTAGTTCACCCCTGCAGATCGCCGCTGCGCGTCAGCTCGTCGGTCACCTTGTCGATGGCACGCTTGGCGCGGGCGATCACCTCGTCGACCTGGCCGCGGTCGATCACCAGCGGCGGCGCGAAGCCAAGGATGTCGCCGTTGGGCATGGCACGGGCGATCAGGTTCTCCTCGAGTGCCGCCGCCGCGACCCGCGGGCCGACCTTGAGCGCCGGATCGAAGGGGGTGTAGGCGCCTTTCTTCGGCGCGAATTCCAGCGCCGCCATCAGCCCCTGGCCGCGCACGTCGCCCACCAGCGGGTGCTCGCCGAAGGTCTTGGCCAGCTGGGCGTTGAAGTAGGCGCCGGTCTCGGCGGCGTTGCCGACCAGATTCTCGCGCTCGATGATGTCCAGGTTGGCCATCGCCGCCGCCGCGCCCAGCGGGTGCCCGGAGTAGGTCCAGCCGTGGCCGATCGGGCCGTACTCGCCGGTGCCCTGCTCCAGCGCTTGCCAGACCCGTTCGCCGACGATCACCCCGGAAAGCGGCTGATAGGCGCTGGTCAGCCCCTTGGCGATGGTCACCAGATCCGGCTGGATGCCGTAGTGCTGGAAGCCGAACTCGCTGCCCAGGCGCCCGAAGCCACTGACGACTTCGTCCGCAATCAGCAGGATTTCGTGGCGCTCGAGCACCGCCTGGATTGCGTCCCAGTAGCCCTCCGGCGGCGGAATGATGCCGCCGGTGCCGAGTACCGGCTCGCCGATGAAAGCGCCCACGGTCTCCGGACCCTCGCGCTGGATCAGCGCCTCCAGCTGCTCGGCGCAGTAGGCGGAGAACTCGCGTTCGCTCATCTCGCCCCGCGGCCGGCGGTAATAATACGGCGCCTCGGTGTGCAGCACGCCCTCGATCGGCAGATCGAAGTGCTGATGGAAGGCGGGCAGCCCGGTGAGCGAACCGGCGGCAATGCTGGAGCCGTGATAGCCGCGCTGGCGCGAGATGATCTTCTTCTTCTGCGGCCGGCCAGTGACATTGTGGTAGTAGCGCACCAGCTTGATCTGGGTCTCGTTGGCATCGCTGCCGGAGAGTCCGTAGTAGACCTTGTTGAGGCCGTGGCCGGCGAGCTTGGCGATACGCTCGGAGAGCGCGATCAGCGGCTCGTTGGAGTGGCCGACATAGGTGTGGTAGTAGGCGAGTTCCTTGGCCTGGGCGTAGATGGCCTCGGCGATCTCGCTGCGCCCGTAGCCGATGTTGACGCAGTAGAGCCCGGCAAAGGCGTCGATCATCTCACGCCCGTCGCGGTCGACGATGGAGATCCCCTGGCCACCGGTGATGATACGCCCCGGCGCATCGCCATGGGCGTAGTCGCGCAGATGGGTGGAGGCGTGAAAGACGTGGCGACGATCGTTGTCGATCAGGCTACGCGTATCGGTCATGACGTTTTCCTTGCTGAAGGCGGAACCACCACCGCGACTGTCGATGGTGTTTGATGGTGGTTCCCGGCGGGCGCAGCGGTCACCGTGACCCTTGTGTGATACCCGCGTGATAAAGCTATGCGACGCTGATGATACGGCGCGACACCGCTCATGCGACAGCGCTTGGGCGCCAGACGAGCCGGCGAAGCGCCGTCAGCGATTCAGCGTTGGCTCAAGAAGAACTGGCCGAGGGCATATTACCCAGACAGTAATACTTGGTGTCGAGATACTCCTCGAGCCCCTGGGCGCCGCCCTCGCGGCCGAGTCCGGACTGCTTGATGCCGCCGAAGGGGATCGGCGCGCCGGTCATCTTGACGCTGTTGACGCTGACCATGCCGTACTCCAGCCCGCGCATCAGTTTCCAGATGCGGCGCACGTCATGGGTGTAGACGTAGGCGGCGAGACCGTACTCGGTGTCGTTGGCCAGCCGGATCACCTCGTCGTCGCTATCGAACACGCCGATACCCGCCACCGGCGAGAAGGTCTCCTCGCGGAACACGCGCATCTCCGGGGTGATATCGGCGAGCAGCGTGGGGACGAAGAAGTTGGCCCCCGGTGCCGAGCGCTCGCCGCCGAGCTTGCGCGCACCGCGGCGCACCCCATCCTCGACGATGCCCTGGGCCATCTCCACCGCACGGCGATGGATCAGCGGGCCGATATCGCACTCGTCGAGCCCGTTGCCCACGCTGAGCGCTTCCATGTGCGCGACGAAGCGCTCGATGAAGGCGTCGTAGATACCGCGCTGGACGAAGATGCGGTTGGCGGCGAGGCAGTCCTGCCCGGCGGTCTGGAACTTGGCCGCCACGGCTTCCTTGGCCGCGGCGTCCGGGTCCATGTCGTCGCAGACGATGAAGGGCGCGTTGCCGCCCAGCTCCAGCGACATGCGCTTGACGCTCGACGAACTCTGGCGCATCAGCAGCTTGCCCACCCGGGTCGAGCCGGTGAACGAGATGTTGCGGATGCGGTTGTCGCTGCACAGCACCTCGGAGACCGTCGCCGGGTCACCCGTGACCACGTTGAACACCCCGGCCGGAATGCCCGCCCGCTCGGCCAGCTCGGCCAGCGCCAGCGCCGAGTAAGGGGTTTCGTTGGCCGGCTTGACGATCACCGGACAGCCCGCAGCCAGCGCTGCCCCGGCCTTGCGCGTGATCATCGCCAGCGGGAAGTTCCACGGCGTGAACATCGCCGACACGCCCACCGGCTCCTTGAGCGTACCCAGGGCCGCATCGGGGATATGGCTGGGGATGGTCATGCCGTAGGCGCGCTTGGCCTCCTCGGCGAACCACTGGATGAAACTGGCGCCATAGTCGACCTCACCGCGGGCATCCTTGAGCGGTTTGCCCTGCTCGCGGGTCATCAGATAGGCGAGGTCCTCCTTGTGCTCGTGCAGCAGGCGGTACCAGTGGTTGAGCTTCTCGGCGCGCACATTGACGTTGAGCGCCCGCCAGGCGGCGAAGGCCCCCTCGGCGGCGGTCACGGTGGCGGTGATCTGGGCGGCTTCCAGCAGGGCGCAGTGGCCCAGGGTCTCGCCGGTGGCGGGGTCGACCACCGCCTCCTCGCGACCCTCGCTGCCATGGGTCCACTTGCCGTCGACATAGGCGTACTGACGGAAAAGACGCGGGTCGTTGAGTTTCATGCTGTCGCCTCCTGCGGCGCTGAGGGCGTAACGGTCAGGCGGCACCCGAGAAGAGATCCCCTCCGGCGCTGCCGAGTGCCCCCAGCTTAGGGGTTAGCGCGTGCAGAAACTTTTTGTCCCGCCGCCCTGACACTTGCGCTTTTTTTCGAAAGCGCCGCGGTAACTTGCGGTTTTTTCGGCGCGATGGACGTGCGCCACGACGGACACTCCGCTGTATACACGCATTCCTGATATCTACATCTTTTGGCTAAAAAACGCACAAAATCGTCGCCAAAAAGAGGACTCAGGCGTATTCATGTATACACGCCGTGCCATTCACCCCCGATTTCCTGACCGGCCACCCGCGCCCTGACCACCGCGCGAGCCGCCGACCGACGTCACGGCGTGAACCCGAGAGGAGATGACCCATGTCCAACCGTGGCTATCCGTTGAACGCCTGGTACGCCGCCGCCTGGGGCCATGAGATCCAGCACCGGCTCACGCCGCGTACGCTGTGCGAAACCGACCTGGTGCTCTATCGCAGAAGCGACGGCCAGATCGCCGCGCTGCAGGACGCCTGCTGGCACCGCCTGCTGCCGCTGTCGCTGGGCCGCCTGGATGGCGACAGCGTGGTGTGCGGCTATCACGGCCTGGCCTTCGACCCCCATGGCCGCTGTACCCACATGCCGTCGCAGGAGACGATCAACCCCGCCGCCTGCGTGCGCAGCTTCCCGGTGGCCGAGCGCCACGCCCTGGTGTGGGTGTGGATGGGAGACCCGGCCCAGGCCGACACCGCCACCATCCCCGATTTCCACTGGAACGCCGACCCCGCTCTGGCCGGCCGCGGCGGCACCTTCTACAGCCTGCAGTGCGAATACCGACTGGTGATCGACAACCTGCTCGACCTCACCCACGAGACCTTCGTCCACGCCGGCAGTATCGGCCACGACTCGATCACCCGCGCCCCCTTCGACGTCACCCACGACGAGCGCAGTGTCACCGTCCAGCGCTGGATGCTCGACGGCGATGCCCCGCCCTTCTGGGCCCGCCAGCTGGGCCGCGACGTGCCGGTGGATCGCTGGCACAACATCCACTTCGAGGCGCCCTCGACCATCATCGGCGATGTCGGCGTGGCCGAAGCCGGCACCGGCGCGCCGCAGGGAGACCGCTCCCGCGGCGTGACCGGCTACTTCCTGGCGGCGCTGACGCCGGAGACCGCCACCAGCTGCCACTACTTCTGGAATTTCGTCCGCGATCACCATATCGACGATCCCAACTGGACCGAGTACCTGCACTACGCCCACGTCAACGACGGCCAGGGGGTCTACGACCAGGACAAGGCGGTGCTCCAGGCACAGCAGATCGCGGTCTCGAAGTACGACCGCCCGCCTTTCTACAACCTCAACATCGACGCCGGCGCGATGTGGGCGCGGCGCATCATCGATCGCCTGATCGCCGCGGAGGAGACGCCACCCGCCGGCGAGCAGACGTCGACGCCCAGCGTCTTCGCGCGCCAGGCCTGAGGACGCGACCACCATGCGCCAATCGCTGAAAGCGCTACTGACCCTGCGCAACTGGATTCTCGACGGCACCCTGAGCGCCGGCGAGCGTCTGTGGGAGCCGACGCTGGCGACTCGACTCATGGTCTCGCGCACGCCGCTGCGCGAGGCCCTGGTCCGCCTCGAACACGAGGGGCTGGTCGAGGCCGCCGAGCGCGGCGGCTATGCGGTGCGCGGCTTCTCCCCCGACTACCTCAAGCAGACGATCGAGATCCGCGGCACCCTGGAAGGGCTGGCCGCACGTCAGGCGGCCGAGGCGCGCCACCCGGCGTCACGCCTGGCCCCCCTGCACCGGCTGGTGGAGCACATCGACACCATCGTCTCCCAGGCGCAGCTCGACGAGGAGGCGCTGAATCGCTATGTCACGCTCAACGGCGAATTCCACCAGCATCTGCTCGCCCTTGCCGAGAGCATGGCGCTGAGCGAGGCGCTGGAGCGCATCGGCAATCTGCCCTTCGCCTCACCCAGCGCCTTCGTCATGAGCTACGCCCACTCCGCCTCCGCCCACCGCATCCTGTTCATCGCCAACGATCAGCACCGCTGTCTGGTCGACGCCCTCGCCGCCGGTGAGGGCGCGCGGGCCGAGCAGATCGCCCGCGAGCACGCGCGCATCGCCCAGCGCAACCTGGACAGCGCCCTCGCCCATCCCGCCGGGCTGGATGCCGTCAGTGGCGGTGCGCTGATCCGTCAACCATGATTCCGCCGCGTGCGGCCAGGAGAGTCCCATGAACCCTCGCAGCCTGCCTTCGGTCCACACCCCGCCCCGCTGGGAGCCGGCCACCCTCGCGCGCTGTCACGACCTGGGCAGCGACGTGCGCCTGTTCGAGGTGCGCCCGGACAGCGGCGCGACCGCGCCCTACACCCCGGGTAGCCATCTGCCGCTGCAGCTCGAATTCGATGGCCACCCCCAGACCCGCCACTACTCGCTGCTCGAGGAGGCCGGCGACGCCGGCGTCTACCGCTTCGCGGTCAAGCGTCTGGTCCATAGCCGCGGTGGCAGCGAGCACCTGTGGCAGCTCGCCCCCGGTGACAAACTGACCATCGCCGGGCCGGCCAACCACTTCCCGCTGTCGTTCGCCAACCCCGAATATCTGCTGATCGCCGGCGGTATCGGCATCACCCCGCTCTACGGCATGGCGCTGGCGCTCCACCGCGCCGGCAAGCGCCTGCGCCTGATCTATGTCTCCCGGGACAGTGCCCGCGAGCACTTCGCGACCGCGCTCTCGGCGCTGGGCGCGGCGCTGGAGGTGTACCCGGATTCGGCCAGCGCGGCCCCGGCGATCCAACGCGCGGTGGCCACACTCGACCCGGCCGGAGAGGCCTATCTCTGCGGCCCGGCGGGCCTGCGCCGGCATGTACGCGCGCTGTGGGAAGCCGAGGCGCGGCCGCCGTGGGCGCTGCGCTACGAAACCTTCGCCAACGGCGGCGAGCGCCCGGAGGAGACGTTCGAGGTCAGCGTGCGCAATCTCGGGATCAGCTTCGAGGTGCCGCCCCACCGTTCACTGCTGGAGTCGCTGATCGACCACGACATCGAGGCGCTCTACGACTGCCAGCGCGGCGAGTGCGGCCTGTGCGCGGTCGATGTGGTCAGCCACGAGGGCAGCATCGACCACCGCGACGTCTACTTCAGCGCCCGCCAGCACGCCGCCGACGACAAGCTGTGTACCTGCGTCTCGCGCATCGCCGGCCACGGCCGCGTGGTGATCGATACCCGCCGTCAGGGTATCCGCGACTGACGCACGCCCTTGGCAGANNTTCTGCCAAGGGCGTTCTGCCAAAGGCGCGCTGAAAAGAGATAAAGAGGAGTAGGGCATGACACCGGACACCGCCGCTGACATCGACCCGCGCAAGCTGCTCGACGAAGCCCCGATGAGCCGCGCCCAGGTTCTGGCCGTGGCGACCACGGTCGCGCTCAATGCGCTGGATGGCTTCGACGTGCTGGCGATCAGTTTCGCCGCACCGGGTATCGTCGCCGAGTGGGGGATCAACCGCGCCGAGCTCGGCGTGGTGCTGGCGATGGAGCTGATCGGCATGGCCCTGGGCTCGATCCTGCTCGGCGGAGTGACCGATCGTATCGGCCGGCGCCCGGTCAACCTCGGCTGCCTGCTGCTGATGGCGCTCGGCATGCTGATGGCAGCGCGCGCCGGCAGCGTGGCGGAGCTGGGCGCCTGGCGCGTGCTCACCGGGGTCGGCATCGGCGGCATGCTCGCCTCGATCAACGCCACCGCCGCCGAGTACGCCAACCACAAGAGCCGCAACCTGTGCGTCTCGCTGATGGCGATCGGCTATCCACTGGGCGCCATCGTCGGCGGCACCATCGCCGCTCAGCTGCTGCGGCTGTTCGACTGGCGCGCGGTGTTCTACTTCGGCGCCCTGGTGACCGCACTGATGATCCCGCTCACCGCCTGGCTGCTGCGCGAGACCGTGCCCTATCTGTGCCAGCGCCGCCCCGCCGGGGCGCTCGACAAGATCAACCGCGAACTGCGTCGTCTCGGCCACGCCACGGTGGCGCGGCTACCGACACCACCGGCCCGGAGCGGTGGCGACTCGCCGCTGGCGCTGTTCGGTCCCGGCTTGATCCGCGTCACCCTGCTGCTGACGCTGGCCTACTTCATGCACATCGCCACCTTCTACTTCATCCTCAAGTGGGTGCCACAGATCGTCGTCGGCATGGGGTTCGACCCCGCCAACGCCGCCGGCGTGCTGGTCTGGGCCAATATCGGCGGCGCCCTGGGCGGTGCCCTGCTGGGGCTGCTCGGGCGCCATCTGCCGATCCATCGCCTCACCATAGCCGCGCTCTGCCTGTCGGTGATCATGGTGACCCTGTTCGGCCACGGTGCCGACTCGCTGGCCGGCATCTCGCTGCTGGTCGCGGTGACCGGCTTCTGCACCAACGCCGGCGTGGTCGGTCTCTACGCGCTCTTCGCCCAGCGCTTCCCGACCGCCCAGCGCGCCTCGGGCACCGGCTTCGCGATCGGCGTCGGCCGCGGCGGTGCGGCGCTGTCGCCGATCGTGGTCGGGGTGCTGTTCACCCTCGATCTCGACCTGCAGGCGGTGGCGATCGTCATGGCCCTGGGGGCCGCGGTCGCCGCGGTGGCGGTGCTGCTGCTCGGCCCTGAGCCGGGTCAGACCGAGCAGCGCCGAACCCAAGAAGAGAATACCTCCCACACCCGGCTCACGCCGGATAGCCAGAGCGGATAGACGGTGCCCCCCCCGCCGCTGTCGTCCCGGATGCTCTTACTAACGCCCAGACGCAGAAAACCCGGCATATGCCGGGTTCTTCTGATGTGAACGACACACCTGGCAAACCGGTGAGAGGGGCGGAGCTGGCATCCAAACTCAGGAAGCCTTCCCCTCAGCCCTCGGGGTCGGGCAGTACCGGCGGCCCGTGGCGCTTGACCGTCTTGGTGACGATATAGGTGAAGTAGCGCTCGATGCCGAGATCCGACACCAGCCAGGCATCGATCAGCCGCTGGTAGGCGTCGATGCTCTCCAGCTCGATCTTGACCAGGTAATCCATGCCGCCGCCGATGGCGAAGCACTCGGCCACGGCGTCGCTCTCTTCGACCAGACGCTCGAAGCGCGCGAAGCTCTCGGCGTTGTGCTGCTTGAGTTCGATCTGGACCCACACCGGGGTCAGCTTGACCAGCACGTCGGTGTCGATCCGGGCACTGTAGCCGCGGATGACACCCGCCTTCTCGAGCCGCTTGACCCGCTCCCAGCAGGGGCTGACGGAGAGGTTGATCGCCTCCGCCAGGCGCGACTTGGTGATACGCCCGTCGCGGCTCAGGATCGCCAGGATCTTGAGATCGTAGCGGTCGAGTTTCACGCTCTCTCCAACGACTGCACCACCTCGGCGACCACCGCGATGGTGTCGCCCATGCCGACCTTGGCCGGGAAGCGCCGAGCGATCAGCACGCCATCGCGCTGGGCGCGATACTCGACCGGCTCGGTACCGGTGCGGGTCATGTCATAGACCCGCGCCAGCACGTCGCCCTGCTCGACCATCTCCCCCAGCGACACCGAAAGCTCGAGCAGACCGGCGTGCTCGCTCTGCACATAGCAGCTGGCATCGGGCATATCGACATAGATCATCGGCTCGTCGGAGGTCTCCAGCTCACCCTCGACCAGGCCATAGTGGATCAGGAAGTTGCGCACGCCGCGCTCGCTGATGGCCAGGCTGGTCGGGGTCGAGGTACCGCCACCGCCGAGCTCGGTAGTGACGAAGGTCTTGCCCTGGGACTCCACCGCCGTGTCGTAGAGCCGAGTGGCGTCGAGCTCGAACATCATCATCGCGTAGGGCGCGCCGAAGGCTACCGCACCGCCCAGGCTGGCACGCTCCTGCTCCAGATCGTCGAGGCGGTGGGCGGCAGCGAAGGGCACGATATCCAGGGTGCGGCCACCGGAGTGCAGGTCGAGCGCGACGTCGCACATCGGCACCAGCACGCGGGTGAAGTAGTCGGCGATCTGGCTGGTCACGCTGCCGTCGGGGTCGCCGGGGAAGCTGCGGTTGAGGTTGCCACCGTCCAGCGGCGAGGTCCGCTTGCCGGCTTCCGCCGCCGGCACGTTCATCATCGGCACGATGATCACCCGGCCGCGCACGTCACCCGCCTTGAGGGTGTTGGCGAGCTTCATCAGCGCGGTGATGCCTTCGTACTCGTCGCCATGGTTGCCGCCGGTGAGCAGCGCCGTCGGCCCTTCGCCGTTGGCGACCACGGTGATCGGGATCATCACCGCACCCCAGGCGGACTCGTCCACCGAGATCGGCAGCTTGAGAAAACCGTGCTGCACGCCCTGGGCGTCGAAGTCGACGCTGGCGCTGATCGGACTGGGACGCAGGGATGCGGGCATGCTAACTCTCCTCACTGAAACGGGTGGCGCGTCCTCGGCGCCTGGCCGCTGAACGCATCCTTGAAAGATGACATTTCGTACAGAACCTCAGACCGCGCCGACACGATCCTGGTTGACGAAACGCTGCCGAAGACAAGCGGTTCGGCGAAAGATCGGCGCGTCTATTTGACGAACAGCTGTCGCGGAAACTCGCACAGCGGCTCGGCGCCCTTCTCGGTGATCAGGATACTCTCGGTGATCTCCAGGCCCCAGTCGTCCATCCACATGCCCGGCATGAAGTGGAACGTCATGCCCGGCTCGAGGATCGTCTCGTCGGAGGGGCGCAGACTCATGGTGCGCTCGCCCCAGTCCGGCGGATAGCTGATGCCGATGGGATAGCCACAGCGCGCGCCGCCGCGGTCGAAGCCGTACTTGTCCATCGCCGCGCCCAGCGCCAGCGCAATGTCGGCACAGCGATTGCCGGGCTTGGCCACTGCGAGGCCGTTCTCGATCCCCTCGAGCAGCGCAGACTCGCCGCGCAGGAACTCCTTGGGCGGCGTGCCCAGGAAGACCGTCCGCGACAGCGGCGCGTGGTAGCGTTTGTAGCAGCCGGCAATCTCGAAGAAGGTGCCCTCACCGCGGCGGAAAGGGGTGTCGTCCCAGGTCAGGTGAGGTGCGGCGGCGTCGCTGCCGGTGGGCAGCAGCGGCACGATGGCAGGATAATCGCCGCCATGCACCACGCCGTTGGGGTCGGTCCAGCCCTCGGTGCCGACGCGGTAGATCTCGGAGACCAACTTGCTCTTGGCCAGGCCCGGCTCGATCATCTCCAGGATGCGCGAGTGCATGCCCTCGACGATGCGTGCCGCCACGCGCATGTAGGCGACCTCCTGCGGCGACTTGATCGCACGACACCAGTTGACCAGTGCAGTGGCATCGCTCAGTTGGGCGTGGGGCAGCTCCTTGACCAGGCTGGTGTAAGCCCGCGCCGAGAAGTAGTAGTTGTCCATCTCCAGGCCGATGCTGCCGGTATGCCAGCCGTACTCCGGCAGCACCGACTGGGCCAGATACTCCATCGGATGCATGTCCGGGTTCTGCACGTAGTAGTCCGGGTAGTAGCGCACCCGCTCCTCGTGCATCCAGCAGGTACGCCAGGCGCCATTGGCATCCTGACGCCGGCCGTACCATACCGGCTCCCCCTCCAGCCCCACCAGCACGCACTGATGGACATAGAACGACCAGCCGTCGTAGCCGGTCAGCCAGGCCATGTTGGAGGGGTCGCTGACGATCAGCACATCGAGGCCACGATTGGCCATCGACACGCGCACTTTATGCAAACGGCTGGCGTACTCTTCACGCGAAAAAGGCAGGGAAACCTGGAACATGGAGCCACTCGACTAACGGGACCGAATTATCAGGACGCAGGCTGCCAGCGCGCCGAGCACCGGCCTGTCCTACCGCTTGCCGACCGGATGTGAAATTGTCATGATCAAATCTCGAAAAAATCAGGACAATTATCGGTCAATGCATCAAGGACGATAGTAGCATCGTCGCGCGTCCTGGCGTCAAAGGCTTTATTGCATCATGACAATCGACCTCACACCCTATATTTCGACCCAGGGTCCGAAGTACCTGGCCATCGCCCGCGCCCTCGCCGAGGCGCTGCGCCAAGGGGTTCTCTCCCCGGGTACCCGACTGCCCACCCACCGCGAGCTGGCAGAGACACTCGGGGTCAGCGTGCAAACCGTATCCCGGGCCTACGAGCAGGCGGAGAAGAGTGGTCTGGTGCAGGCCAGGGTCGGCAGCGGTACCTGGATCCGCGATACCGAAGGTGATGCCGAGAGCGAGTTCCTGCGCGCACCGGCCACCCTCGCCGACGACAGCCTGATCGATCTCTCGATCGCCCATCCGGTATGCCTGCCGTCGCACCATCTGCGCTTCCGCGAAGCGCTGGCAGAGCTGGCACGTACCGCCCACGCCGACGTGATCGGCGCCTGCCGTCCGATCGCCGGCTTGATCCACCAGCGCGAGCGCGCCGATGCCTGGCTCCGTGAGCGCCTAGGAGTACCCGGCGAGGTAGAGGAGCGGCTGCTCTGCAACGGTGCCGCCCACGGCCTGATGCTGGCGATCGCCACCGTGGTCCAGCACGGCGACGTGGTGCTCACCGAGTCGCTCACCGACCACGGCCTGATCTCGCTGGCGCGCACCCTCGGTTTCCAGCTGCGTGGGGTCGCCATCGACCGCCAGGGCGTGATCCCCGAAGCCCTGGAAGCAGCCATCGTGCGCCACCGCCCGCGGGCGGTATGCCTCACCCCGACCCAGCTCAACCCGACCGGCGCGACCATGGAGAACACCCGGCGTGACGCCGTCGCCCGGGTGCTCGAACGCCACGGCGTCTGGCTGATCGAGGATGACGTCCACGCCCTGCTCGAACCGCACGGACTGACCCCGCTCACCGCGCGCCTGCCGCTGCAGAGCTTCCATGTCACCAGCCTGACCAAGGCCACCGTGCCCGGACTGCGCGCCGGCTATCTCAGCGTGCCCCGCGGGCAGATGCACCACACCCTGCCGCGCCTGCGTGCCACCAGCTGGATGGCGACACCGCTGGTGTTCGAGCTGGCCGACTACTGGCTCGCCAACGGGATGATCGACACGCTGGCCCATGAGCAGCGCCAGCTACTCGCCGAGCGCCAGTCGCTGACCGCCCGCCGCCTGGCCGGCCACACCCTCGACGCGCGCCCCAGCAGCCTGCACGCCTGGATCGCGCTGCCGTCGCCATGGCGCGCCGAGGAGCTCAAGCAGCAGGCGCGCCAGGAGGGCGTGGCGATCACCACCGCGCAGCCGTTCCTGGTCGAGCAGACACCGGCGCCGCAGCGCGTGCGTCTCAGCCTCGGCGCCGAGAGCGACCTGGGGCGGCTCGCCAACGCCCTCGATATACTCGCCCGGCTGATCGGCGAAGCGCCGCCGCCGATGCTGGAAATCGTCTACTGAACCGATTGCCGGTCGGCCTCATCCTCGGGGGGCTTTCCGATTGCCGGAATCGAGACATTGACGATCTTGATGATGCTGACTTTTATGATGTAACGGATCGTTTCCTCTACGGCCTTCGCAGCACACGCGACATGCCATCTGGGGCTGAGTGATCTTCAGCGAAGCCTGTGCGCTGATCACCGGAAGCGTCGGCGTGATCGGCTGACTCGGCACACAAGCCTGGACGCTTGGGCTTTTCAGGGAACTGAATTTTCTCAGTAACCAACTGTCACATTGTCATGTTCGGCCGGGCAACCGATACCGCGATGTGAAGTGAGGGATAGGGAGTCAGCGATGTGAAGTCAAGACATGCGCAGACGCCCAATACCCCTCAGGGAAACCGAGCTTCCCCCTGTGCCGGCTGCAACTATCAGGCCCTGTCCAATATGCCGGGGCCAGAAGGAGGAAGACATGGCCATACCAACTCAACACGCCTCCCCATCAAGTGGCGCATCAAGCTTTCGCTGGGTCATCGTTGCAATGCTCGCCGCGATCATCCTTATCAACTATATCGATCGCTCGGCAATCTCCTACGCCATCGGACCGATGTCGAAAGAGCTGAACCTCAGCGATGCGCAGCAGGGCATGATCCTGGGCGCCTTCGGGATCGGATACGCCGTCACGACTCTCTTGGGCGGCATTCTGGTCGACCGGTTCGGTGCGCGCATCGTTCTGGCGGTCTCGGTTGTCGCCTGGGCGGTGGCAACCGCCCTGGTCGGCCTGGCCAGCAGTTTTCTTCTCATCCTTGTCGCGCGCGCTGCGCTCGGCCTGGCCGAAGGGCCGATGTTTCCCGGGCAGACCGGTGCCATTGCGAACTGGCTATCGGGACGGGAGCGCGGTCGCGCCCTCGGTTATTCGCTCGTCGCGGTGCCTATCTCGCTGGCGATTGGTGCCCCAATCGTCTCCTATCTCACCGCGATCACGGGCTGGCGCGAGATGTTCATCCTGCTCGGCGCCATCAGCCTTCTATGGATGCCGTTGTGGTGGGTGCTGTTCCGCAACCATCCCGAAGACAGCAGCAGGGTGAATGCCGGCGAAATCGCCGTCATCGCGGATCAGGAAACGCAGACGCCAGACGATAATGCCGTCGACGCCACGCGCGAGCGCACCAGTTGGGCCAAGTTATTGACCAACGGCACGCTGATGGCGAACAACTGGGCGTTCTTCGTGTTCGGCTACTTTCTGTTCTTCTTCATGTCATGGCTGCCGGGTTATCTGGAACACACTTTCAAACTGTCGATCACCAGCGTTGGCTGGTTCTCTGTCGCCCCCTGGCTTGCCGCTGCCTTTGCGCTGATTCTGCTCAGCAATCTGTCGGATACGCTCTTGCGGCGCACCGGTAAGCTGCGCATTGCCCGAAGCTATCTGATTGCCGCCACCCAAGGTCTTGCCGCGCTGGTGATCCTGCCGGTCGCCTTCACCGACAACCTGACACTTGCGCTGATCCTGATCACCATTGCCGTCGCCGCGTCCATGGGCGCGAACGCGGCATTTTACGCGGTCAATATCGACGTCGCCCGTGACCGTTCCGCCACGTCACTCGGAATCATGGATTTCGGCTTCGCGATCTCCGGTTTCCTGGCTCCGGCCCTGACCGGCTGGATCGTGGGGCAGAGCGGCGGCTTCGCCGAGGCGTTCATGCTGATGTCGGCTCTGGCGGCCTCTTCCGTGATCATCACGCTACTCTTCCACCGTCCAGACAAGGCATAGGGTGGGTAAAGGGACACCCCGCGCCCGACATCGGGCGCGGGACAAGAGGGAAAAAATCAGGTCAACAGGGGCTGAAAAAGGTGACGACTATTGAACTGCCACCGAACGGTCAGCCAGCGGTAACCGTCGGCTTCTGTCTGGGGCGCTGACACTTATCCATCCTACCGAGCCGCTGGGCTCACTCTTTTTCAGCATCGCTGTCGGGCGCTGCCTGCGCACGGTGAGCGCGAGCGTACGAGCTGGGCAAAATTATTGACGCTCGGCACGCTTCTGGCAGACTACTTGGCGTTATTGGTGTTCGGCTACTTCCTGATTTTCTTCCAATGACGGGATTGCCGGGTTATCCGAAACGCACTGTCCCACTGTCGATCACCAGCGTCGGATGTCTTTCCGTCTCCCCCTGGCTTGCCACTGCCGCAGACCTGGTCCTGACCAGCGATCTGAGTCCCCCCACTTCGCCCAGGAGGCAACATGCAGGTACTGATCTACCATCAGGATGCCGCCCAGTGGCGAGAGGTGCTCGCCAAGCGTCTACCCGAAGCCGAGTTCCACCTGGGCGCCGAGCACGGCAATCCCCAGGTCGACTATCTGGTAGCGTGGAAGCCTCCGGTGACGCTGCTCGAAGAGCAGCGCGGGCTGCGCGGCATTGTCAATCTCGGCGCCGGGGTCGATGCCCTGCTCAACAACCCCGCGCTGCCGCGGGAAATTCCCATCGTCAAGCTGCGCGACGCCGGCATGGGTGAACTGATCGGCGACTACGTGCGCTACGGCGTGCTCCACTTCCAGCGCGACTTCGACCGCTACCAGCGCCAGCAGCGCTCGCGAACCTGGCGCGAGGTCACGGTGGTCGACAAGGCCGAGTGGGGCATCGGCATCCTCGGGCTGGGCGCAATCGGCACCCGCGTGGCCCAGATGCTGGCCGCCGACGGCTATCCCGTGCACGGCTGGAGTCGCTCGCCCAAGCAGCTCGAGGGCATCGTCTGCCACCATGGCACTGCCGGCCTCGAAGCCCTGCTCGGTCAGGTCATGACGCTGGTGACGCTGCTGCCGGATACCCCGGCTACCCGCCAACTGATCGACCGCGACACCCTGGCCAGGCTGCCCGCGGGGGCCAGCCTGATCAACCCCGGCCGCGGTACCCTGATCGATGAAGCCGCCCTGTTCAATGCCCTCGGCAGCGGCGACGCCGACGACGACGCCCATCTGCGCGGGGCGCTTCTCGACGCCTTCCCGCAGGAGCCGCTGCCGGCGTACAGCCCGCTGTGGCGCCATCCACGGATTCTGATCACGCCACACATGGCCGGCCCCACCCCGATCGGCGCCGCCGCCGACCAGGTCGCCGAAGCGCTGGGACGCCTCTCCCGCGGTGAAGCGATCGAGACCATCGACCCCAGCGCCGGCTACTGAACGTATTCACCGACGACACCGTACACGTCGATAGCGGCGCGGATGAATCCGACCGCCGTGAGGGACTTCACGCTCGGGCGGGTCTCATCCACACTGCGGGGAGCGCCCCTCGGGCAGGCTGCGGCCGAGCCCCGATGCGCCGATCAGCCCCCCCGGGCCAGACGTGGTCCACGAGCGCCAGCGAGGTGAACAAGATGAGAGAGGTCTCCAGCACCAGCTTCGCCGTTTTTGGTGCCGTGCTCATCGCCATCAGCTATGGGTTGGCACGTTTTGCCTTCGGCCTTTTCGTGCCACAGATCCGAGACGACCTGGCTCTCACGACCTATACGATCGGGATAATCGGCGCGTTGCCGCTGGTGAGTTTCCTGCTCTCCACCGGCTTCGCCCCTGTCCTGGCCAACCGCCTGGGCGCACGCTATTCGGCAATGATCTCGGCAAGCTTCGGCGTTGCCGGGCTGGCGCTCATCAGCCAGGCGGCGAGCGCCATGACCCTAGGTATCGGCGTCTTTTCCTGCGGTATCTGCACCGGGTTGATGATGCCCGCGCTGACGACCGGCATGCAGGCACTCGTCAAGCGCACCCTGCATGCACGGGTCAGCTCGTTCATGAACGCGGGCACCAGTATCGGCATCATGGTTGCCGTGCCCACGGTGATTTTCATGACCGGCGCCTGGCGCACGGCCTATCTCTCTTTCACCGCACTGGCCATCGTCGGGCTGTGTGCCACCTGGTTTTTCCTGCCCTCGGTGTCACGGCTGACGCCTGCCAACGCGGCCCCACCGCCGCCGCTCGGTGAGCTCCCCTGGTCGCGACTGATCCGCGTCTCGCTGTTCGCGTTCTTGATGGGCTTCGTCTCATCGGCATACTGGATCTTCGCCCCCGATCTGGTGATCACGCTCGGCGGCGTTTCGGCAGGCGCCACCGGCTGGCTCTGGTTCGCGGTGGGCGTGGCGGGCCTGGGCGGCGCCGTCGTCGCCGATCTCGCCGACCGCAACAACCCGCCGATCACCCAGGCGTTGATGCTGATGATGCTCTCCACCAGCATGCTACTGCTGGCGGCCAACCCGGCGCAGCCCGGGCTGACGCTCTTTTCGGCCCTGATCTTCGGCCTCTCCTACATGAGCTTGACCGGGCTCTATCTGATGACCGGTATCCGCCTGCTGCCGGGACGCCTGTCGGCGGGCCCGGTACTCCCCTTCATGGCCGTGGCGCTGGGCCAGGCGACGGGCTCACCGGTGATCGGGCGATTGATCGATCTGTTCGACTACACCTATGCCTTCTCGCTCATCGCCGCGCTGGGTATCGTCGTGGCGATCCTCTCGCCCTTCTACCCCGGCTATATCGCTCAGGCCCAGGAGGAGCCCGAGGAGGAGGCCGGCCTGCAGGGCGCCTACGACTATCAGCTCCAGGACGAGGAGGGCCATCCCCTGGAGGAAGCGTCGGAGGACCCGCTGGAGGAGGCCCAGCACTCTGCGTGATCGCAGGCGCCGCGCCGGGAGCGAGCGCGGCAGCTTCGCTGCCACCTGCCTGCGGCGCGCGTGAACCTTTCGCCAAAATCGGTATCAACAGAACCTAGCCTCTAGCCTGGGTCAGACGATGCCCTATCTCACCTCGATGCTGCTGTCACTCGCACTGTTGCTGCTCAGCGCTACCACGGCGCTGGCCCAAAGTGCGCCAACGCCCTTCGTGGCCCATTACCGCCTGGCCATCAGCGGCTGGCCGGATGCCACCATCACCCACCGCCTGAGCCGGCACGGCAGCGTGTGGGAGAGCACGATGCAGGCCAGCCTCAAGATCGCCCACGGCGAGGAGCGCGGGCGCTTCGCCGTGGAGGGCGATGACGTGCAGGCCATCGACTACACCTCCGGCTACTCGCTGCTGGGGATCGGCGATGACTACCACCTGAACGCCGACCAGCTCAAGCGTCTGCCGGACCGCCAGACTGCGCTGTTCGAACTCGCGCGCACGGCCCCCGAAGCGCGCTGCCGCAGCGATCAGGTGTCGCCCTGCCAGCTCACCTATCAAGACCACAAGGGACGCGACAAGACGCTCTACTATCGGGTGACCGGCGTGGGAGAGGTCACCACGCCGGCCGGCAAGTTCCCGGGGGTCAGCGTCGACACCTGGGATGCCGACCCGGACAAGCGTGGCCGCCATCTGTTCCTGACCTTCGACCGCGACGTGCCCGGCCTGCTGCTGGCCAGCCGCTATGTGCGCGACGGCGAACAGCGCAGTCAGCTCAGCCTGCTCGATGTCAGTTTCCCGCGCGATAAGGGAGTTGAATGACCTAGCGTCTCGAATTACAGTTTCGACTCTTCAACGGGCGCCCCAACAGGGCGCCCGTTTTCATTGCTCATCTCGCCGAGGTCGCCATGCTGCTGGGCTTGCTGTGGATACTCTTGCCGCTGATCGTCGGCTACCTGATACCGGTTCGGCACGCCGGCCTGCGCCGCGGCATCGACCGCGGCGTGAGCGCCTCGGTCTACGTCATCCTGCTGCTGATGGGCATCAGCCTGGGCGGGATGGAGAACCTGCTGGGGCAGCTCTCGACCATCGGCGCCACCGCGGCCACCCTGTTCCTGGTGATCTCGCCGCTCAATCTGCTCGCCCTGTGGTGGCTGTCGCGGCGGCCAATGGCACGGGTCGAGCGCATCGCCGGCGACGATGCCGCGCCACTCGGCAAGTGGCAGGCGATGAAGGGCTCGGTGCTGCTGTGCGCCGTGGTCGCGGTCGGCGTACTGCTCGGCGCGGGCATGCGCCTGCTCGGCTGGCACCCGGCGGCCCAGGCCGAGACCCTGGCCACCTGGACGCTCTACGCTCTGCTCGGCCTGATCGGCTGCCAGCTGCGCAATTCGGGGCTGGGGCTGCGACAGATCCTGCTCAACCGGCTGGGGCTGGCGATCGCCGGGATGGTACTGGTGAGTTCGCTGCTCGCCGGACTGCTTGCGGCGCCGCTGCTGGCGCTGCCCTGGAACCAGGGCATGGCGCTGGCCGCAGGCTTCGGCTGGTACTCGCTCTCGGGGATTCTGATCGGCGACCAGATCGGCCCGGTGCTGGGCGGGGCGGCCTTCTTCAACGATCTGGCCCGGGAGCTGCTCGCCTTTCTGCTGGTGCCACTGTTCATCCGCGGCGCGGTGCCGCTGGCGATCGGCTACAGCGGCGCCACAGCGATGGACTTCACCCTGCCGGTGATTCAGAAGCACGGCGGCATCGCCTGCGTGCCGGTGGCCATCGTCAGCGGCTTTCTGCTCTCGCTGCTCTCACCGCCGCTGATCCTGCTGCTGCTCTCCTTCACCTGACGCCGCACGACCTTTCGCCTGCCAGCGTCATCCGGCACCACGGCGCCTGAAAGGCGACGCCCCGCCGATCACGATCGGCGGGGCGTCGGGTCATGCGGCCCGCCGCTGACGGCGGGCTCGAGCCAGGTCGGCTTGCGACCTAGAACCACACCTCCATCTGCGTACCGAAGGTCCACTGCCCGCCGGTGAAGTTGTCCTTGCCCAGGGCATCGTCACCCGCGAATTTATTGAGTTCGCTGTCCCAGTCGCTGTAGCTGGCGAAAAGACGAATCTCCGGACGCTGCCAGAAGCCACCCACCTGGGGCTTGAAGGTCGGCGCCAGGGTAAAGCGGGTGTAGCCCCCCTCCACCGCATTGCGACCCTTGTAGCCCTTGGGATCGAGATCCATCCACTGATAGCTGGCTTCGTATTGCATCTCGAAGTTCTGGGTCAGCTCGTTGGCGAAGCGCACGTTGAAGGTCGCCCAGTCGTAGCTGTCGCCGTTGGCGTAGCGGTCGTCGCTGGTCTGGGCCAGCACCGCGGGGGCCAGGCGCCAGCTCGGCGCCACGTAGGTGGTGCCGTAGAGCGCCAGCCGCGTGGTCTTGGCGTCTTTGGTCAGGTTGCCATCGGAGCCCAGCGCCTTGACCTCGGCCCCCAACCCTTCGCCGTGAAGCAACGCGGCGACAGTGTTGCCGTCACTGACCCCGAAGAAGCTGTCACCGTGATAAGCGAGCATGCCATGGAAACCGTGGTCGGCCGCCCTGGCGCGGCTGCCGGTGTCGCGCTCGTCGTTGTCGTTGGCGGAGAGGCCGCTGAGCATCCACTGGAACGGGCCGACGTAGTTGTTGGTGGAAAGAATCAGGGCGTCGGTGCTGCCGGTCAGATCCGGGTTGTCGCTGGTGACCACGGGGAAGTCGCTGAAGCTGCGCCCGTAGAGCGTCAGGTTGGTGCTCCAGTCGTCGTTGACCGCCACGTCGTAGACACCGGCGCCGGTACCGGCAAGGAAGATGACGTCACTGTCGAGCCAGTGGATATCGAAGTTGTTGCGATCGAAACGCTTGCCGGCCCAGATCTTGGCGTTCTCGAAGGGACCGGTGAAGCTGGGCAGATCGCTGAACTCGACGAACGCCTGGCGCACGTTGAGCTGCGACTCGTCGGCGGTCCAGTCGTTGCTGGTGGTGGTGCTGTCCGCCAGCATGATGCGGTAGAGCGACTTGGCACCGTTATCGAAGGTCTGGTTGTAGCTGAGCACGGTCTCGACATAGGTGTCCGGCTCGTTGCCCAGACGCCCCACCGCGCCACCGGTGGCCCCCGCCGGGGTCAGGTAGGGGCCGCCGGGGGCGCTCTTGCCATCATCACCGAGCAGCAGCCCGGAGCGCGCATAGACACTCAGCGAGAGGCCGTCGTCACCCTGCTCGGCCGCCTCGGCGCTGCGGTTCTCGGTCTGGCTCTCGACCGCGGCGAGACGCGTATCGAGGGACTGATCCTCGAGCGAATCGAGTTTCTGCTCGGCCAGGTTGGCGCGCTGCTCGGCGGTAGCCGCGCGCTGTTCGGCCGCCGCCACCCTGGCTTCGAGCGCCGCCAGGCGCGCTTCCAGGCTCTGGTTCGACTGCGCCTGCGCCGAGGAGACGGCGCCCAGTGAGGCCAGCGCCACACCGATGGCGAGCCCGGTCTTGCGAAATCCCGGTGTCGCCCGGCGCGGGCGGCATAGCCGAGAACCTTCGATCACATCGATCGCTGATCTGGACATGACATGCTCCTGTTGTGGTTGTTGTCGTCCCCTCGCCCGCCGGACGCCCCACCGCCTGCGCGTTGGGGCGTCGCGTCGCTCTCCACCGGTCCCATCCCGAGCCCCCTGCTCTGACCACGGGATGGCGGTGTCAGCGAGTCGTGACGCAAGGCGGAACTTAAACGTTTAAGAGCTGCCTGAAAACATCGACGAAAGGCGCTTTGACCAAGGTCTAACGCCCTCGTCCCGGGGCATCACGAGCGCTCGGCGCGCTTCTGCACTCAGCCCTCGCCAACGCCCTTTACAACCAAAGTCCGGGTTGAGCCGGCGCGAGCAAGTGGCATAACTTGGCCAGGAACTTAAACGATTAAGACAACGACCGGATAGCTCCCCAGATGCGTCGCATCCGGTCGTGAACCTCGGGCGCACGGCGATAACCCGACGATAGTCGCCCACAACAACAACCGGCACTCCCCAGGAGCCCAGGATGAAAACACGTTCTCTGCTAATGCTGGCGACCACACTGACCGTCGCGGGCCAGGTCCAGGCCGCCGATCTCACCATCTCCTGCGGCGCGGTCGGCGCCGAGCTTACGCTGTGCAAGGAGGGCGTCGCGCGCTGGGAGGCACAGAGCGGCCACAGCGTCGAGGTGGTATCGACCCCCAACTCGGCCACCGAGCGGCTGTCGCTCTATCAGCAGATCCTCAACGCGCGCTCCGGTGACATCGACGTGTTCCAGATCGACGTGGTGTGGCCAGGCATGCTCGCGCCGCACCTGATCGACCTCAACGAATACCTGCCCAAGGGCACCACCGACGACTTCTTCGAGGCCATCGTCGACAACAACACCGTCGATGGTCGGCTGGTGGCGATGCCGTGGTTCACCGATGCCGGGGTGCTCTACTACCGCAAGGATCTGCTCGAGAAATATGGCCTTGAGGTGCCCACCACCTGGGAGCAGTTGACCGAAGAGGCGCGAACCGTCCAGGCCGGCGAGCGCCAGGCCGGGCACAAGGATTTCTGGGGTTTCGTGTTCCAGGGGCGCGCCTACGAGGGGCTGACGGTGGACGCCCTGGAGTGGATCGCCAGCTATCCCGATGGCGGCACCATCGTCAACGATGCCGGCGACATCACCGTCGACAATCCGCAGGCGGCCAAGGCGCTGACCCTGGCGGCGAGCTGGATCGGCGATATCTCACCCCAAGGGGTGCTCAACTACACCGAGGAGGAGTCACGCGGGGTGTTCCAGTCGGGCAATGCGCTGTTCATGCGCAACTGGCCCTACGCCTGGGATCTGGTGCAGTCCGAGCAGAGCGATATCCGCGACAAGGTCGGCGTGGTGGCACTGCCCGCCGGTGGCGCCGATGGCCACAGCGCGGCCGTGCTCGGCGGCTGGAACCTGGCAGTCTCGCGCTACAGCGAGCACCCGCAGATGGCCGCCGATCTGGTCGCCTTTCTGACCTCTCCCGCAGAGCAGAAGCGCCGCGCCATCGAAGGCTCCTACAACCCGACCCTGCCGGCACTCTACAAGGACAAGGAGGTGCTCGCTGCGGTGCCCTTCTTCGGCACCCTCTACACCACCTTCACCTCGGCGATTCCACGCCCCTCGGCGGTGACCGGCGACAAGTATCCGCGGGTCTCCAACGCCTTCTTCAACACCGTGCATGAAGTGCTCTCCGGCAAGATCGGCGCGGCCCAAGGTCTGGCATCACTGCAGAGCGAACTCGAGCGCATCAAGCGGCGCCGCTGGTAAGCGGCCGGGAGGCAATCCATGGCAACTCGGCAACCCACAATGGCGCAGGCGCCGGCCGCCCCGAGTCCGGGCGGCGCGGTGGACGCCACTCAGCCGGCGCGGCCGCGTCGCGAACGCGGCACCCGGGTACGCCGGCGCCGGGTACGCGCGGCCTGGCTGTTCCTGACCCCGATGCTGATCGGCCTGGCGCTGGTCGCCGGCTGGCCGCTGGCGCGCACCTTCTGGTTCAGCGTCACCGATGCCAGCCTGTCGAGCCTCGAGGGCGCCAACTTCATCGGGTTCGAGAACTATCTGGTCTATGACAACGGCTGGTACGGCATTCTCGCCGACCCGCTGTGGTGGCAGTCGGTGTGGAACACGCTCTACTTCGCGCTGGTCTCGGTATCGCTGGAGGCGGTGCTGGGGGTGATCGTGGCGCTGGTGCTCAACGCCCACTTCCGCGGCCGCACCCTGGTGCGCGCGGCGATGCTGATCCCGTGGGCGATCCCCACCGTGGTCTCGGCCAAGATCTGGGCGTGGATGCTCAACGACCAGTTCGGGATCATCAATCACCTGCTGATGACCCTGGGTGTGATCGATGCACCGCTGTCGTGGACCGCCGACGCCAGTCTGTCGATGTGGGCGGTCATCATGGTCGACGTGTGGAAGGCGACCCCCTTCGTCGCCCTGCTGGTGCTGGCGGCGCTGCAGATGCTGCCCTCGGATTGCTATGAAGCGGCCAAGGTCGACGGCATCCATCCGGTGCGGGTGTTCTTCCGCGTCACCCTGCCGCTGATCACCCCGGCCCTGCTGGTGGCGGTGATCTTCCGCGCCCTGGACGCACTGCGCGTGTTCGACGTCATCTACGTGCTGACCTCCAACGCCGCCTCGACCATGACGATGTCGATCTACGCCCGCCAGCAACTGGTGGAGTTCCAGGACGTGGGCTATGGCAGTGCCGCCTCGACGCTGTTGTTCATGATCATCGCGCTGGTCACGGTGGTCTATCTCTATCTCGGACGCCGCCAGCTGGGAGGTGGGTCATGACGCTGCGCAGACTGAAGAGCATCGCGCTGACAATCGGCTTCTGGATGCTGGTGGCGGTGCTGGTGCTCTATGCCATTTTCCCCTTCTACTACGCCATCGTGACCTCGCTGAAGCCGTCGAGCCAGCTGTTCGAGGTGAGCTACTGGGTCGATAGTCTGGACTTCTCCAACTATGTCACGGTGCTGTCGCAGCCGACCTTCCTGGCCGCGATCCGCAACTCGGTGGTCGTCGCCATCAGCGTGGTGATCATCGCCCTGCTGCTGGGCCTGACCGCGGCCTGGGCGCTGGGCCGAGTGCGCTTTCGCGGGCGTACCACGGTGATGATGATCGTGCTGGGGGTGTCGATGTTCCCCCAGGTGGCGGTGCTCTCGGGGCTGTTCGAGGTGATCCGTACGCTCGATCTCTACAACTCTCCCGGCGGGCTGATCCTCAGCTACACCATCTTCACCCTGCCGTTCACGGTGTGGATCCTGACCACCTTCATGCGCCAGCTCCCCGATGAACTGGAGGAGGCGGCGATCGTCGACGGCGCCTCACCCTGGGTGACCCTGACCAAGGTGTTCATGCCGCTGTTGTGGCCGGCAATGGCCACCACCGGTCTGCTGGCCTTCATCGCGGCGTGGAACGAGTTCCTGTTCGCACTGACCTTCACCCTGACCGACTCGCAACGCACGGTACCGGTGGCGATCGCGCTGATCTCCGGCGGCAGCCAGTACGAGCTGCCGTGGGGGCCGATCATGGCCGCCTCGGTGATCGTCACCGTGCCGCTGGTGGTGCTGGTGGTGATCTTCCAGCGGCGTATCGTTTCCGGGCTCACCGCCGGTGCCGTCAAGGGCTGAACGCCTCTGAGGCTTTCGGCCACTACTGATTTCCCCGTTCTCGGGTAGGAGAAACTATGGCTGGTCTGACGCTCGAACGAGTCAACAAGCGCTTCGGCAGCACCCAGGTGATCGACGACGTCTCGATGCAGATCGACAACGGCGAGTTCATCGTCTTCGTCGGCCCCTCGGGCTGCGGCAAGTCGACCCTGCTGCGCCTGATCGCCGGGCTCGAATCGATCACCCACGGCGACCTGATGATCGACGACCAACGGGTCAACAACCTGACACCGCCGGAGCGCGGCATCGGCATGGTGTTCCAGTCCTATGCGCTCTATCCGCACATGAGCGTCTACGACAACATCGCCTTCGGCCTGAAACTGGCCAAGCAGGAGAAGCAGACGGTGGACGAACGGGTCCGCCACACGGCCAAGCTCCTGCAGCTTGACGGCCTGCTGGAGCGCCTGCCCAAGGCGCTCTCCGGCGGCCAGCGCCAGCGCGTGGCGATCGGCCGGGCGATGGCCCGCGAGCCCAAGATCCTGCTCTTCGACGAGCCCCTCTCCAACCTCGACGCGGCCCTGCGGGTGCAGACCCGCAACGAGATCGCGCGGCTCCACGAGCGCCTGGGTTCGACCATGATCTACGTCACCCACGATCAGGTCGAGGCGATGACCCTGGCCGACCGCATCGTGGTCCTCAACGCCGGCCATGTGGAGCAGATCGGCACCCCGCGCGAGCTCTACGAACGCCCCGCGTCACGCTTCGTCGCCGGCTTCATCGGCTCACCCAAGATGAACTTCATCCAGGTCACCGCCGAAGCCGACGCCGGGCAAGGCTGCCGCGTGGAGATTCCGGCCGTCGGCGAGCGCACCCTGCCGCTGGCCTTCAGCGCCGGCAGCGGCAGTTCCAACGAGGCGACCCTGGGCGTGCGCCCGGAGCATCTGATTCCCACCCCCAGCGAGCGCGGCGAGGGGCTGGAGATCGTCAACGTCGAGTATCTCGGCAGCGAGGCCTACCTCTATCTGGAACGCAACGACGACGAGCTGCTGGTGTGTCGCACCCAGGCGCCCAGCCCGTTCCAGCGCGGCCAGCGGGTGACGCTCGACTTCGATCCGCTGCACGGCCATCTGTTCGACCACGACGGCCGCGCGGTGCCGCCGCTTGAACGCCACGCCGCGCAGGGAGCCGCCTCATGAGCGGTGCCGACACACACCGATCCGCCGCCAGGCGAACCCGCCCCGGACCACCCGCGAACCGGTGGCGCTGGCGCGTCGCCCTGGGCCTGCTCGCGCTGCTGGGTAGCGCCGGTGGGGCCCAGGCCGCCGAGATCGCCATCGCCTGCGGCGGGGGTGGCGACGGCGACTACTGCCCCACCGCAGCACGCGCCTGGGCGGCCCAGAGCGGCAATAGCGTCAAGGTGGTGACCACACCCAACGCCACCACCGAGAAGCTGGCGCTGTTCCAGCAGCTGCTCAACAGCCACTCCCAGGATGTCGACGTGATGATGCTCGATATCGCCTGGCCCGGGCTGCTGGCACCGCATCTGCTCGACCTCGGCGAGGCCGTACCGCCCGACCAGCGCGAAGCCTTCTTTCCCGCGCTGATCGAGGCCAATACCGTCGACGGCCGCCTGGTGGCGCTGCCCTGGTACACCGATGCAGGCCTGCTCTACTACCGCCAGGATCTGCTCGACAAGCACCAGCGCCCGGTACCCGAGACCTGGCAGGAGATGACCGCCACCGCGACCAGCATCCAGCAGGCCGAGCGCGCCGCCGGCGATGCCGAGATGTGGGGCTTCGTCTTCCAGGGCCGCGCCTATGAGGGCCTGACCTGCAACGCGCTGGAGTGGATCGCCGGTTACGGCGGCGGACGTATCGTCGACACCGATGGCGAGATCACGCTGGACAACCCCCAGGCCACGGCGGCGCTGACCGAGGCAGCGAGCTGGATCGGCAACATCGCCCCACGTGGCGTGCTCAACTACACCGAAGAGGAGGCGCGCGGCGTGTTCCAGAGCGGCAACGCGGTGTTCATGCGCAACTGGCCCTACGTGTGGTCGCTGGCTCAGCGTGAAGGCAGCCCAGTGCGCGGCAAGATCGGCGTCGCACCGCTGCCCCACGGCCCCGATGGCGACTCGGTGAGCACCCTGGGCGGCTGGAACTTCGCCGTCTCGCGCTACACCGAGGCGCCCGAGGCCGCGATCTCGCTGGCACGTTATATGACCAGTGCCGAGGTGCAGCGTCGGCACGCCCTCAACAACGGCATGAACCCGACCCGGATCGCGCTCTACGACGATCCCGAGGTGGTCGCGGCCAACCCCACCATGAGCGTGCTGCGCCCGGTGCTGATGAACGCCGTGGCGCGCCCCTCGGCGGTGACCGGCGAGGCCTATGCCCGGGTCTCCAATGCCATCTTCAACGGTGTGCACGCGGTGCTCTCCGGCCGCGCCCAGCCGGCGGCGGTGCTCGCCGATCTCGACCAGACCTTGACCCGACTCAAGCGGCGGCAGTGGTGATCGCCACGCCGGCCCCGAGCCCCTGATTCGCCTTGTGACGAGGAGTTCCGCATGACCCAGCAGCAGTGGTGGCGCGATGCCGTCATCTATCAGATCTATCCGCGCAGTTTCATGGACGCCAACGGCGACGGCATGGGCGATCTCGCCGGTGTCACCGCACGCCTCGACTATCTCGCCGCCCTGGGGATCGATGCGCTGTGGCTATCGCCGTTCTACCGCTCGCCCCAGGCCGATGCCGGCTACGACGTCGCCGACTACTGCGACGTCGACCCGCTGTTCGGCACCCTCGACGATTTCGACCGCCTGCTGGCCGGTGCCCACGAGCGCGGCATGCGAGTAATCGTCGACCTGGTGCCCAATCACAGCTCCAGCGAACACGTCTGGTTCCAGGAGGCGCTGGCCAACCCGCCGGGCAGCCCGGCACGGGCGCGCTACATCTTTCGCGACGGGCGTGGCGAGCAGGGCGAACTGCCGCCCAACAACTGGCAGAGCATCTTCGGTGGCGCGGCCTGGACCCGGGTCGAAGACGGCCAGTGGTATCTGCACATGTTCGACAGCACCCAGCCCGATTTCGACTGGCAGAACCCCGAGGTGGGCGACGAGTTCGAGCGCGTGCTGCGCTTCTGGCTCGCCCGCGGGGTCGACGGCTTCCGCGTCGACGTGGCCCACGGCATGATCAAGCAGCCGGGCCTGCCGGACTGGGACGGCGAACAAGTGATGGTCGAGGGCGGCAACCGTGGCCCGATGTGGGATCAGGATGGCGTGCACGACATCTATCGCCGCTGGCACCGAATCCTGGCGGAGTATGGCGACGACCGCATGATGGTCGCCGAGGCCTGGCTCAAGCCGGAGCGGGTGGCGCGCTACATTCGCCCCGACGAGATGCAGCAGGCGTTCAACTTCGATTACCTGATCGCCCACTGGGATGCCGCGGAGCTGCGCACCATCATCGACCGCTCGCTCGCCGTCACCGGCGCGGTCGGCGCCACCACCACCTGGGTGATGTCCAACCACGACGGCGTGCGCCATGCCTCGCGTCTGGGGCTGTCGAATCCCGGCGCGCGGCCGCAGAAGATCGGTATCGGTGACGAGCAGCCCGACGAGGCACTGGGCCTGCGCCGAGCTCGCGCGATCATCATGCTGACCCTGGCGCTACCCGGCTCCGCCTATCTCTACCAGGGCGAGGAGCTGGGCCTGCCGGATCACACCAGCATGCCTGACCGCTACCGCCAGGATCCGGGTTTCTTCCGGACCGGCGGCGAGGATGGCGGCCGCGACGGCTGTCGGGTGCCGTTGCCGTGGCGCGCCGACGCCCCGGCCTTCGGCTTCAACGACAGCGGCGAGCGCTGGCTGCCGCAGCCGGACAACTACGCCGACTACGCCGTCGACCGTCAGCTCGATCGGCCGGATTCGACGCTTACGCTCTATCAGCAGTTGCTCAAACTGCGCCGCGACCATAACCTTGGCCAGGGCGAACTGGCGTGGGCACCGAGCCCGCGCGAGGATGTGCTGGTGCTGACCAACGGCGACGTTAGGGTGGTGCTCAACCTGGGCGATACACCGATCGACCTGCCGGCGGCCCCGCTGCTCGCCCAGAGCCAGCCCGGCGTGGTGAACGGCACGACGCTGGCTGGCAATGCGGCGGCATGGTTGAGCGCCACCTAGGCAAAGCCCAAGGCGGGATGGCGGCCGCTGCCCTGGCCGCCATCCGATCCCCGACGAGGAGACTCACCTATGCCCCCGGCCACGGCCATCGCTACACGGCGCCAGCAGCGCACGACGCGGCACCCCATCCCCCGCGTGCGACCGTGAGTCAAACCAAGCGCATGACGCTGAAGACGGTGGCAGCACGTCTTGGCGTCTCCGCCGCCACCGTCTCCAACGCCTTCAACCGTCCCGACCAGCTCTCCCAGGCCCGCCGCGAAGAGATTCTCGCCGCCGCGGCGGCGCTCGGCTACCACGGCCCCGACTCCCGCGGGCGCATGCTGCGCACCGGCCGTTCCGGCATCATCGCCATGCTGCTGGCGGAAAACCTCTTCTACAGTCTGAGCGACAGCGTCGCCAGCGAGCTGATCGCCGGTGTCGCCGCACAGCTGGATCAGCACGGCCACTCGCTGATGCTGCTGCCGGGACGCCTGGAGCAGAGCGGCGGCGGTGTCGACATGGCCGACGGTGTCATTGTCTACGGCCTGCACGGCGCCTCCTCGCGCATCCTCGACCTGATCGCGGATCGCCCCGCGGTGGCCATCGACATCGATCTGCCGGGTATCCCGGCGGTGCATGTCGACAACTACCCGGCCAGCCTCGCACTGGCTCGCCACGCCCTGCGCCATCCGCCGCAGCGAGTCGCCATCGTCGGGCTGCGCCTGACCCAGTCCCACGTGGGCCAGATCGGCCTGGAAGCGCTACTGTCGGCCGATCTCACCGTCACCCGGCGGCGTCTCGACGGGATCTTCAAGGCGCTGACGGAGGCCGCCATCGATCCCGACAGCGTGGCGCTGTGGAACGTCGACCAGAACACCTACGAAGGCTGCGTGCCGGTGGTCGCCGCGCTGCTCGACCAGCCCGCGGCGACACGCCCGGACCTGCTCATCTGTCTCTCCGATCGTATCGCCCTGACCGCCATCGACCTGGCCGAGCGACGCGGGCTGCGGGTGCCGGAGGATCTGCGCATCACCGGCTTCGACGGCATCGCCGAAGGTCAGCGGCGGCGCCCGCGACTGACCACGGTACACCAGGACAACACCGCCAAGGGCCGGCTGGCGGCGGCCATGCTGCTCGATCTCGAACCGCGTCGCTCGCGCACCCTGGATACCGAGCTGCTGATCGGCGATAGCGCCCCTTGAGCACGGGCTCTACCCCACCTCCGGCAATCCGATCGGCTACAACCATGGCCGCACAGCCAGCGCCAGGGCAGCGTGCTAGTCTGCTCGAAAGTTACCGCTAACCATCATCTTAATCGGACCCGCCTCGGGCGCGATATCCCTATCGATCGCCAGCGTCGGGCGCCGCTGCCGCGCTGGGGAGATCGTCATGCCGCGCCGCGCTTCGGGACGCGTCACGCTTCAGGATATCGCCGATCGGGTCGGGGTCACCAAGATCACCGTCTCGCGCGCCCTGCGCGAGCCGCAGCGGGTCTCGCTACCGCTGCGCCAGCGTATCGAGGCGGCGATCGCCGAGCTCGGCTATATCCCCAATCACGCCGCCGGGGCGCTGGCCAGCGGCCGTAGTCACAGTGTCGCGCTGCTGATCCCGTCACTCTCCAACGCGGTGTTCTCGGATATCCAGCGCGGCATCGAGGAGGGTCTGCGCGCCGCCGGCTATCAGCTGCTGATCGGCCATACCGGCTACTCGATACTCGAGGAGGAGCGTCTGATCGACACCTATCTGGGCTATGGAGTGGATGGCCTGGTACTGTCGGGGACCCGCCATACGGAGCATGCCGAGCGGCTGCTGCGACGGGCCGGGGTGCCGGTGGTGGAGACGCTGGAGCTGACCCCGACCCCGCTAGACATCAATGTCGGGCTCGATCAGACCGCCGCCGGCCGGGCGCTGACGGAGACCTTTCTCGCCCACGGCTACCGCCGGGTCGGCTTTCTCGGTGCGCGCATGGATCACCGCGCCCAGCTGCGCATGGCAGGCTGGGAGGCGGCGCTGCGCGCCGCCGGTCTCTCCACCGAGTCCTGCCTGACCACGCCGCAGCCGTCGAGCTATCGCCTCGGCGGCGAGATGCTGGGGTCGATGCTGGAGCGCTGGCCAGCGCTGGAGGCGGTGTTCTGCTGCAACGACGACCTGGCCGCTGGCGCGCTGTTCGAGTGCCAGCGCCGGCGCCTGGCGGTGCCCGACGCCCTCGCCCTGGCCGGCTTCAATGGGCTCGACATCGTGGAGGCGACGACACCGCCACTGGCCACGGTGGTGACACCCCGCCGGCGAATCGGCGAGGTGATCGCCGAGCGCCTGCTGGCGCGCCTCGCCGGCCAGCCCTGCCGGCCGCACAGTGAGGATCTGGGGTTCGAGGTGCGCTGCGGCGGCAGTATCGGCTAGCCCACCCCGTTCTTGCCCAGCGCGCCCTCGAGCTGACTAGGAGGCCGCACTGCCGGACTGATGGGCATAGCGCTCGGTCAGCGCCTCGGCGGCACGCTCGACCACGGTCTCGATGCTGGCATCGATATCCACCGTCACCGCCTCGTCGGCGCCGGGGGCTTCCAGCGTTGCGAGCTGGCTGTCGAGCATCGCCTCGCCCTTGAAGAAGTGATCCTCACGCGACTGGATGCGTTCGAGCAGCAGCTCGCGGCTGCCGCACAGGTAGACGAAAGTGAGCGCCGGATCGCCCTCGCGCAGCGTGTCGCGGTAGCGGCGCTTGAGCGACGAGCAGCCCACCACCAGCGTCTCGCCCGCCGCACGCGCCTCCCCCAGGATCTCGCTCAGCCGGGCGAGCCAGCCGGCGCGGTCGTCGTCGTTGAGCGGCTCGCCCCGCGACATCTTGGCCACGCTCGCCTCGGAGTGGTAATCGTCACCGTCGAGGAAGCGCCCCTCCAGACGCGCCGCCAGGCGCTGCCCGATTTCGGTCTTGCCGCAACTCGACACGCCCATGACGACGATGCGATGTCCCTGATTGGTTTTCATGCGTCGGACTCTTTTCGCTGATGAATCGTTGTGCCGATGAATCGTTCTGCCGGCGGCGCTCGGCGCCGATGGCCGCCGGCAAACGGGTGATGCCCTCTCAGAGGGTGTTTACAAACCCTCTGACGAAGAGCGCCGGGGGCGGGGCAAAGCGAGGGGCCTTTGCCAGAGATGGCAAGGGTAGCGCCCAGGGAGGGGGTCACAGCCCCCTCGCAACGCCCTGCCGCCGGATAAGCCCACATCGTCTGGCGGTTGTGAAAGGCGTTCTTAGGCGTAACCACCAGCGAGCGGCTTGTCTCTACACCTTTAGGCGCATTGTTGCCGCCGAGCTGTTACCGGTAACATCCATTTTCGCCAACTCCACACCGAAGCACAACGCCACCAAAGGCGCATAGCGTCCCGCGGGATATCGCCCCCGGCAGGTACTGGACGCACCACGTCCGCGGCGACATCCGCCAGCGCCTCAACTGCCAGCAGGTGCTTCGCTCACAAAGGGTTTTTCATCCTCATGGACAGTCCCACCTCTCTGATCCTCGCCGCGCTGGGGAGCATCATCGTCCTTCTTTACCTGGTCATGCGTCTGCGCCTGCACGCCTTCGTGGCGCTGCTGGTGGTCAGCGGTGTCGTGGGTCTGGCGACCGGCATGGGCGTCGAGGAGCTGCTGAACACCATCGAGAAAGGCATGGGCGGCACGCTCGGCTTCGTCGCCACCGTGGTCGGTCTGGGCGCGATGTTCGGCAAGATGCTGGAGGTCTCCGGCGGAGTCGATCGCCTGGCCAGCACGCTGCTCGGCAAGTTCGGCGAGAACCGCTCGCAGTGGGCGATGGGGGTCACCGGTTTCCTCGTCGCGATTCCGGTGTTTCTCGACGTCGCCTTCATCATCCTGGTGCCGCTGATCTATGCCCTGACCCGGCGTACCGGACGCTCGCTGCTCTATTACGGCATTCCGCTACTCGCCGGGCTCGCGGTCACCCACTCGTTCATTCCGCCGACACCGGGCCCGATCGCGGTGGCCAAGCTGATCGGAGCCGACCTCGGCTACGTGATCCTGTTCGGCGCCATCTGCGGCCTGCCCGCCATGATCATCGCCGGGCCGCTGTTCGGACGCTGGATCGCCAAGCGTATCGACGCCCAGATTCCCGACTACATGGAGCTGCCCAAGGAGCCGGCCGACACCCGCGATCTGCCCAGCTTCAAGCTGATTCTGGCGATCATTCTGCTGCCGCTGGCGCTGATCGTGCTCAACACCGTCTCCGGCGTGATTCTGCCGGCGGACAGTCCGGTGCTGGCTGCACTGACCTTCCTCGGCCACCCCTTCGTGGCGCTGACCCTGGCCACCCTGCTCGCCTTCACCTGCCTGGGCACACGCCGCGGCATGACCCGAGAGCAGGTGATGGAGGTTGCCACCAAGGCCCTCGAGCCGGCCGGCATCATCATCCTGGTCACCGGGGCTGGCGGCGTGTTCAAGCAGGTGCTGATCGACTCCGGGGTCGGCGGCGTGATGGGCGACATCATGGCCGAGAGCGCGCTGCCGCCGATTCTGCTGGCGTTCCTGATCTCCACCGCCGTGCGCGTGATCCAGGGCTCCGCCACCGTGGCCATGATCACCGCTGCCGGCCTGATGGCACCGGTCATCTCGACCCTGGGCCTGTCGGGTCCGGTGCTCGGCCTGATCGTGATCGCGATCGCCTCGGGGGCCACCGTGCTGAGCCACGTCAACGACTCCGGGTTCTGGCTGGTCAACCGCTACTTCGGCCTGACCGAAGCGCAGACCCTGAAGAGCTGGACCGTGATGGAGACCATCATCGGCCTGACCGGTCTGGTGATGGCACTGATCGTGGGCCTGTTCGTCTAGACCGGAAGCACTACGTCAAACGCCCGCGGCGAGTGATCGCCGCGGGCGTTGTCGTCTGGCAGTGGGCATCCGGGAGGGGGCGCGTCTCCGAGGAGCGAGGGCTGAAGCGAGAGGGGAATGAGCGCGCGCCGAGGATGAGGTGACTGGTGCGAAGGCCCCTTCACCTCGCTGCCCCTTGTCTACGCCGTCTCCAGCGCCTCGCGGATGGTCTGCTCTCGCCGCCGGGCCAGCTCCTGACCCAGCTGTGGCCCACGCAGGCCCTCGTCGAGCAGCGCCTGGGGCAGGATCTGGGACGCCAGTCGCCAGGCCAGGGCGAGATCATTGGCCAGCGCCGGGGCTTCGTGGGCGATCAGCGCCAGCAGCGGATCGAGGCGTTCGGGCCGACGCCAGGCGTCGATACCGTCGAGCCAGCGCATGATCTCTCCGGCACGCGAATCGGCATGGTCACAGCGCTGGCGTAGCTCGCGGGTGAGCGCCGCCTGGCGCATGGCGTCACGGTAGCGGTTGGGTGCCTTGACGGCGTCGTTGAGCGCGCGCTGGTCATCAGCCGCGAGATGCTCACCGAAGCGCGCCCAGCGCCAGACCGCCGGCTCGGCGAGATCGTTCGGCACGCTCTCCAGCCGCGCCAGGGACGCCGCCAAGGTATCGTCGGCCAGCGGCGGCATCAGCACCGCCAGCGCGCCGCACGCCTGCAGGGTCTCGAAATAAGCCTCGGGGTTG
Source organism: Salinicola sp. RZ23 (assembly GCF_003206675.1). Lineage (NCBI taxonomy): Bacteria > Pseudomonadati > Pseudomonadota > Gammaproteobacteria > Oceanospirillales > Halomonadaceae > Salinicola > Salinicola sp. RZ23. The sequence goes on from NZ_PZJK01000006.1 coordinate 168,952, forward strand.
GCCTCAGCCAGGGCCTTTTCCGTCTCGGTCCAGACGCGCTCAGCGACCAGGTGCGCGATCTCGCCGCCCGCCACGAGCTGACGCATCAGCGCCAGGGTCTCGCCAGCGATGGCGAACCCCAGGTGACGATAGCGGGCGAGAAAGCGCGCCGCACGCAGCACCCGCAGAGGGTCCTCGACGAACGCCGGCGACACGTGGCGCAGCAGCCGGGCCTCGAGGTCGTCGCGCCCACCGTAGGGGTCGACCAGCTCGCCGTCGGCACCCTCGGCCATGGCATTGATGGTGAAATCCCGCCGCGCCAGATCCGCCTCCAGCGTCACCTCGGGGCTGGCGTGAACCTCGAAACCGGTATAGCCGTGACCGCGCTTGCGCTCGGTGCGCGCCAGCGCGTACTCCTCATGGGTCTGCGGATGCAGGAATACCGGGAAGTCGCGCCCCACCGGCTGGAAGCCGCGCTGGCGCATCTGCTCGACGCTGGCACCGACCACCACCCAGTCGCGGTCGCCGACCGGCCAGCCCAACCGGGCATCGCGCACCGCGCCGCCGACCAGATAGACCTCGAGACCGTCGAGACAGGGATCGTTGCCAGCGTGCATGACGCCTCCTATCGGCTGACCCGTTCAGGATGGCGATGCGCCCAGTCGACGAAGCCGCCATCCAGACTGTAGACCTCGCTGAAGCCCTGACCGGCGAGCCAGGCGGCGGCCTGCTGGCTGGAGTGGCCGTGGTAGCAGACTACCACCAACGGCTGCGCGGGGGGTGTCTGCTCGACCAGTTCGGCGGCACTGGTGTTGTCCAGATGGCGGCTGCCGGGAATGTGCCCCTGGGCGAAGCTCAGCGGATCGCGGATATCGACCAGGGTCAGGGTGCGACCCTCGCCCAGCCACTGGATGAGGGTGGCGGCATCGAGATGTTCGAATGGGTGTGGCATGTACGCCCTCTGAGATGGATTCAGCGTCGCATCTGATGCGACGGTTCGGCGATGCGCTCGCCGCTGTCGAGATCGAGCGCCGTGAGCGAGCCGCCCCAGACACAGCCGGTGTCCAGGGCTTCGGCGCGCACGCGGGCCCCAGGCGTTTCCCCCTCCAGCGCGGCCCAGTGGCCGAACAGCAGGGTGAGATCCGCTTCGCGGGGATGCCGGCGCGGATAGGTGAACCAGGGCGCGAAGCCCGCCGGTGCGCTATCCAGCCCCTCCTTGGCGCTGAAGTCGAGGGTACCGTCGGCATCGATGAAGCGCATCCGGGTAAAGACATTGACGATGCTGCGCAGGCGGTCCAGCCCCTCCAGCGCCGGCGACCAGCGCGCCGGCCGGTTGCCGTACATCTCGGCGAGAAAGTCATCGACCGCATCGCCGCCGAGCACTGCCTCGGCTTCCGCCGCCAGCTCGCGAGCCTGGGACAACGACCACTGCGGCAACAATCCGGCATGGGTCATCACCCGATTGCGGGCCGAGTCGGCGACCAGCAGCGGCTGGGCGCGCAGCCAGTCCATCAGGGCGTCGCAATCCGGCGCTGCAAGTATCTCGGCCAGGGTATCGTTGCGCTTGAGCTTGCCGTGCCCCCGCGCCACCGCCAGCAGATGCAGATCGTGGTTGCCCAGCACCGTCTCCGCCGCGCCCTCCAGCGCCATCACCCGGCGCAGGCAGGCGAGCGAACCGGGTCCGCGGTTGACCAGGTCGCCGGCCAGCCACAGTCGATCACGGGAGGGCGAAAAGTCGAGCCGCGACAGCAGTGCGTCGAACTCAGCGTAGCAGCCCTGCAGGTCGCCGATGGCATAGGTGGCCATAGTCGTCGTCCTTCTCGATGGTCGGTTCTAGGCTTTGTACGAAAACTACCTGCGCTCGGCAATACGGCGTTAAAAATCAGCTCAAAATGCTCATTTACACCCCGTAAACTCCGCGTTTTCGCCGATTTTTGCCTTGTCTTGTCTTCGCTCGCTGACTTTTCGTACAAACCCTAGGTCGAGGGCTGGGGAGCCCTCCGGGATGAACGGGTCGGCACCCGGCGCAGCTCAGTGCACCTGGTTGGGGGTCGCCAGCCGGAACGGTTCGATGGTGACCTCGAAGGCCTCCTGGCTGGCGAGATCGGTGCAGCCGTAGCTGCCCTGCATCACTCCCACCGGGGAGGCCAGCACCGCGCGGCTGGTATAGCGGAAACTGTGACCCGCGGCGATCGCCGGCTGCTTGCCGACCACGCCATTGCCACGCACCTCCTGCACCTTGCCGTTGCCCTGGGTGATCTTCCAGTAGCGCGACAGCAGCTGGATCTCGCGGGTCGAGCGGTTGTGCACCGTCACCGTATAGCTGAAGACGTAGCGCGATTGCGCCGGATCCGACTCGTCGGCGCGGTAGTCGGGCTCGACCTCGACCCCGATCTGCGCAGCCAGTTCATTCATGCCTCGCGCTCCGTGACCCGGTTGGCGATGGCGACCAGCTCCGCCACCTCGAGCGTCTGCGGGCGGCGGCCGGGGTCGATCCCCAGCGCCTCGAGTTCGCTGGCCTCGACCAGCCCCTTGAGGTTGTTGCGCAGCGTCTTGCGCCGCTGGCCGAAGGCATCGCGCACGATCTCGGCGAAGCGCGCCTCGTCGTGCGCCACGACGGGCAGCTCGGCGTGGGGTGTCAGGCGCACGATGGCAGAGTCGACCTTGGGCCGCGGCACGAAGGCTTCCGGCGGCACCACGAACAGCGACTCCACCTGGCAGTGGTACTGGGTCATCACCGACAGTCGCCCCCAGTCGGGCCCACCGGGCTCGGCGGCGAGACGCTCCACCACTTCTTTCTGCAGCATGAAGTGCATGTCGGCTACGGCGCCGCGCGATGCCAGCAGATGGAAGATCAGCGGCGTGGAGATGTTGTAGGGCAGGTTGCCGACCACCCGCAGCGGGCGGCCATCCTCAGCCGCCAGCGCCGGGAAATCGAACTTGAGCGCATCGCCCTCGTGGATCACGAAGTCCGGATAGGCGAAGAACTGCACCCGCAGCCCAGGGATCAGATCACGGTCGAGTTCGATCACCTCTAGCGCACCGGCGGCCTGGAGCAGCGGCTCGGTCAGAGCGCCCTGCCCCGGGCCGATCTCGACCAGGCGCTCCCCCGGACGCGGCCCGATGGCGCGCACGATGCGTGAGATCACGCCGGCATCGCGCAGGAAGTTCTGACCGAAACGTTTGCGGGCTCGCGGCAGCGCGCCACGCGGATAATCGGCTGGGTTAGCCATTGACAACGAATTCCTTCAGAGGTCGTTTACCTGAAAGCTGCACGGGACAGCGGTGTAAACACCCTCTCGGTGAGAGAGATGAGTCAGTGAGATCGATGAGTGGCCATCTCGCAGGCCACTTCCAGCGCCACCCTGAGACTGCCGACATCGGCTTGGCCACTGCCGGCAAGGTCGAGGGCGGTGCCGTGATCGACCGAGGTGCGAACGATGCCCAGGCCCAGGGTGATATTGGCCGCCTGGCCGAAGCCGGCATACTTGAGTACCGGCAACCCCTGGTCATGATACATGGCGAGCACAGCATCGGCGTCATTCAGATGGCGCGGCGTGAACAGCGTATCGGCGGGCAGCGGGCCGACCAGATCGAGCCCCTCGGCGCGCAGCCGCTCGAGGGTCGGGATGATGATCTCGAGCTCCTCACGGCCCAGATGGCCATCTTCGCCGGCGTGGGGATTGAGCCCGCTCACCAGGATGCGCGGCGCGGCGATGCCGAAGCACCGGGTCAGCTCGGCGGCGAGAATCCGTGTGACCCGCGTGAGAAGCGCGGCGTCGAGCGCCTCGGCGACCCGTGCCAGCGGCAGATGGGTGGTGGCCAGGGCGACCCGTAGCGGCCTCGGTGCGCGTCTGGTGTCGATCGTCGAGGCGGTCATCGTGGCGAGCATCATCACCACCTCCTCGACACCGCAGGCGTCTCGCAGGTACTCGGTATGGCCGGTGAATCCCGGGTGCCCGCCCTCGATGATCGCCCCCTTGTGCAGCGGCGCAGTGACCATGGCCGCGGCGCGCCCGTCACGACAGGCGGCGATGGCGACATCCAGGGTCTCGAGCACGTAATCGGCGTTGCCCGGATCGAGCACGCCAGGATGCGACGGCCGCCGCAGCGCCACCGGCCACACTGGCAGATGGCCATCCCGCGCGGGCGGCACCGGCGCAGCGGGGTCGAGCGGCTCGATCTCGACCGCCCAACCCAGCCCAGCGGCGCGTGCCGCCAGCAACTGCGGGTCGCCGATGACGACGACCCGCGCAGCCAACGCCGGCCAACGCCGCGCCAGGGCCAGCGTCAGCTCGGGGCCAATACCCGCCGGCTCGCCGCTGGTCAGCGCCAGCAGCGGTGCCTCGGCCTGTGTCGACGGCACCGGCGACTCCTTTACTGCTTGTCGAGGCGATTGTCGACGTAGGCGCTGGCGCGAATCTCCTGCGTCCACGCCTCGAGTTCGTCGTTGACCTTGCGCTGGAAGATCGCCTGGCTCGCCTGCTCGCGGGAGATCTGCTTGCCATCACCACCGCGGCTATCGATCAGCTTGACCAGGTGGAAGCCGCTGGGGCTGCGGATCGGCTGACTCACCTCACCTTTGGTGAGATCGGGGATGACGTCGGCGAAGATGGTCGGAATCTGCGCCGCCGGACGCCAGCCGAGATCGCCACCCTTCAGCGCCTGGCCACCGTCGGACTCGGAGACCGCCAGCTTGCGGAAATCGGCGCCACTCTTGAGCTCCTGATAGAGCTTCTCGGCCTTGGCCTGGGCCTGGCGCACCTGATCCGGGGTCGGCGACTGCGGCACCGCGACCAGGATCTGGGCCAGATGATAGGAGACGTTGCTGTTCTGGCCGGCCTGCTCCAGGAAGCGGTCGATCTCGCGATCCGACACTGTCACCTTGTTGGCGACCTCGCGCTGCTGGACCTGACGGATCAGCAGCTCGCGGCGCACCTGCTCGCGCACCTCGACCAGCGACTGCCCCTCTTTCTCCAGGCGGTCGGCGAACTGATCCAGGGTCATGCCGTTGTTCTGGGCGATACCGCGCATGGTGGCATTGAGCTGGGTCTCGTCGACGTTCAGCTTGCCCTTCTCGGCCATCTGCAGCTCGATCTGCTCGGTGATCATGCGGTCGAGCACCTGATGCTCGAGGGTCTTCTCCGGCGGCGCGGAGATGTTGCTGGACGCGAGCTGGCTCTTGACCTGGGCGACCCGCTGCTCGAGCTGGCTGTGCATGATGGCGTCGTCGTTGACCACGGCGACGATACGGTCCAGCGGCACCACCTCGGCCATCGCCGACAGTGGCGACAGCAGCATGACCAGCGCCAGGGGAATCCACACTCTAGGACGCATGCCTACCTCTCTTGCTTGATGAAGGACAACTCTAAGGGAATACTGCACAAATGCCTGCGCGGGCGAATCGCTGCGTTGCGCGGTGCTAAGAATCCTCACATATACCCCATATGCTGCGGTTCTTGCGCTCCGGGCGCCTTGCACTTCATCCCGCTCGCCTATTTGTTCAGCACTTCCCTTGCTTGATGAATCACGGATCTTGCTCGCTGCATCACGACGCTTGATCGGCTGACCTCGTATCTGGCGTCGCGACTGACGCTGGCCCGGCACCCGCCGGGCTCGGCTCAGAATTTGGTGGGTTCGTAGCCCGGCACCGCGGTGGCAAAGTAGCTATCGGCATTCTGCCCCACACCGCCGAGACCCTTGAACACGAAGCGCAGGAACAGGCCGCGATCGGTGTAGTCGTCGTCGATGGTGTAGGCGGTGTCATTGTCGTCGACCCACTCGCGCCAGACCACCTGCACCGCGCTGCAGCAGCTGTTGAACTGCACCCCGGCCAGCGTCTCCAGATCACGTTTGTTGGTGTTGTCGTAGAGATAGCGGCCGATCAGATCGAGCGACGAGGTCGCCTTGTAGGCGAACGAGACGTCGAAATCCTCGCGGTTGTAGCTCAGTTGATCGTCGGCATCGCTGGCCGGATCGAAACCTTGGAGCTGCCAACGGTAGCCAAGGTTCAATACATGGCCGACCGGACTCAGATACTGCAGGTAGGCGGAGGCCTTTTCGGTCTGCGAGCGGTGATCGTCGTAGAACCACTCGTAGCGCGAGCGCCACTGGTCATTGATGCGCCAGTCGAGCTGGGTGATCACCGGCGAGCGGTCACGCGTGCGCCGATAATCGTCATAGCGCCGCTGCGCGGGGGTGAGATTGTCGCTGTCGTCGAGCAGGGTGACGTTGCGATCCTGGAAGTAGGCGCTCTGCCCGACCGACAGCGCCAGCCGCTCACGCCCGGTGTCATCTTCGAGGAAGCGGGTCGAGGCGCCGTAGGAGAGCTTGTTGACGTCACCCACACGGTCGGCCCCGGTGAAGCGGTAGGGCGACCACAGCTGGCTCCACGAGATCGCCTGCTCGTCGGTATCGAAGACCGGATACTCGGACTGATTGCGCTCGGGCACGTAGGCGTAGTAGAGCCGCGGCTCGAAGGTCTGTTTGAAGCCCTGGTCGAACGCGGTCACATCGCGCTGGAAGATCAGCCCCGAATCCAGCGAGTAGACCGGCACCGTGCGCGACAGCGTCTCGTCGCGGTTGGTGTCACGATTGCCGTAGTCGAGCTCATAGTTGGTCTGCCACAGCTGGAAGCGCGGCTCGAGGAAGCCCCAGCTGGGCTGGGCACGCCAGCCGATGGCCGGGGTCAGATTGAGGCGCGAGCCGTTGGCCGACTCCCGCAGCGGAATGTTGCGAACCCGGTTCTCGTCCTCGTCGAACCAGTTGCCCTGGGCATCGACGCCGTGCAGATCGCGCCAGAAGTAGGAGGCGTTGGAGTTCCACTCCTGATAGAAGCCGCTATCCTGCTGCCAGCGCGCATTGGCGGTCAGACTGGGCAGGCGGTAGTAGGGGCGATCGTTCTCGTCGATCGGGTACTGCATGCGCTGGTAGCCCTGGGCGCGGGCGTCCAGATACCAGGTGGTGCCCTGGTAGGAGAGCCGCGCCAGACGCTCGAGGTATTCGGTGTCCTGCTCGGCGAAGTCACTACCGAAGTCGTCGAAGTAGCGGCCATCACTGGCGGCGCCATAGCGCAGTGCATAGTCCAGACGGTCGGTGAAGTAGCCGTAGTGACGATAGTCGACGAACCAGCGATCCTTGCCATCGAAGGCGTCATTGGCAACGTTGGGATTGTCGTTGTTGCCGCCGCGGTCGTTGGCCAGGTAGGCGCCATCGAGGGTGCCGCGATCGCTGCCGAAGAGATAGCGAAATTCGCCGCCCATGAGCAGGCCGTGATCGGTGATGACCCTGGGGGTGATGGTGGCGTCGTAGTTGGGGGCCAGATTCAGATAGTAGGGCTGGCTGTAGTCGAGCCCATCGCTGGTAATCCCCACGGTCGGCCACAGAAAGCCGCTCTGGCGGCGGTCGTCCACCGGGAAGCGCACCCAGGGCCAGTAGAATACCGGCACATCGCCCATCTCGAGGCGCGCGTTGGTGGCGGTACCGTAGCCTTGGGCGCGGTCGATGGTGACGTCGCTGCCGACGATCCGCCATAGCCGGCTGTCCGGCGCACAGGTGGTGAAACTGGCCTCGCGCATGCGATAGCGGCCATCGTCGAGACGCTCCAGCGCCTGAGCATCGCCGCGTGCGCGCTGATCGTGGATCACGTAGTGGGCGTCGTCGATCCGCGCCGCGTCGCTGTCGAGCGAGACCTGGCCGTCGTCGCCGCGCACCAGCAGACCGGGGTAGCGGATGGTCAGGGGGCCGTCGGCGAAGGCGGTATCGCGGGCGGCGTTGACCCGCACCTGCGGCGCCTGCAGCTGGCTGTCGCCACGCCGCAGCACCACCTCGCCCCCGAGGATCGTCTCGCCGTTGTCGCCGTACTCCGCGGTGGCGGAGTTGGAGAGGACCTCTTCCGGCGTCCGCCCCTCGGGCAGCAGATAGCCGGGCTGGACATAGCGCCCGCCGCACAGTTCGCCGGCCGGTGCCTGATCGCCCCAGGGTACCCAGTCCAGTTGGTCCGCCGGTAGCGGTGCCGGAGGGGCCGCCTGGGCGGTCGATGAAATCACGCCGGTGAGGGCAGTCCAGACCAGTCGCTTGCCCATGTCCTCTGTGTCCTTGCCGAGTGGAGCCGGTATTATACAGACCTCGCCGGCACTTGCCGCGGGGTCGTTCTCTGTTGTCTGGTCGCGCTCGCGTCACGATGAGTTGGCGCATCCGGCCAAAGGCGGCACACTGGCGCCGCCAAGGGCAAGCAAGCCCTCTCCGCCGGCAGGGCCGCGTCCAGACGTCATCTGCCAAGTCATCGCCCAAGCCCAAGAGCGGCTTCAGCATGCGGTGACATCCGCACCCCGTCAACTCGATCCAACCTGGGAGTCTCGATGAGTTTGCGCCTTGCTCAGCTGCGCACCTGGATAGCCCGGCACCACGCCGTTGCCGCCGATACCTGCCGCTTCGAGCCCGTCGCCGGCGATGCCAGCCTGCGCGGCTACTGCCGGGTGTATCTGCCCGACGGCACCACGCGCATGCTGATGGATGCCCCACCCGAGCTCGAGGAGAGCCACGCCTTCGTCGCTATCGGCCGCAGCTGGCGCGCAGCCGGCCTGCCGGTGCCGGCGATCCACGCCGTCGACCTCGACCAGGGCTTCCTCGAACTCGACGATCTCGGCGACGACAGCCTGCACCACCACTTCGTCGATACCGACTCGGCGCGGCGGGGTACGGCCCAGGCCATCGATCTGCTGCTGCGCCTGCAGCGGCTGGCATCACCGGCAGAGCTGCCGCCCTACTCCGCCGCCTTCATGGAGGAGGAGCTGGAGCGCTTCCCCGACTGGGGCCTAGGGCGCTGGCTGGGTCTGGAGACGCCAAGCTGCTGGGCGACCACCAAACATCAGTTACTGGCGCGCATCGCGGCACTGCCCGAGGTCGCCGTGCACCGCGACTTCGATGCCATGAACCTGATGCGTGTCGATGGCGAACTGGCACTGATCGATTTCCAGGGCGCCCTGGCGGGTCCGCTGGGCTATGACCTGATCTCGCTGCTGCGCGGGCGCTACCAGCGCTGGTCGCGGGCGGAGATGGATAGCTGGATCGACGACTTCCACCGCCGCAGCCGGGAAGACTTCGGCGCCCACCTGCCGGATGCCGCAACCTTCCGGGCTGGCGTCGAGGCGATCGGCGCCCAGCGCCAGCTCAAGATCCTGGGTCAGTTCTGCCGCCTCTGCCTGCGCGACGGCAAGCCGCGCTATCTCGACTGGCTGCCGCACTTCTATGCCCAGCTCGACGCCGGCCTCGAGGCACTGCCCGAGCTGGCCGAATTCCACGCCTGGCTGCGCGAGACCTACCACCCGGCGATGCAGGCGCGGCTGGCCCGGCACCATGCCGAGCAGGCACAGGAGCCTTCGAAGGGAGCCTCGACATGAAAGCGATGATCCTGGCCGCCGGGCTCGGCAGCCGCATGCGACCGCTCACCGACCACTGCCCCAAGCCGCTGCTGCCGGTGGCCGGCAAGCCGCTGATCGAACACCATCTGGAACGGCTCGCGGCGGCCGGCTTCCGCGAGGTGGTGATCAACGTGAGCTACCGGGGCGAGCAGATCGTCGCCGCCCTCGGCGATGGCCAACGCTTCGGCCTGCGTCTCTCCTTCAGCCGCGAGCCCACGCCGCTGGAGACCGCCGGCGGCCTGCGCCATGCCCTGGCACTGCTGGGCGATGCCCCCTTCCTGCTGCTCAACGGCGACGTCTGGAGCGATATCGACCTGGCTCAGCCGACGCTGACCGCAGGCGATCTGGCCCATCTGGCGATGGTCGCCACCACCGACTTCCACCCTCGCGGCGACTTTCATCTCGACGCCGATGGGCGCCTGCACGCCGAGGGCGAGCCGCGTCTGGTCTATGCCGGGGTCGGCGTGATCCACCCGCAGCTGGTCGCCGATCTCCCCGACGGCGAGGCAGCCAAGCTGGCGCCGCTGCTGCTCGCGGCGATGCGCGCCGGGCGGGTGGGTGGCTGGCACCACCGCGGCGACTGGGTCGATGTCGGCACGCCGCAGCGCCTGGCCGACCTCGAGAGCCGGCTGCGCCGGGCGTAACCTCAGCCTGGCGGGAGTGTTATGCTGCCGCCACGTTATCCGAGTGAAGGAATCGATTGCATGAAAGCCACAGTCAAGTGGACCGACGGCCGCCAGTTCGTCACCGAATCCGGCAGCGGCCACAGCGTCGTGATCGACGGCAACCCCGACCACGGCGGGCGCAACACCGGGCCGCGACCGATGGAGCTGGTGCTGATGGGGCTCGGCGGCTGCACCTCGTTCGACGTGATCCAGATCCTGGAGAAGGCGCGCGCCGACGTCACCGACTGCGTCGCGACCCTGGAAGCCGAGCGCTTCGACGGCACGCCCAGCGTGTTCACCAAGATCCATGTGCACTTCGTGGTCACGGGCCGTGGTCTCAAGGAGGCCCAGGTCAAGCGCGCGGTCGACCTCTCCGCCGAGAAGTACTGCAGCGCCTCGCTGATGCTGGCCAAAGGGGGCGTGGAGATCACCCACGACTACGAGATCGTCGAGGCCTGAGCGCCGTCACGTCCGGCGAGCCATACGCAAAAACCGCGACTCCGGTCGCGGTTTTTGTTTGCCTTCCCGACGACTATCCGCCGCCCTCGACGGCGCCACACTCAAAGGCGATAGACACTCTTGGTCATCACCTTCGACACCAGCCGCATGCCCCACTTCACCGGCAGCGGAAAGCGACTGCCGCCGGATTCCAGCGCCATGCGCTCGTGCTGCGCCTCGTCGATACGCATCTGTTCGAGCACCGCCCGCGAGCGCTTGTCATCGATCGGCAGCTTGCGCAGATGCGCCTCCAGATGGTGCCCGACCTGCTCCTCGGTGGCGGCGACGAAGCCCAGGCTGATGCGGTCGCCGATCGCCCCGGCCAGGGCGCCGAGCCCGAAGGAGGCGGCGTAGAAGGCGGGGTTGAGATAGCTGGTACGACCATCCAGCTCCTGCAGGCGCTGGTCGCACCAGGACAGATGATCGACCTCCTCCGCTGCCGCCTCTTCCATGCGCTCGCGGGTGTCGCCCAGCTTGGCGGTCAGCCCCTGGCCCTGATAGAGCGCCTGGGCACACACCTCGCCGGTATGGTTGATGCGCATCAGCCCGGCCACGTGGCGGCGCTGCTCGTCGTCGAGCGCGCCCTCGGGCTGGGCGAGGGCCGGCGAGGGCCGACGCGGCTGCGCCGCCCCCGGCACCAACGTGCGCAGTACGCTGTCGAACTGGTGAATCAGATTGTCGCTACGCGACAGCTGGCGCGCCATGTGAGTCTCCTTACCCGTGTGCGGAAATACCCCAGACCCCGGACCTATCAGCCCGGCGGCCAGGTCAGCTTGCGCCCACCCAACAGGTGCATGTGGATATGATAGACCGACTGCCCGCCATCTTCGTTGCAGTTCATCACCACGCGGTAGCCGTCCTCGGCGAAACCGAACTGCTTGGCCAGCCTGGCCGCGGTGTACTGCAGTCGGCCGACCAGGGCCAGATCCGCCTCTTCGATGTCATTGAGGGTGGCGATCGGCTTCTTGGGAATGATCAGCACATGGGTCGGTGCCTGGGGATTGATGTCACGGAAGGCGAGCACGTGCTCGTCTTCATAGACGATGTCGGCCGGAATCTCGCGGTCGATGATCTTGCTGAACAGCGTGGGCTCCATGGGGTCTCCTTCGGATAGGAAAGGATCCGGCGTCAGCGGCTGACGCCATCGCACATCAACGAAAACGGCGCTGCGCCAGCAGCTGGCGCACCTTGGGCGCCAGGATCAGATCCATCGCCAGCGACAGCCGCGCCCCCGGCACCACCAGGGTGTTGGGACGGCTCATGAAGGCGTCATGGATCATGGTCACCAGATAGGGGAAATCCACCGCCTCCGGGTCGCGGAAGCGGATCACCACGAACGACTCGCCGTCGTTGGGCACGTCCTGCAGCTCGAACGGGTTGGAGGTGTCCACCGTCGGCACGCGCTGGAAATTGATGTGGGTGCGCGAGAGCTGGGGCTGGATGTAGCGCACGTAGTCGTGCATCCGCCCGAGAATGGTCTCGATCACCGCCTCCTGCGAATAGCCGCGCAGCTTGGTGTCACGGTCGATCTTCTGCAGCCACTCCAGATTGATGGTCGGTGCCACCCCGATCAGCATGTCGACGTGCCGCGCGATATCCACCTCGTGGGTCACCAGCCCGCCATGCAGCCCTTCGTAGAGCATCAGATCGGTACCGCTGGGAATCGGCTGCCAGTCGGTGAAGGTGCCGACCTGCCAGCCGGCCTCGATCATGCGCTTGTCTTCGGCGTGGATATAGTGGCGATAGGTGCCCTTGCCGCTGTCGCCGTACTCCTGGAACAGCGTATCCAGACGATCCAGCAGATTGGCGTTGACCGAGAAGTGCGACAGCTCCGCCTTGCGCTCCGGCTCGGTCTGCAGGATCTCGGCCAGCTCCGCCCGCGAGTAGCGGTGGAAGGCGTCGCCGTCGATGAAGGCGGCGTGGACGTCCTCCCGCGCGAACATGCGCTCGAAGGTGCGCTTGACCGTGGTGGTGCCGGCGCCGGAGGAGCCGGTGACGGCGATGATCGGGAACTCACGCGACATGCCGCGCCCCCCTGCCGAGCCGGATGGCCCTCGACACGTCCCGGGCCACCGCGGGGCGGCAGATCGCCGCGATGGCGTCGCGATATGGCTGTAGCTGCGGCATGGCGCTGGTTCCCCGATCCCGGCGCAGCTCTTGGCTGCGCGCTGGGTTGATTAGCTGCGTGACGCGACGTCCTCGCGCTCACGGGCGATCGCCCGATGGGCAATGTCGCGGCGATACTCGGCCCCCGCCCAGGTGATCTCGGCGACGCCTGCGTAGGCCCGCTCGGCGGCGGCGGCAACGCTCTCGCCCAGCGCGGTCACACATAGCACACGCCCGCCGCTGGTGACGACGCGACCATCGTCGCTCTGCGCGGTGCCGGCATGGAACACCTTGCAGCCGCACTGCTCGGCGGCGTCGAGGCCGTCGATCGCATCCCCCTTGGGATAGCTGCCGGGATAGCCGCCGGCCGCCATCACCACGCCGACCGCAGCGCGCGGGTCCCAGCTCCCCTCGGCGCGATCCAGACCCTGCGCCAGGGCAGCCTGGCACAGCCCCACCAGATCGCCCTCCAGGCGCATCAGGATCGGCTGGGTCTCGGGGTCACCGAAGCGGCAGTTGTACTCGATCACCTTGGGCGTGCCCGTGGCGTCGATCATCAGCCCGGCGTAGAGGAAACCGGTGTAGGGGTGCCCTTCCGCGGCCATGCCGGCGACGGTCGGGGTGATCACCTCGTCCATGATGCGCTGATAGACCGTCTCGGTGACCACCGGTGCCGGCGAATAGGCGCCCATGCCGCCGGTATTGGGGCCGGCGTCGCCATCGTAGGCGCGCTTGTGGTCCTGGCTGGTGGCCATCGGCCAGACGTGCTCGCCGTCGACCATGACGATGAAGCTCGCCTCCTCGCCGTCGAGGAACTCCTCGATCACCACCCGGGCGCCGGCATCGCCGAAGGCGTTGTCCTCGAGCATATCGCGGATCGCCGCCGCCGCCTCGGCGTGGGTCATCGCCACCACCACGCCCTTGCCGGCGGCAAGACCATCGGCCTTGATCACGATCGGCGCGCCCTGCTGGTCGAGATAGTCGAGCGCCGGGGCGACTTCACTGAAGGTCTGGTAGGCCGCCGAGGGGATCGCATGGCGGGCCAGGAAATCCTTGGTGAAGGCCTTGGACCCTTCCAGCTGGGCCGCCGCGGCCGAGGGGCCGAAGATCGCCAGGCCCGCCTGCTGGAAGCGGTCGACCACGCCCGCCACCAGCGGCGCCTCGGGGCCGACGATGGTGAGTTCGACATCGTTGTCGCGGGCGAAGGCGATCAGCGCGTCGAAGTCCATGGCGTCGATCGCCACGTTGGTCAGCCCCGCCTCGCGGGCAGTGCCGGCGTTGCCGGGGGCCACGAACACCGTGTCGACCTGTGGCGACTGTGCCGCCTTCCACGCCAGGGCGTGCTCGCGCCCGCCGCCTCCTAGGATCAGAACCTTCATCGCTCGCCTTTCGTTGCGCTGTCACCGAATATGGAAGAGGCATTATGTCAGAAAGGCCCGGGCCAGAAAGCCCCCGAGCGCATCGCACCTGTTCCCGGCCGCCGCCAGACCGCTGCCGTTGGCCCCGGTGCCTGCGCCTGAGGCACAATAGGCGCCCGATTCTCATCCCCGAGTGCCCCGCTGCCTGCATGAACCTGATTCTGCTCGAACCCGCCGACTGGATCGACGCCAGCCACGCCCGCGTGTGCGATCCGCGCCGCCTGACCCATCTGCGCGAGGTGCATCGCGCCGCCCCCGGCGATAGCCTGACCGTGGGCGCGCTCGACGGCGCCATCGGCCGTGGCGAGCTGCTGACGTTGACCGCCAGCGAGGCGCTGTTCCACGTGCCCGCGCTCGACCGCGAGCCCCCGGCGCCACTGCCGGTACACCTGCTGCTGGCGCTGCCACGGCCGCGCATGCTGGCACGCAGCCTCGAGCACATCGCCGCGCTGGGGGTGAAGCAGCTGACGCTGCTGCATACGCGTCGGGTCGAGAAGAGCTACTGGCAGTCCCCGGAGCTTCGCCCCGACAAGATCCATCAGCACCTGATGCTGGGGCTGGAGCAGGCGCGTGACACCCGTCTGCCCGAGGTGACCCTGGAGACGCGCTTCAAGCCGTTCGTCGAGGATCGCCTGCCGGCGCTGCTGGCGGGCCGGCGCGGGCTGATCGCCCATCCGGGCATGCCGCAGGCGTGCCCACGCGGTATCGACGAACCGACGCTGCTGGCGATCGGCCCGGAGGGCGGCTTCGTCGATTACGAGGTGACCCGCTTCGAAGAGGCGGGGTGCGAAGGGGTCCATCTGGGCGAGCGCATTCTGCGCGTGGAGACCGCGGTGACCGCGCTGCTGGCGCGGCTATTCTGAGCAGGGTGATGACAAGTCCGAGCGGGTAATGACCAGCGATCTGGGCGCAGCGGCCGGCGGTGGTCGCTGTGGCGGCGCCGGCTCAGGGTGCCAGCCAGCGACCGGGGTCGTGGCTGAGCTCGACCCCCAGAAAGCGGCGCGCGGCGACGCTCAGGTTATCCAGCCGCGACTGGCTGATCGCCGCCGACTCCAGATGCAACAGCGTCGGCAGCGGGCCGACATCCACCGCCATGCGCTTGAGCCAGCGGTAGTCGAGGGTCGCGTCCACCGGCCGGCTCTCTACCCAGAGCAGCGCGTGCCCGGGTGCTGCCCGCGCCGCCTCGGCCAGGGTCACCGGCTCCCAGCGCCGTCCGCTGCGCGCGTTCAGTGACTTCAGCAGGCTCTCCAGCGCGCCGCGTCGCGGCTCACCCAGCACCAGCAGCGGCCAGCGGTCACGCTGACGCTGCCAGGCGCGCAGCCCGGCGGCCTGATCGCTCACCGCCCGGCGTCCGTCGCCGCCCCGGCCATACCCTTGGCGCGGCGCAGGGTCTGGTGGGCGCTCAGCGCATCCATCAGCCCCTCGAGCAAGGCCTTGGGCCGACGCCCGCAGCGGCGCTGGGCGATATCCGACAGCCGTGCGCGTACGTCCGTGGCCCAGCCGGCTTCCGCCTGGGCCAGGTGCAGTGCCAGCGCGGCCAGGGCGGCAGCGAGCTGCCAGCGGTGGGCACGCTCTTCGAGCTCGGGGCGGCGTGTCTTGAGTAGCCGCTCGGCCTGCTGGGTCAGGCTGGGCAGGCCCTCCAGGGCCAGCGCCGCGGCCAGCCGCGAGCCGCTGTCGAAGCCGGTGCGGGCACTGCCGATCCAGAAGCGCCGCCCCAACTGGCGACCGTCGGCCTCGTCGTGCCAGGTCCCTTCCCAGGCGATCACCGGCAGCCCCTCGCTATCGCCGCGGCGCTTGGCCAGGGTAGTCTCGAGGCGCCTGAGATCGAGGCGCGCCTGACGCCCGCGGTGGAACATCGTGATCCCCGGCTGCGCCTCGCCCAGCGCCAGCGCCTCATCCAGGCGCAGCCACTCGCCGCTATGGCGCACGCGGCGACTGGCGCTGGTGGCGGCGAGCCAACTGCGCCGCTGCACGTCGAGACCGGCGAGCAGCTCGACATCCGGCAACTGGTTCAGCAGGTGCCACTCGGCGCCCAGCGAGTCGGCCCAGGCAAAGCGCGCGTCGTCTCCCGCCGGAAGTTCATGACGCGGCCACACCAGCGGCTGCGGCATACCCTGGGCATCCAGCGCCACCAGTGGCATCGCTTGCCCCTGGCCACGCACCGGGGTCGGCTTGGACCACCACAGCGCCCGCGGCGCCCCCTCCCCGCGCAGCCCGGCCTGACGACTCGCACTCATCATGCGCGCGGCGAAGGCGCCGCTCTCGGCGCCGTGGTTGCGCGGCCAGGCGTGCTCCAGCCAGGCCATCCCCTGCACCTGCCGGCGCAGCGTGGAGAGCGTGGCCTCCAGCGCCTCGCCCTGGCGCAGCACGCCCTGGGAGAGCGCCTGCTGGCGCGCCTGGGCCGGCGCCGCCGGAGCACTGCCGGTGACGCGCGAAAACGGCGACTCACCGCCTTGGGCGAGCGCTTCGCGCAGCAGCACATCGCGCTCCACCGGCTCCAGATCTTCCGGCACCCGCTGTCCGCGCGAGAGATAGCAGAGCTTGAGCCCGTGGCGCATCAGCACGTCCAGCACCGGCCCCAGGCGGGCAGCTTCGTCGAGCTTGGTCAGAATGCAGCCCCACAGCGGCTCGCCGGCCTCCTGCGAGGCGCGCTGCCACGCCTCGACCACCTGCTCGAGGGTATCGCCGTGGCGCGCGGCGTCGAGCACCAGCAGCCGGCGCACGCTGACCGGCGCGGCGCCGAGACGAGCGATCTCGCCCATCAGCCGCTGGTCGCGCTGACTCATGCCGACGGTGTCGATCACCATCATGCGCTTGCCGCCGGAGCGCCCCATCAGTCCGCGGCGGGGCTGGGCCAGCCGCCCCAGCAGCGCGCCCAGGTCACCCTGCTCGTCCAGTGCATGCACTTCCACGCCGAGCAGACGCGCATAGATGCGCAACTGCTCGGCGGCGCCGATACGGTAGCTGTCGGTGGTCACCAGGGCAGCCTCGCGCGGGCCGTGGCGCATCACGTAGCGCGCCGCCAGCTTGGCCGTGGTGGTGGTCTTGCCGGCGCCGGTGGGGCCGACCAGCGCGAACAGCCCGCCCGCCTCGAACAGCGCCTCCTCGCTCTCCAGCACCTCGAGCCGCGCCGCCAACTGGCGCTCGAGCCACGCCTGCCAGGCGGGCGTCTCGGCCTCCTCGGCGGACTCCTCGAGCAGCGCCGCCGGCAGCGTCTCCAGCAGCGTTTCGCAGAGTACGTGACTGAAACCGGCCTGGCTCAGTTGACGCAGGATCGCATCGCGCACCTGCTGCCCCGGGGCCGGCGCCGGGCTCGAGGTCTCGCGCAGCAGCGCGCGCATGTCCTCGAGCATGCGCCGGTTGAAGGCTTCCCAGGCCGCCGGCGACTCGGCCGCCGTGGCCTCGTCCGTCGACGCGCCATCGCCTTCGGCATCCGCCGCGGCCGGTCCGGCCAGCGCCTGGGCGTGGGCCTGCTCGGACATGGCGACGATCTCCACGCCGCCGTCGACGACGCGGTTGGATAGGATCAGAACGTCCTCGCCCAGGGCCTGGCGCACCTGACGCATGGCCTCCCGGGTATTGGCACCGGTGAATCGCTGCACTCCCATGACTCGCCTCGCGGCGCCGCGACGACCGATGCGCACTGGCATCGCGCCGCAGCGCTCTCAAAACCGATGAAAACCCCGAGTGTGACACGGGGTGGCGGGCTGCAAACAGCGGAAAAGACGCCGAATCGCGATCCATTCGGCACCCGTCACACCGACCGCGCGGGTCGAGGTGGCGGGTGCTGCCGCTGACGCAACGCTCGCTGTCAGAGCGCCTCGAGGCGCTGGATCAGCGCCTGGGTGGGATAGCCGTCCGGGGTGACGCCGATCGACCGCTGGTAGGCACGCAGCCCCGCCCGGGTGTTGGGGCCGATCCGCCCATCCGGCGTGCCGACGTCGAAGCCACGCGCGTTGAGTGCCTGCTGCATCTCACGCACCTGGGTCCGCGACAGTGCCGGCTCCGAGCGCGGCCACTGCCCCTGGATGCCGGGCCGGCCGGCGATGCGATCGGCCAGCGTGGCGACCGCCAGGGCATAGCTGGTGGAGGCGTTGTAGCGCATGATCACGCGGAAATTGGGCCCGACCAGGAACGCCGGCCCTTCGGCCCCGGCCGGCGCGATGACCGACGCTTCGGCGAAATCCGGCAGCGCCCCGCCGCCGACCCGCGCCACGCCCTGGGCCGCCCAGGCCTGACTCGAGTGGCGCACCGAGAGTTCGGTCTGGGCGTAGTCGAAACCGGCCGGCAGGCTCACTTCGGCGCCCCAGGGCTGGCCGCGCTGCCAGCCGGACTTGGCCAGGTAGTTGGCCGTCGAGGCCATGACGTCGGGAATGCTGCCCCAGATATCGCGCCGGCCGTCGCCATCACCATCCACCGCGTAGGCGAGGAAGCTCGAGGGGATGAACTGGGTGTGTCCCATGGCCCCGGCCCAGGAGCCGCGCATGTGATCGCGATCGATGTCACCGTTCTGCAGGATCTTGAGCGCGGCCATCAGCTCGCCCCGGGCGAACGCCTGGCGACGACCTTCGTAACCCAGCGTCGAGAGCGCGTCGATGGTCTCGAAGCTGCCGAAATTGCTGCCGTAGTTACTCTCGACGCCCCAGATCGCGACCACGATGCTACCGGGTACGCCGTATCGCTGCTCGATGCGCTCGGCCAGCGCTCGATGGGCGTCCAGCCGGGCGCGACCATTGGCGACACGCTGATCCGAGACCGCGCTGTCCAGATAGCTCCACACCTGGCGGGTGAACTCGGGCTGGGAGCGGTCGAGCTCGATGACCCGCGGCTGATAGGTGGCGTGGTCGAAGGCCTCGGCCAGGGTCGCCTGGTCGATGCCCTCGCTGGCGGCCTGGCGGCGGAAGTCGGCGACCCAGGTGTCGAAGCCGGCACGCGCCTGCGGCGTCACCTTGTCTTCTGCGGCAGCGTCGGGGCGGGCAGCGCTATCGGCCGCCGTCCCACTCGCGCTCCCGCTGGACGCCGACTCGGACGACTGCGCGGCAGCGGGGGCAGGACTCGCCGCCTGGGTATCGGCCACGCTCTGACAGCCGACCAGGGCAACAGCGAGGCACAGAGAGAGGGTCAGGGGGCCTTTGAAGGGAACAGAACGCGTCACGATGCACTTCCTTTATGCTGGGGTTCCTCGCGCCTGCGCCGCTGGCGGGCGTCGGCGTCAGCCCAGTGTAGCGCATCCCGTGCAATACCCGCGTGGGCTAGTAACGATCGAACCAGGAGCCCGTACTGCGCCGTGGCGGCGCCGTGGGCGTCGGCTCGAGGTGGCGCGGCGTCTCCTGGCGCAGCGCCGTGGTAGCCCCGGCCAGCTGCGCATCGGTCGCAGCGTCAGCGCGTAGGAAACTGGGCTCGCGGCCACCGGAAGGGTCGATGCACGGGGACTGGAAGCGGCTGACGTCGATCCCGTGGACCTGCTGGCGGCGCAGATATTCATGCCACAGCAGCTCGTGGCGCAGATAGCGCTGCGGGGACTCGGCGCCGGCCGGGATATCCAGGCGCTCGCACACGGCGTAGAGCTGACGCGCCGAGACACAGCCCAACGCACGCCAGCGCAGCAGCGCGCGAACATCCTCGGGCGCCCAGTCGGCCGGAGCGTCACGCAGCTGGCGCAGCCGCGCCTGGGCCGCCGGCTCGCCCCCTGAGATCGTCGCCCTCAGCGGCTCGACGTCGCCGAGCAGGCTGCCGAGGGAGGGTAGCCCGCGCGGGGCATCGTGTGGCCAGGGCGGCAGCGTGACCGGCTGCCCCGGGCTCCTCGGCGCCAGGGCGCTCCTGCCCCGGGAGAGGGCGACGAACTCACCGAAGGAGAGTTCGCGCGTGCCGGTATCGTCATGATGGGCGGGAAACAGCGGCGAGTCGGGCAGCACACAGAGCTGATCCGGCGCCAGCGCCGCCTGTACGCGGCGAGTCGTGGCGCACTCGTTGGCGCCCTCCATGGCGTGGGTGATCACCCGCTGGGCGCCGATCCGCTGGACCAGCCGCGGCAACAGCTGCTCGGGCTCGCCGACGCAGACCAGCAGATCGCTGCCTCGTGTCAGCAGGGCGCCACGCAGATCGATCAGACTCTGCCACAGCAGCGCCCATTGGGGCACCGCTGGTGGCGTGTCCTCGAGCCAGCTCGGCTCCAGCACGAAGACGCACAGCAGCGTCTCCGCGTGCGGTTCGACCGCCAGCAGATCGTTGTCGCTCAGGCGCAGATCGCGCCGAAACCAGATCAGATCGCAGGAAGATTCCATGCCGCAGCCTCCAGACTCGCGGTCGAACACGGCAGCCACCAACAGGGCCGACAACCACCTGCCGCCGCCCCTCGATAGCGGGAGGCGCCAGTGCGCCATATTTGTACAAAAGCTATCACCACATGAATACCATGTACAACGAATCCACGATCCGCTCCCTATGGCTCCCCCTCGGGCGGCGTGATACAGTCGTTAACGAGCGTCGGCTCGGCTACCAAAATATCCAATACTTTCAAGTCTTTTCGGAGCTCCACGCAGAAAGCCGCGGCGCCCCGGAATGCCCATCACCGAGCCCAGACCGTGCACGTGCGTCGTCCTGGAGAAACGTTTTGAATCGGCAGAACGTTTTTCGACCGAAGCGTTTGCAAACACTGACGCGCATCGAGCCCGAAGAGCGTTCCGCAGAGAACGCCGCAGCCCCGGCGACGCCGGGCGCGCCCCGCACGAACAGCGCTTTTCGCAGTGCGAACACAGAGGAGAGACACCATGCCGGGCCACATGCCTAGCCAGCTGTCGCTGACATGCGCGACCTGCCGTATCGGTGCCCAGACTCCGTCGTCCCACGCCGGAATGCTCACCCTGGAGGGCCGCACCCCCGCGTGGATGCTGGCACCCCGCGGTGCGCGCCGCCCCTATCTGACCGATCCGCCCCGCCTGATCTGAGTCCGCCCGCTGCCCGTCACGTCGTGCCGGGTCGCGCGCGCCAGTCGCCGCCGGCCATCGGCGGAAACCGCGCCGCTCCGGCGGCCCAGTTCATCCGACCAACGCGTATCTCGTGGTGTCCAGCGCTAGCACGCTGAGGCGCGGACGAGTCCCTGAGAGTGGGCGAGATCGCCTACACTAGGACCGCCGGGCGCCGTCACACCGGCCCCTCGACGTACGCAGAAAGTCAGTCCGAGCCGTTTGCGCTCGTCGGCTGTCCGTTCGGGTCCTTGAGAAGAGCGACAACTTCATGTCATTGCCGCTGATCGTGCTGCTGCCTCTGCTGGGCAGCCTCATACCGCTGTTGAGCTCCAATCGACAGCGCAATCTCAACGCGGGATCGACCGCGATTCTGCCCGCCATCGCGCTGGCCATCGCGCTCTACCATGCACCGAGCGTGCTCGGAGGGGAGGTCCCCCGCTTCAGCCTCAGTTGGGTGCCACAGCTGGGGCTCGACCTGGCCTTCCGGCTCGACGGGCTGTCGCTGCTGTTCGTGATGCTGATCCTCGGCATCGGCCTGCTGATCATCCTCTACTCGCGCTACTACCTGGCGCCCGAGGACAGCATGCCGCGCTTCTATGCCTATCTGATGCTGTTCATGACCTCGATGCTGGGCATCGTGATGGCCGACAACCTGCTGCTGCTGTGGGTGTTCTGGGAGCTGACCAGCCTCTCCTCGTTCCTGCTGATCGGCTACTGGTACAAGCAGAGCGAGGCGCGACGCGGTGCCCGCATGGCACTGACCGTGACCGGTATGGGGGGGCTGGCGATGCTTGCCGGCTTCCTGCTGCTCGGCCATATCGTCGGCACCTTCGACATGCAGACGGTGCTCGACAGCCGCCAACTGATCCAGGCCGACCCGCGCTACCTGCCGGCGCTACTGCTGATCCTGCTCGGCGCCTTCACCAAGTCGGCCCAGTTCCCGTTCCACTTCTGGCTGCCCCACGCGATGTCGGCCCCCACGCCGGTCTCCGCGTTCCTTCACTCGGCGACCATGGTCAAGGCCGGCGTGTTTCTGCTCGCCCGTTTGCACCCGGCGCTGGCCGGCTCCCAGCTGTGGCTCTATATCGTCACCCTGACCGGCCTGGTGACGATGATCTACGCCGCCTACTTCGCCCTGCTCAAGTACGATCTCAAGGGGGTGCTGGCCTTCTCCACCGTCAGCCACCTGGGCATGATCACCATGCTGTTCGGGCTCGACAGCAAGCTGGCGGTGATCGCGGGGCTGTTCCACATCATCAACCACGCCACCTTCAAGGCGTCGCTGTTCATGTCCTCGGGCATCATCGACCACGAGACCGGCACCCGCGACATCCGCAAGTTGAGCGGGCTGCGTCACAGCATGCCGATGACCGCGGCACTCGCCGGGCTGGCGGCTGCGTCGATGGCCGGCGTGCCGCTGCTCAACGGTTTCCTGTCCAAGGAGATGATGCTGACCGAGGCGCTCGGCAGCGGTATCCTCGGCGGCCTGGCGTGGCTGATCCCGGTACTGGCGACCCTCGGCAGCGTGCTCTCGGTGGCCTATTCGCTGCGCTACGTGCGCAATGTCTTCTTCGGCCCGCCGGCCACGGACCTGCCCAAGCCCCCGCACGAGGCGCCCTTCATGATGCGCCTGCCAATGCTGCTGCTGGTGGGGCTGTGCGTGCTCATCGGGCTGCTGCCGGCGCTGATGGTGACCGGCATTCTCGAGGCCGCGGGCCAGGCGACGATCCTGGCGCCGCGCCCAGAACTGCACCTGGCGATCTGGCACGGTTTCAACCTGCCCCTGCTGATGAGCGCCATCGCGCTGGCCGGCGGGGTCGCCATCTACAGCGTGCGCCGCACCCTGTTCAGCTTCCAGCGTCAGTTCCCCCAGCGCAATGCGCTGATGCTGTTCGAGTACGCCGTGCGCCAGCTGCTCGGCGCCACCCAGCGCGGCATCGATCGCCTGGAGAACGGCTCGCTGCAGCGCTACATGCTATGGCTGATCGTGGTGGTGCTGTTCCTCACCGGCAGCGGACTGCTCGATCTCACCCAACTGAAGGGCGAGCTGCCGCTCAAGCCGCTGGATGGCCTGCTGATCGTGGGTGCGGCGATCACCATTCTGGCCGGCCTCGGCACCGCCGTGCTGCATCGCCGCCGCCTGGTCTCGCTGATGATGCTCTCGGTGGTGGGGCTGATGGTATCGCTGGCGTTCGCGCGCTTCTCGGCACCGGACCTGGCGCTGACCCAGCTGGCGGTCGAGGTGGTCACGGTGATCCTGCTGATGCTGGCGCTGTTCTTCCTGCCACAACGCACGCCCAAGGAGTCGAGCGGCGCGCGCATCGTGCGCGACGTGCTGCTGGCGGCCAGCTTCGGCGGTATCGTCGCCAGCCTCAACTACGCCCTGCTGACGCGTTCGCTCGACAGCATCTCGGGCTACTTCCTGGCCAACAGCGTCAGCGGCGGCGGCGGCCACAACGTGGTCAACGTCATCCTGGTCGACTTCCGTGGCTTCGATACCCTGGGCGAGATCACGGTGCTGTGCATCGCCGCCATCGGCATCTACAAGCTGCTCAATCGCCTGCGTCTGTTCATGCCGTCGAGCGACAGCGAGGGCCGGCCGTGGTCGAAGGACCTGCATCCGATGCTGCTGGCCACGGTGTCACAGACCCTGCTGCCGCTGGCGCTGCTGGTGTCGGTGTTCATCTTCCTGCGCGGCCACAACGAGCCCGGCGGCGGCTTCATCGCCGGCCTGGTCACCGCGGTGGCGCTGATCCTGCTGTACATCGCCCGCGGCGTCGACTGGGCCCAGCAGCGTCTGACCTTCCAGTACCAGCCGATCGCCGTGGCCGGGGTGGTGATCGCCGCCCTCACCGGTGTCGGCAGCTGGTTCTTCGGCCACGACTTCCTGACCTCCGCTTTCGGCCACTTCTCGATTCCCTTTATCGGTGAAGTGGAGCTGGCCACCGCCATGCTGTTCGATCTCGGCGTCTATCTCACCGTGGTCGGCGCGACGCTGATGATCCTGGCCAATCTGGGCAAGCTGACCACGCGTCACCGGCCCAGCAAAGAGAACGACAAGGAGACCGTCTGATGGAAGCGCTCTTCGCCACCGTAACCGGCTTTCTGGCGGCCAGCGGTCTCTACCTGGCCCTGCGCGGACGCACCTTCCCCGTGGTCGTGGGGCTGACGCTGCTCTCCTACGCGGTCAACCTGTTCCTGTTCTCCACCGGCGGCCTCACCACCGATGGCGCTGCAGTGATCCAGGCGGGCAAGACCCACTACGCCGACCCGCTGCCCCAGGCGCTGGTCCTCACCGCGATCGTGATCGGCTTCGCCATGACCGCGTTCTCGGTGATCCTGGCCATGCGCGTGCGCGGCGACCAGGGTAGCGACCAGGTCAATGACCAGCGTGTCGAGGACGCCAAGGAGGAGAAGTCGTGATGCAGCATCTGATCATCCTCCCCATCCTGCTGCCGCTGTTCACCGGGCTTGCGATGCTGATCAAGCGCGACGCGACCATGCAGCCGCGGCGCACCATCAGCCTGGTGAGCACCGCACTGCTGGTAGTGATCGCCATCGCGCTGGTGATCAAGAGCAGCGAAGGCCAGATCAGCTACTACGCCCTGGGCGACTGGCAGCCGCCATTCGGCATCATCCTGGTGCTCGACCGTCTCTCGGCGCTGATGGTGTGCCTGACCAGCGTGCTCGCCCTCGGCAGCCTGGCCTACGCCTGCGCCGGCGACGACAAGAAGGGCAGCAATTTCCACGGGCTGTTCCAACTGCAGCTGATGGGCATCAACGGTGCCTTCCTCACCGGCGACATGTTCAACCTGTTCGTGTTCTTCGAGGTCCTGCTGATCGCCTCCTACTCGCTGCTGATGCACGGCGGCGGCAAGGACCGCACCCAGGCGGGCTTCCACTACGTGGCGCTCAACCTGGCCGGTTCGGCGATGTTCCTGATCGCCCTCGGCGTGCTCTACGGCACCACCGGCACGCTCAACATGGCGGACATGGGACTACGCATCGCCGAGCTCGACCCCGAGCGTCAGGGGCTGCTCAAGGCGGGCGCCTTCCTGCTGCTGGTGGTGTTCGGACTGAAGTCGGCGATCCTGCCGCTCTACTTCTGGCTGCCGCGGGCCTACGCCAGTGCACCGGCGCCGGTGGCGGCGCTGTTCGCGATCATGACCAAGGTGGGGATCTACGCCATCCTGCGCGTCTACACCCTGGTCTTCGGCGACAGTGCCGGCGACCTGGCCAACTTCGCGCAGCCGTGGCTGTGGTGGTTCGCCCTGGCGACGATCGCGCTGGGCGGCATCGGTGTGCTCTCGGCGCGGGATCTGCGCACCCAGGTCGCCTATCTGATCCTGATCTCGGTGGGAACCCTGCTGGCCGGCGTGAGCATGGACCGCGTGGCCTCGCTCTCGGCGCTGCTCTACTACATGCTGCATACCACCCTGGTCAGCGGCGGCCTGTTCCTGCTCGCCGATGCCATCGCCGATCAGCGCGGCAAGGCCGGCGCACGCATCGTGCCCGGACGCGGCGTCACTCAGCCGGCACTGCTGGGGCTCGCCTACTTCGTCGGCGCGGTCAGCGTGGTCGGCCTGCCACCGCTCTCCGGGGCGATCGGCAAGGCGCTGCTGCTCAACGCCGCGCAGCCGGGCGAGCAGCCATGGCTATGGTCGCTGCTGCTGCTGTCGAGCCTGGCCGGGCTGGTGGCGATGGGGCGCAGCGGCTCCACCGTGTTCTGGAAGGCGGGCAAGCCCGACGCTGAAGGGCCGCGGCTCAAGCCAAGCATGCTGGCGGGTCTGATCCTGCTGCTGGGTGCATCTCCCCTGCTGTCGCTCTTCGCCGGCCCGATCACCGAGTTCACCCAGGCGAGCGCTGCGCAGTTGCTCGATCCCGGCGCCTATACCCAGGCGATTCTCGCCCCGACTGCTGGAGGTGGCTCATGATTCCTCCCCTACGCTGGCTACCGATGCCGGTCTTGTCGCTGCTGCTGCTGGTGGTCTGGCTGCTGCTGCAGCAGAGCGTGGCCCTCGGCCAGTGGCTGCTGGGCGGCGCACTGGCCGTGGTGATCCCGCTGCTGTGCCGTCCGTTCTGGGAGCGCCAGCCGCGAATCAAGCGCCCGCTCAAGCTGCTGCACTACGTCGTGCGGGTGCTCAGGGACATCGTGGTGGCCAACCTCGAGGTCTCGAAGTTGATCCTCGACCCGCGTGGGCGCATGCGCCCGGCATTCGTCGAGTACCCGCTGTCGCTGACCGAGAACTTCCCCATCACCATTCTCGCCAGCACCATCACGATGACCCCGGGCACCGTCTCGGCCCACCTGCGCCTGGACGGCCGCACGCTGCTGATCCACGCCCTCGACGTCGCCGACATCGATGCGCTGATCGCCGATATTCATCAGCGTTACGAACGCCCGCTCATGGAGATCTTCGAATCATGATCGCTACCGCGCTGTGGATCGCGCTGGCACTGTTCAGCGCCGCTATCGCCCTCAACTTCTATCGCGCAGTGATCGGCCCCAGCCTGCCCGACCGGGTGCTGGCGGTCGACACCATGTACATGAATTCGATCGCGCTGATCGTGCTGTTCGGCATCTGGGTCAACAACAAGGACTATTTCGAGGCAGCACTGCTGATCGCCATGCTCGGCTTCGTCAGCACCATCGCGGTGTGCAAGTATCTGCTGCGCGGCGACATCATCGAATAGGAGCACGACACATGCTGGATATGCTGCTCGAGGGGGCAATCGCCTTCATGCTGATCGCCGGCGGGATCTTCGCCTTCATCGGCTCGCTGGGTCTGACCCACCTCAAGGACTTCTACATGCGCCTGCACGGGCCGTCGAAGACCACCACCCTGGGGGTGGGCTGCACCCTGATCGGGTCGCTGATCTTCTTCAGTCTGGAGAATGGTCCGGTGGTCCAGGAACTGCTGATCACCGTCTTCGCTTTCATCACCGCGCCGGTGTCGGCGCACATGCTGGCCAAGAGCGCGCTGCACCACAAGCTCAAGCCGGACCCGCGTACCCGCGGCAACCCGCAGGAGCTGGAGCGCGACCGGCCCAAGCATACGGTGGAAGAGGCGCCCCAGGGCGACTCCCCGCTGCCCTGACACACAGCGACGGCGTTCGAGCGCCGTCGCTGTGAACCGGGTGGCAGGAAGCGTTCACCAGCCCGCGGTATTCTCCGCGACCAGCTGGCTGAGCAGGTGGATATGCTCGGGGCGATCATTGAGCGCGGGGATGTAGCGATAGCGCCCGCCCCCGGCCTCCTGGAAATACTCGCGGTTCTCGGCGTCGATCTCCTCCAGGGTCTCGAGACAGTCGGCGGCGAATGCCGGGCTGATCACATCGACGCATTCGGTCTTGTCGGCGCCCCACTGCTTGAGCGTCTCGTCGGTATAGGGCTTGAGCCACTCCTCGCGACCGAAACGCGACTGATAACTCTGGAACCAACTGCCCTCTTCGAGTTCGAGCGCCTGTGCGAGCAACTCACTGGTGCGCTGGCAGTGACGTCCGTACGGGTCGCCGTTGTCGACGTAGCGCTTGGGGATGCCGTGGTAGGACATCAGCAGCCGTCCGCGATCCCCCTGGGCCTCCCAGTGCTCGCGCACGCTGGCGGCGAGGGCGGCGATATAGTCCGGATGGTCGTGGTAGTGATTGACGAAGCGCAGCTCCGGGCAGGGCGCCAGCGCCTTGGCCAGGCGCTGGAATACGGCGCCGGTGGTGGTACGCGAGAACTGCGGATAGAGCGGCAGCACCAGAATCTTGTCAACCCCGGCGTCGCGCAGCGCAAGCCCTGCCTGCTCCATGCTCGGTTGGCCGTAGGTCATCGCCAGCTCCACCGGCACCGCCTCGCCGGTGCGCTCGGCCAGCGCCGCCGCCAGCGCACGCTGCTGGCGCCGCCCGATCGCCAGCAGCGGCGAGCCCTCTTCCTGCCACACCGAGGCGTAGGCCTTGGCCACCTTGGGCGGGCGAATGCGCAGGATCACCCCGTGCAGAATCGGCCACCACAGCCAGCGCGGCGCATCGATCACCCGCGGATCCCCCAGGAACTCCGCCAGATACTCTCTCACCGCCTTGGCCGTGGGCGCCGCTGGCGTTCCCAGATTGACCAGCATGACTCCGTAACGGGCCGCCATATTCTCTCCTTGTCCGCTGATGCCGTTGACTAGGCACTGTCTGAAAAGTACTGCGCTCGCCCATGCGGCGCTGAGAATCGGCGCACAATGCTCATTTACAACCCGTAAACTCCGCATGTTCGCCGCTCTTTGCCTTGCCTGCCCGTCCCTCGTCGACTTTGCGGATAGCGCCTGGCGACAGTCTACCACTCCCGCCTTGCTTAACCGCGATTAACTTATACGATTAACATCATGTGTATAAGTCATGGATAACATCATGTCGCGCCCCCTGATCCTGATACTCGGCGACCAGCTCAGCGAGACGCTCGACGTCCTCGCCCAGGCGCCGGAGGAGGCGGTCATCGCCCTGTGCGAGGTCCGCGCCGAGGGCGAGTACGTGCCGCACCACCCGCAGAAGATCGTGATGCTATTATCGGCGATGCGTCACTTCGCCGACACCCTGCGCGACAAAGGGTATCAGGTGCACTACAGCACCCTCGATGACGACGACAACCGCCACGACCTGCTCGACGAGGCGGAGCGCCTGGCCGACGCCTATGCCTGCGACGAGATTCGTGTCACTCACCCCGGCGAGTGGCGGTTGTTCGAGCGCATCCAGCGTCGCGGCACCCGCTGGCGGCTCTATCCAGACAACCGCTTCTACTGTTCGATCGAGGCGTTCGGGCAGTGGCTGGCGGGGCGCAAGCGCTGTCGCATGGAGGATTTCTACCGCCATCTGCGCAAGCAGACCGGGCTGCTGATGTGCGCAGGCGAACCGGCCGGAGGCCAGTGGAACTTCGATCACGACAACCGAGCGCCGATCGCCGACGATCTCGACTTCCCCACCCCACCGCGCCACCGTATGGACGCCACCACCCGGGCGGTGGCCGAGCAGGTATCGACCCACTTCGGCGATCATTTCGGCACCCTGGAAGGCTTCAACTGGGCGGTGACACGGCGCCAGGCGCTGGGCGACCTGCGCCACTTCATCGACCATGCGCTGGCCGACTTCGGCACCTATCAGGACGCCATCAGCGACAGCGAGCCGCTGCTCTACCACTCGCGCCTCGCCGCCGCCATGAACATCGGCCTGCTCTCGCCCCGGGAGATCTGCGAGGCGGTGGCAGCGGCATGGCAGGAGGGGCACGCGCCGATCAACGCCGCCGAGGGCTTCATCCGCCAGATTCTCGGCTGGCGCGAATACGTACGCGGCATCTACTGGCAGCGTATGCCCGGCTACAAGCAAGAGAACCGGCTCAACGCCCGACGCGGCCTGCCAGCCTTCTACTGGCACGGTGAAACCGATCTGCGCTGCCTGCAGCGGGCGATCGAGATGACCCGCGACAACGCCTATGCGCACCATATCCAGCGCCTGATGGTCACCGGCAACTTCGCCCTGCTGTGCGGTGTCTCCCCCGCCGCCCTGTGCGACTGGTACCTGGCGGTCTACGCCGACGCCTTCGAGTGGGTCGAGCTGCCCAACACCCTCGGCATGACCCTCTACGCCGACGGCGGCTATCTCGGCTCCAAACCCTACTGCGCTTCGGGCAAGTATATCGATCGCATGTCGGATCACTGCCGCCACTGCCGCTACGACGTCAAGCAGGTGACCGGCGACGACGCCTGCCCGTTCAACAGTCTCTACTGGCATTTTCTGGAGACCCACCGCGCGCAGCTCAAGGACAATCAGCGCATGAAACTGATCTATGGCAGTTGGGACAAGATGCAGCCGACACGCCAAGAGGCGATCCTGGCGCAGGCGCAGGCCTTTCTGGATCGACTGGACAGTGAGAAGCCGTATGGCCGCGGCGAGCATGCCGAAGGCTACCAGCGCCGCTGATGCAAAGGCACGACACCGCTATCAGGCAAGTCCTCGTCGACTTGCCGCGGTGTGTGGATGAAGCGTCGGTTGGTTGGGATCGAGGCGCGGATTCAGCGCCGGGGATGGCGTGAGTAAGCGCTCAGAAGACCAGCGGCATGCGTGACAGCAGCGGGTCGTGGTAGTGCGGCTCGTGGCCGACGATCTCGTCGTTGGCGACCTGCTGAACGAGATAGGCACGGTGGATACCGGCCTGCTTGAGTTCCCCGTAGACATCGTCGAGAGAGCGGAACAGCATCGGTTTGCTGCGTCGCGTCAGCACCTGAGTCGAGCCATCTTCCGGCTCCACCATCACCTGGTAAAAGCGGCTGCCGGCGTGGGCGATGACGCGAATCTCGAAGTTGTCGTGATCGCGGGAAAAGCGTTCGAGCTCCTTGAGGTCCATGGTTCCCTCCTGTTCGGGTTGCATGTGCGAATACGGCGTCCAGCCTTCCCTGCTGGACACCCGACTGGCGCGCGGCCCATCTGGACTCGCGCATCCTGACCATTAGGTCGGATCTTTGTTAAGACTATATGTCAGCGCGGGAGTTTGCAGTACAAAAGCGCCACCCCGGTCATCGCTTCGGATAGCGCTGCTCCCTCCGCAGGCTCACCACCACGCGGCCATGGGGAGCCCGTTTGGCCGCGCTCTTGAAGCGGCTCCATAGGTCGCCGAAGCTGTCGACATGAGCATCCGTCGGTACCCGCAGCGCGATGATCGACAGCCGGGTGTGCGGGAAGAAGCGCCACTGGTCGAAGCGATCCTTGGCCTCGAAGCCGCCGGCGCGGCGCTCGGCCTCCGGCAGCAGCTTGAGACTCTCGACGCCGAAAGCCCGCTGCAGCGCGGCAAGCCGCCGATGCAGGTCGGCGCTGCTGTCGAGCAGCAGGACGAAGTCATCACCGCCGAGATGGCCGAGGAAATCCTCATCGCCGACGAACTCGTCCAGCACCCGTGCCACGGTCAGGATCATCTGATCGCCGAGCGCGTAGCCGAAGCGGTCGTTGAACGGCTTGAAGTGATCGAGATCGAGATAGCAGGCGACGAAGGGCGTGTTCTGCCGCTGATAGTGGTCGAGGGCGGCGCGAATCGGCCGATTGCCCGGCAGTTGGGTGAGCGGATTGGCCTGACGCGCCAACTGTACCTGCTGTTCGGTAAACAGCTGCAGCAGATTGATGACATGACCGATGCCCAGATAGCGACCGGCATCGGTGATGATGAAATCCTCGTCGCGCATCGACTCGTCACGCCCGGTCACCTTGCGCGAGACCCGCTCGAGCGGTTCGCCCGCCTCCACGCACAGCGCCCGTGTCTGCATCACCGTCTCGACCGGCTGGCGCCCGTGGAGATCGAAGCCGTAGCGCCGACCCAGCAGCGCCATCAGCTGTTGGCGTCCGAGCAGGCCGAGCGGCCGTTGGCACTCGTCGACCACGGCCAGGGCATTGGCGTCCGGATGGCGACTGAAATGGGCCGCCGCCTCGGACAAGCTCAGGTCGCGGGAGAGCGTCGGCAACGCCACGCTGAGACGGCGAATCTCGGTCACCACAGCGCCCTGACGCCGCGCCGCGGCCAGCGTATTCAGCTGCGATTCCAGCGCTGCACGCGTCGTCTTCGGCACCGGGCTGGGCCGGGCGAAGAGCCAGCCCTGGTAGAAGTCGGCGCCCAGCTCCAGCAGCGTCTCTAGCTCGCCCTCGCGCTCCACCCCCTCGGCGACCACACGGCTGCCCAGGCTATGGGCGATATCGATGATCGAGCGCACCAGGCGGCGCTTGACCCGGTCGCGGTCCAGATTGCTGACGAAGTGGCGGTCGAGTTTGACGTAGTCGGGATTGAGCTGCGACCACAGGCGCAGCCCGGCATAGCCATCGCCGAGATCGTCCAGGGCGATGGCGAAGCCCATCGCCTGATAGTGCCGGGCGGCATCCGCCATCAGGTCGGGATCGACCCCTGACGACTGCTCGGTGATCTCGATCACGATCTGCGGCGGGCTCAGGCCGTGGACGGCGAGTAGCTCCACCGTCTGGCCGCTGATGTGTGAAGGGTCGACCAGGACTTCGGGCGCGACGTTGAGAAACAGCAGCTCGCTGAGCCCGGTGGCGACCCACTCCTCGACCGCACGCTCGCGGCAGAGCTGCTCCAGCGACGCTAGCTCGCCGGCTGCGCGGGCGGCCTGGAACAGCGGTAGGGGTGAGTCGCAGGGCGCGCCATAAGGGCCAAGGGCCAGCGCCTCATAGCCCAGCACCCGCCCCGCAGGCACGCTGACGATCGGCTGGAAGTGCATGCCCAGCTCGCGCGTCTCGAGCAGGCGTCGAAGCGCCAAAACGGCAGCATCGGTGTTGTTCATGCCGGTCAGTGTGGCAGCGGTGTCATGCCCAGCAGCGTGACAGCGACGCATGACAGTGCAATGACAACAGGCCTGCCGGCCAGCACCGCAGCCACGCCGGGCGCGCGGCGCGGCTCCGGGAGACGCTAGCGCAACACTTACTGGTAGTCGGCGGGGTCGATCGCCTTGCCCAGGGAGTTGCGGTCGATCCAGCGCCCCGCCTTGGCTTCCTTGTAGCGGAACACCACGCGGTCGCCCACCACCACCGGCAGCTCCGCATCCTCGGTCTGATAGCTGTAGAGCTCGCCATCCACGGTCAGCCAGTGCCGGTAGAGATCCGGCATCCCCAGCCACTCCTTGAACGGCCCCTCGCGCTCGAGCTTTTCCAGTTGTCCGCGAACCTCGATCTTGGGGACGCGTTGACGCCGCCCGCGCTGAAAACCGCCTGCCATCGCTTTGACTCCTCAAACCTGTGATGCGTTACTCGTAATGCTGGCCGTAGCTGTCCGGGGCCAGATCCTCGAACCGCGTGTACTTGCCGATGAACGCCATGTGCACGGTCCCGATGGGACCGTTACGCTGCTTGCCGATGATCAGCTCGGCCAGCCCCTTGTTGTCGGGATTATCGCTATTGTAGACCTCGTCGCGGTAGACGAAGGCGATGACGTCGGCGTCCTGCTCGATGGCGCCGGATTCACGCAGGTCCGACATCACCGGGCGCTTGTTGGGGCGCTGCTCGAGCGAGCGGTTGAGCTGCGACAGCGACACCACCGGGCAGTTGAACTCCTTGGCCACGCCCTTGAGCGAGCGCGATATCTCGGAGATCTCCGCGGTGCGGTTCTCGGACAGCCCCGGCACCTGCATCAGCTGCAGATAGTCGATCATCACCAGTCCGACATTGCCGTGCTCGCGGGCGATTCGACGCACCCGCGAACGCAGCTCGTTGGGCGACAGCGCCGGGGTGTCGTCGATGAACAGCTGCTTGTCCTTGAGCAGGTTGACCGCCGAGGTCAGTCGCGGCCAATCCTCGTCCTCGAGCTGGCCGGTCCTGACCCGGGTCTGGTCGATGCGCCCCAGCGACGACAGCATACGCAGCATCAGCGACTCCGCCGGCATCTCCATCGAGAAGACGATCACCGGCTTGTCACCGGCGACCACCGCATGCTCGACCAGGTTCATGGCGAAGGTGGTCTTACCCATCGACGGGCGCCCGGCAATGATCACCAGATCCGAGGGCTGCAGCCCCGAGGTCATCTCGTCGAGGTCGCGGAAGCCGGTCGAGATGCCGGTCATCTGGCCCTTCATGTTGAACAGCTCGTCGATGCGATCGACCGCCTTGGTCAACAGCTGGCTCATGCCCTGAGGGCCGCCGAACTTGGGCCGCGACTCGCTGATCTGGAACACCAGCCGCTCGGCCTCGTTGACCAGCTCGTCAGAGGCGCGCCCATCCGGCGAGTAGGCGCTGTCGGCGATCTGCCGCGAGGCCTGGATCAATTTGCGCAGGGTGGCCCGCTCGCGCACGATGTCGGCATAGGCACGAATGTTGCCCGCCGAGGGCGTATTGCGCGCCAGCTCCGCCAGATAGGCCAGGCCACCGACACTTTCGAGCTGATCGCGCCGCTCCAGCGCTTCCGACAGGGTGACCACGTCGAGCGGCTGGGTCGCCTCGGCCAGCTCTGCCATGGCGTTGTAGGTGAGCCGATGCTCCTGACGATAGAAGTCATCCGCCACCAGCCGCTCGGAGACGGTGTCCCAGCTGGAGTTGTCGAGCATCAGCCCGCCCAGTACCGACTGCTCCGCCTCCAGCGAGTGCGGTGGCAGCTTGAGCTTGGCCGTCTCTTGATCGTTATCGACGCGTTCGTTCATGCCTGGCCATCACCCTCGACAATTCGCTGCCGTCATTTGCCGCACATTCTACCCAGCCGGCGCCGCGACTCGCCACGCTCGCCGGCGCCGCTCGGGCGTGCCGATCGTGTGGAACACGCACCCATCAAAAAAGGCACGTGGGGCCTGGGCCCCACGTGCCTTGAGCATCGCTGCGCGGGAAAACCGATTACTCGGCAACCACCACGACGCGGACGCTGGTGCTGACTTCGGCGTGCAGCTGCAGCGCGATGTCGTATTCGCCGGTCTGGCGAATCGGACCTTCCGGCATGCGCACTTCGCTCTTGGCGACGTCGAGACCGGCCTGGACCAGCGCTTCGGCCAGGTCGCGCGGACCGATGGAACCGAACAGCTTGCCTTCGTCGCCAGCTTTGGCGACCAGCGACAGTTCGATTTCGGACAGCTGTTCGGCACGGCTTTCGGCTTCCGCCTTGCGCTCGGCGGCCTGAGCTTCGAGCTCGGCACGCTGGGATTCGAACGCGGCGACGTTGTCCTTGGTGGCCGGCACGGCGAGGCCGTAGGGCACCAGGTAGTTGCGGCCGTAACCGGGCTTGACGGTGACCTTGTCACCCAGTTCGCCAAGCTTGCCGATGTTATCGAGCAGAATGACTTCCATTCTCGTGAACCTCTCGTCAATCACTGCGTGTCAGGCGACCGCGAAAATCCGCGAAGGTATCCACCAGTGCCAACAGCAGTACAATCAAAATCGTGGGCCAGGTAGTCAGCAGCAACGCATAGAAACCGACCAGCCAGAACCCGCTCATTCCCTTCAAACCGATCAAACCATGAACCAGCGCCACGCCAGCCACCAGCAGCGGCACCCAGGCCAGCAGGCTGGCGGCGGGCACCGCCAGCAGCATGCCCAGGGCAGTGGCGCCGATCAGCAGCGCCAGCTGCCCACGCGAGAGTTTCAACGAGTGAAACTCCTCGCGGAACCCGCCGGGGTTGTAAAGCCCCGCCTGCCAGCTGCGGGCCAGGGCCAGACAGCCGATGCTCACCATCAGCACCACCAGGCCGGTGACCCCGCCGATGACCAGTGCGGCCATCTGCTGGGTGTCCACGCCCTGGGCCGAGAGCCGATCCAGCATGCTGGAGACCTCGGTCGAGCTGCGCCGCAGCTCGTCGAGCAGCGGGCCGGCACCGCCGGCGGGCACGAAGATGCCCAGATGGACCAGCACCATGCAGACCGCGGTACCGGCGAGCAGGGTATCGGTCCAGCGCAGGCGCGCCCGCAGCACGGTAGCCATCAGCGCCACCAGCAGAATGCTCGCCAGCGGCACCGAGTCGCCCTCCATCCACCACCAGCCGGCGGGTATGGCAGCGGCGACCAGCACCGGCGCGGCGCTAGTGAGGCCACGCCTCAGCGTAACCAGCCCGGCGACCGCGGCACTGAACCAGAACAGCCAGGGCACCAGCGCCGTCAGCGCTGCCACACCCACCGCCTGCGGCGTACCGCGCATGATCCAACGGGCCAGTCCCAGCATGACGCCTCGCTATGGTTATCCGGGCCGGATTATTGGTGGCTGTCGGAGTACGGCAGCAGTGCCAGGTAGCGCGCGCGCTTGATGGCGGTAGACAGCTGACGCTGGTAACGCGCATGGGTACCGGTAATACGGCTGGGAACGATCTTGCCGGTTTCGGTGACGTAGGCTTTCAGCGTATCGATGTCTTTGTAGTCGATGTACTTCACGCCTTCGGCGGTGAAGCGGCAGAACTTACGACGACGGAAAAAACGTGCCATGTGAGTCTCTCCTCAAGCGGTGATCAGTTGGCTTCGGTAGCGGTTTCGGAACGCTCGGAACGCTCACGGTCGCCACGCTCGGAGGACTTGTCGTCACGACGACGGCTGCCCTTGTCGTCGGCCGGCTTCATCATCGGCGATGCTTCGGTGACGGCTTCCTTGTTGCGCACGATCATGCTGCGGATGATGGCGTCGTTGAAGCGGAAGATGTTCTCGATCTCGTCGAGGGTCTCGCCGCTGCACTCGACATTCATCAGCACGTAGTGCGCCTTGTGGATCTTGTTGATCGGGTAGGCCAGGTGGCGACGGCCCCAATCTTCGAGACGATGCACGGTGCCGCCGTTTTCGGTGACGAGGCTGGTGTAGCGCTCGACCATGGCCGGAACCTGCTCGCTCTGGTCCGGGTGGACCATGAACACGATTTCGTAGTGACGCATGTTAGCTCCTTTCGGTTTGGCAGCTTCTGCGGGGTGATCGCGGTAACGCGCACCGCGAGAAGCAAGGAGTCGATTCCGGATCGCGCAAGCCTGCCACGCGCCGGATATTCGGACCTGTGAACGCCTCGCCGCTCCGTTGCCGGAACGCACGAGCGCGGCTCTGCGAGCAGAGCCTGCCCACAGAACCGCGTAATTGTAGAGATCGAGGCAGCCATGCGCAACCGCTGACGCCGTGGTGTCGGCAAAGATAGCGGACCGGAGATGGCACATCGAAGAGCGGGTACAGCGGCGACATGCGTTACCGAGACCCGCTGGCGCAGCGGGAATCGGCCTCAACCTTGGGCGGCGTGGCGCTGGCGTACCACCTCGAACAGACACACCCCGGCGGCAACGGAGACATTGAGACTGGTCACCTGCCCCTGCATCGGCAGCTTGACCAGCCCATCGCACGCCTCCCGGGTGAGGCGCCGCATGCCCTTGCCCTCGGCGCCCATCACCAGCGCGCAGGGGCCGCTGAAATCGGCCTCGAACAGCAGCGTGTCGGCCTCGCCGGCGGTACCGGTGATCCACACCCCCTGCTGCTTGAGCTTCTCCAGGCAGCGCGCCAGGTTGGTCACCTGGAACACCGGGACGCTCTCCGCCGCGCCGCAGGCGACCTTGCGCACCGTGGCATTGAGCGGTGCCGACTTGTCCTTGGGCACGATCACTCCGTGCACGCCGGCCGCATCCGCACTGCGCAGACAGGCACCGAGGTTGTGCGGATCGGTGATGCCATCGAGGATCAGCAGCAGCGGCGGCGTCTCCTCCTGCCACTGCTCCAGCCGCCACCACAGCGCAGTCTCGTTCTCGGCCACCAGCGGCGGGCAGAAACCGACCACCCCCTGGTGCGCCGCCGGCCCCGACAGCGCATCCAGCACTTCGCGCGTCACCCGCTTCAGCTCGCAGCCGGCGGCATGCGCCTGGGCCAGCAGGTCGTCGAGGCGCTGCTCGGCGTGCCCCTGCTGGACCCAAAGTACCCGCGGCGGCTGATCACGCGCGAACAGCGCGCGGACCGCGTGCACACCGTAGACCGGCTCGAGACCGTCGGGGGTGCGCGGGCGCTCCGGCGTGGGCCGCGACTTGCGCGGCCGTTCGCGCTGGGGACCCCGTGCCATCAGCGCTTACCGCGCCGCGGCCCGCGGGAGCGGCGCTGACCGCCGCCACTGTTGTCGTCGCCGCCCTGGCGCTCACGCTTGCCCGGGCGCTGCTTGCGCTTGCGCGCCCCCTGTTCGGCAGATGCCTCGCTGGCGCCGCCGCCCTCGGGCTTGCGCGTGCGCGGCGTCTTGCGGTGGCGCGGTGCGGCATCGGCGAGATCGAAATCGATCTTGCGGTCGTCGAGGTCGACCCGCGCCACGCGCACGGTGACGCCATCGCCCAGACGATAGGCGACGCCGCTGCGTTCACCCTTGAGGCGGTGCTTCTCCGCCTCGTAGTGGTAGTAGTCGGAGGGCAGCGAGGTGACGTGCACCAGCCCCTCGACGTAGACGTCATCGAGGCGCACGAAGATCCCGAACTGGGTCACCGAAGCAATGGTGCCCTCGTAGGTCTCGCCCACTTTGTCGGAGAGGAACTCGCACTTGAGCCAGTCGGTGACGTCGCGGGTAGCGTCGTCGGCGCGCCGCTCGGTCATCGAGCAGTGCTCGCCCAGCTCCACCATCTGCTCGAAGGTGTAGGGGCACCAGGTGGTCGGCTTCTCCACCGGTGCGCCCTCGGCGCGCATCACCGTCTGCGTCTGGCGCGGGCCACGGATCACCGAGCGGATGGCGCGGTGCACCAGCAGATCGGGGTAGCGGCGGATCGGCGAGGTGAAGTGCGCATAGGCCTGATAGGCGAGACCGAAGTGCCCCTCGTTGTGCGGCGAATAGACCGCCTGGCTCATCGAACGCAGCATCACGGTCTGGATGATGTCGGCATCGGGGCGATCCTTGATCACCTCGCGCAGCGCCTGGTAATCCTTGGGCGAAGGGTCGTCACCGCCGCCCAGGGTCAGACCCAGCTCGCCGAGGAACACCCGCAGGTTCTCCAACCGCTCGCTGGCCGGCGGCTGGTGAACGCGGTAGAGCGCCGGCAGGTCGTGCTTGTCGAGGAAGCGCGCGGTGGCCACGTTGGCCGCCAGCATGCACTCCTCGATCAGCTTGTGGGCGTCGTTACGCGTCCGCGGCACGATCTTCTCGATCTTGCGCTCGTCGTTGAAGACGATCTGGGTCTCGGTGGTCTCGAAGTCGATCGCCCCGCGCACTTCGCGGGCCTGGCGCAGCACCTTGTAGAGCGCGTGCAGGTTCTCCAGCGATGGCACCAGCTCGCGGTAGCGCTCGCGCAGCGCCTGCCCTGCCTCACTGTCGCCCTCGTGCAGCATGGTGCCGACGTCGGTGTAGGTGAGTCGGGCGTGGGAGCGGATCACCGCCTCGTAGAACTTGTAGCGGCTGATATTGCCGCTCTGCGAGATGTTCATCTCGCACACCATGGTCAGGCGATCGACGTGCGGGTTGAGCGAGCAGAGGCCGTTGGAGAGCAGCTCCGGCAGCATCGGCACCACTTGACCGGGGAAGTAGACCGAGTTGCCACGCACGTAGGCTTCGCCATCGAGCGCGCTGCCGCCACGCACATAGTGCGAGACGTCGGCGATGGCGACGATCAGCTTCCAGCTGCCGGACTTGGTCTTCCACGCGCACACCGCGTCGTCGAAGTCCTTGGCGTCTTCACCATCGATGGTGACCAGCGGCGTATCGCGTAGATCGATGCGGGCGTGCTTGTCCTGCTCCAGGACCTCGGCCGACATGCCGGCGATCTGCTGATCCACCTCGGGCGGAAAGGTCGCCGGGATGTCATGGGTACGGATGGCGATATCGATCTCGAGGCCCGGGTCCATGCGCTCACCGAGCACCTCGACCACCTCACCCACCGGCTGCTGGCGGGTCTCCGGCTGGCGGGTGACGTTGACCGAGACGATCTGCCCGTCCTTGGCACCCCGGCTGGCGCTGTGCGGGATGATCACTTCCTGACTGATCCGCGAGTTCTCGGGAATCAGCACCGCGAACTCAGGGGAGTTCTGGCGGAAGACACCGACCAGCGTCTGGGTGTTGCGCGCCAGCACCTCGACGATGGTGGCTTCGTCGCGCCCACGCCGATCGCGGCCGCTGACCCGGGCCAGCACCACATCGCCGTCGAACACGCGGCGCATCTGACGCGGCGGCAGCACCAGGTCGGGCTTGCGACCATCATGGCGAATCAGAAAGCCCATGCCGTCGCGGTGGCCCTGAATACGCCCCTTGATCAGATCGAGCTTGTCGATCAACGCATAGGCACCCTTGCGGTCGCGCAGAATCTGGCCATCGCGCTCCATCGCGGCGAGACGACGACGCACCGCTTCCTGCTGGTTGTCGTCCTCAAGCCCGAGCATGGCGCTCATGTTCTCATGGGTGATCGGCTTGCCGTACTCCTCGAGCCGGGCGAGCAGGTACTCGCGGCTGGGTACGGGATTGTCATATTTTTCCGTTTCGCGAGCCGCGTGCGGATCGTCGTCCAACGTCCAATGAGTCATGCAGCCATCGTCCTTGCTTCGGGGTGGGAGTCACGCGGCGGGCGGCAATTGCCGTTATTTACTTTATGGGTCATGCGTCAAGTATAGCGGCCACGCCCCTCCGACCCAACCATCGGCAGCGTTGCAAGCGCGCGGATCTGCCGACGACAGGCCACGCCCACCGTTTCCGCTGCCCCAGAAACGCCATGACGATAAGGAGTTACGCCTCGCGCAGGGGCCAGCGCGAAATAGCGGAAGGTTTATCGACAAAGGCTTGCATTCGGCCGCAGAGTCGGTATTATACATCGCGCCTTGGCCCAGATGGCGGAATTGGTAGACGCGCTAGCTTCAGGTGCTAGTGTCCTTACGGACGTGGAGGTTCAAGTCCTCTTCTGGGCACCATCGAGGTCGTCGACGCGACGATCATCGAGGTAGACAGGGCCAGGATCGAGCCCGGATGGCGGAATTGGTAGACGCGCTAGCTTCAGGTGCTAGTGTCCTTACGGACGTGGAGGTTCAAGTCCTCTTCCGGGCACCAATCTCGATCCCGCGCAGCAAGCATGACAAGCCCAGGTGGCGGAATTGGTAGACGCGCTAGCTTCAGGTGCTAGTGTCCTTACGGACGTGGAGGTTCAAGTCCTCTCCTGGGCACCACGCTGTCATGCTTCACACGATGTGATGTTTTTGCGGGACACCCCCTGTCCTCGCTGCAATTTCCCCTAGCTTGTCCCGTGAGTCTTGGACCGAGAACTGTCTGAATCAGGCTTGGCATAGGCGTTTTTGCGTCTTTCGCTGGCGCTCTGGACGACGACGCCTTGAGCATCCATTTTCTCCTCACGCGCCTCTGACTCGCACGCTCTCACCGATCGATCCCTTCCCTTTCCGCGCCATCGCTCTCTTCTTGGGCATTGGCTCATGGCCTGCCCGCGTACTTCGTCCATCCGTTCGTTCGTTGACCCCCCTCTTTTTCTCTACCCACGCCCTGCCACCACGCCCGGCTTTGCCCGCATCGTCTCGGATCGCGCGCTTCGGAGCGCTCGCATGCCCTTGCATATCCGGCCCACGCCCCTCGGGGTAGCGCTTCGCGGCACTCTCGCTCCCCCCATCGCTCACCCGCATCGCGCATCTGCCGACGCGCTCGAAACAGAGATCCTGCCTCCCCGGCCCTAGTTATTAGACGTAATGATTATGGATCATAACTATTTTCTTGCGGATACTCGCCTCGCACGTCGCTGCTGCGCTGGCGGGAGAGGGTTGCGCCGGCGGCACATCCGGCCAGGTGACTCTGCCACCGGCCTCGATCCTCCATCCGCGCCCTTGCCGGAGAACAACCATGCCAAAAACAACAAGGCAAAAAACTGCTGTTCTGCGCTCCTATCGATCCACCAGCCGCTATCATGGGGAGAACGCTTCGGGCTCTACGCCGTGTCGCGCCCCACTCCCGCGCTCCGGGCGGGGCACTCGGCCGGGGTCCGGTACTGTCTCGCTCTCTCTACGCCAGGCCCGATCCCGCGCGCATGACTTCAGATGCCCCAGCTTCCCCCGACACGCTCGACCAGTCGCGCCTGACGCGTCTACTCGGGTTCCGCATCACCCGCACCGAACTGCGCATACGCCGCCTGTTCCTGGAGTGCATGGCTCGCTTCGAGCTCAAGCCGGTGGACTATTCGCTGCTGGTACTGGTGGATGCCAACCCGGGCGTCAATCAACGCCAGCTGGCCGAGATACTGGACGTCTCACCGCCCAACCTGGCCATCGTGGTGGCGCGACTGATGAAGCGCGGGCTGCTGCGCCAGGTTCGCGGCCAGCAGGATCGGCGCATGCAGCACCTGCATCTGACCGCCGCGGGCAAGGAGCTGCTCGACGAGACCGAGCTCGCGGTACGCGAGATGGAAGCGCGGCTGCTGGAGCAGCTCGGACCGACCCACGGCGAGGCACTGCTGGCCGCACTGGCGCGGCTCGAACATCTGGCCTGAGCCGTGCCACCCGGGCACTGCTGAGCCTGGCCCTGACCCTCGCCGCGGGGCTGCTGCTCGCCCCCCAGGCCGACGCCCAGTCGATGCCGCAGACGGTGCAGCTGCGCTCCGGCCTGAACACCGGCGGCACCAGCTTCATGGATGGCTTCGGCCGCCTCGGGGAGGGCTGGACCTACATTCAGTACGCGCGCCTTTCGCACCTCGATGCGATCAAGGACGCCAACGGCGACGACTCCCCCGCCTTTCGTGATCCGCAGATCGACACCACCGCACTGATCACCCAGTTCGCCTACACCTCGCCCTATCGTCTGTGGGGTGGCTGGCTCGGCTTCACCGCCCTGGTGCCGATGGTCAATCTGCACGCCTCCTTCGCCGACGACAGCCCAGTCACCCTGCGCGACAACGGCTTCGGGCTGGGTGACATCACCTTCGGCCCCTATCTGCAGATGGCCCCGATCCTGCGCCAGGGGCGCCCGGTGTTCTCCCAGCGCTTCGAGTTCGACGTGATCGCGCCGGTGGGCAAGTTCGCTCGCGACCGCGCCCTCAACCCCGGCGATGGCTACTGGTCGCTGCTGCCCAACTGGGCCATGACCGTGCTGCCCACCCCGGCGTGGGAGATCAGCGCCCGCCTCAACTACCTCTACAACTTCGAGACCGACCGCGCCGGCGCCCCGCCCACCATCCCCGGCTTTGCGTTCCACAACGGCCAGGCCGGGGATGCCGCCTGGATCAACCTCGCCAGCTCCTACGCCGTCAACGATGCGCTGCGCCTGGGCATCAACGGCTTCTACCTGCGCCAGTTGAGCGACAACCGCACCAATGGCGAGCGCGTGGCCGATTCACGCCAGACCCTGCTCTATCTGGGGCCGGGCGGTTCCTATCGCTTCGACGCCAACAACCTGCTCAACGTCAATCTCTACTTTCCGCTGAAGGTCGAGAACGCCGCCGCCGGCAACAGCCTCAACCTGCAGTTCGTCCACAGTTTCTAAGGCGCGATCATGCCATCGCGCAGAGGAGTCTAGACATGCAACTCTACGGCAAAACCCTGGTGGTCACCGGTGTCGCCTCGGGTATCGGCAACGAAGTGGCGCGTCTGGCGCGCTTTCACGGCGCCCGGGTGATCGGGGTCGACCGCCATCCGGTCGACATGACCCTGGACGCCTTTCACCAGGCCGATCTGAGCGATCCGCAGGCGATCGACGCCCTGGTCGCGGCACTGCCCGCACGCCTCGACGGGCTGGCCAATATCGCCGGGGTACCCGGCACCGCCGATCCGGCGCTGGTGGCAAGGGTCAACTATCTGGGTCTGCGCCATCTGAGCCAGGCGCTGCTGCCGCGGCTCACCGGCGGCAGCGTGGTCAATGTCGCCTCGATCCTCGGCGCCGCCTGGGCCGAACGCCTGGCAGCCCATCGCGCCCTCGCCGACACCCCCGACTTCGCCGCCGGCGAGCAGTGGCTGGCGGCCAATCCGGTGCCGGCCGAGAGCTGCTATCAGTACTTCAAGGAGGCGCTGATCGTCTGGAGCGCACGCTGCTCGCGCCCCTGGTTCGCGAGCCACGACGTGCGCGTCAACTGCGTCGCCCCCGGCCCGGTGTTCACCCCCATCCTGGACGACTTCGTCACCATGCTGGGCCCCGATCGGGTGGCCGCGGATGCGGCCAAGATGAAGCGCCCGGCGTTTGCCGACGAGGTGGCCGAGGGGATCGTGTTCCTGCTCTCCGACGCTGCACGCTGGATCAACGGCGTTAATCTACCCATCGACGGCGGCCTGGCAGCCACCGCCCTGTGACCCCTCACCCCTGTGGAGATGCGCCATGAGCGATACCCCCATCCGACTCCCCGACCCCGCGCGCTGGCACGCCAAGCTGTTCGACGGTGACTGGATCGAGGCCGACGCCACCCTGACGGTGATCGAGCCCGCCGCCGGCACGCCGCTGCATACCGTGGGCAAGGCCGATGCCGCCGCCGTCACGCGCGCCGTGACCCAGGCCCGGGAAGCCCAGCGCGCCTGGGCCGCGACCCCGCCCCGTGAACGCGCCGCGGTATTCCATCGCGCCGCCGCGCTGCTCGAAGCGCAGGCGCCCGCGGTGGCGAGCCTGATCGCCCGTGAGACGGGGGCGATCCTGCCCAAGGGCGAGCACGAGGTGCGCGAGGCGATCGTACTGCTGCAGCGCGCCGCCGCCATGCCGCTGCAGGCCACCGGTCAGGTCCTGCCGAGTACCCCCGGACGACTGAGCCTGGCACGCCGCCTGCCGCTCGGTGTGGTCGGCGTGATCTCACCGTTCAACTTCCCGCTGGTGCTGTCGCTGCGCTCGGTGGCGCCGGCGCTGGCCGTGGGCAACGCCGTGGTGATCAAGCCCGATCCGCGCACCCCTTACGCCGGCGGCTTGGCAATCGCCGAGGTCCTCAGCGCCGCCGGCCTGCCCAAAGGGCTGCTGCACGTACTGCCGG
Source organism: Salinicola sp. RZ23 (assembly GCF_003206675.1). Classification (NCBI taxonomy): domain Bacteria; kingdom Pseudomonadati; phylum Pseudomonadota; class Gammaproteobacteria; order Oceanospirillales; family Halomonadaceae; genus Salinicola; species Salinicola sp. RZ23. Next base: position 213,341 of record NZ_PZJK01000006.1, read on the forward strand.
GGGATGCCGAGGCCGGCCAGGCGCTGGTCGAGGCGCCTGGCGTGCCGATGATCGCCTTCACCGGCTCCACCGCCGCCGGGCGTCGGATCGGCGAGCTGGCGGGGCGCCATCTCAAGAAGGTGTCGCTGGAGCTGGGCGGCAAGAACTCGCTGATCGTGCTCGACGACGCCGACCTCGACCAGGCGGTATCGGCGATCGCCTTCGGTGCCTACTTCCACCAGGGCCAGATCTGCATGGCCACCGGCCGTGTGCTGGTCCAGCGCCGCCTGGCCGCGGCACTGACCGAGCGTCTGGCCGAGAAGGCACGCCAGCTGCCGGTGGGCGACCCGGCCAAGGACACGGTGGCGCTGGGGCCGATCATCGACCAGCGCCAGCTCGATCACGTCAAGGCGATCGTCGATGACAGCGTCGCCGCCGGTGCAGTGCTCGAAGCCGGCGGCACCCACGAGGGGCTGTTCTACGCCGCCACCGTGCTCTCCAACGTGCGCCCGGGCATGCGTGCCTTCGACGAGGAGATCTTCGGCCCAGTGGCCAACGTGATCGTCTTCGACGACGACGACGAGGCCGCGGCGCTGGCCAACTCAACCGACTACGGCCTCTCCGCGGGGATTCTCTCGGCCTCGGTGGGACGCGCCATGGCGCTGGGCGACAAGCTCCACACCGGGCTTCTACACATCAACGACCAGACCGTCGCCGACGAGGTGGTCAACCCCTTCGGCGGCACCGGCAGCTCGGGCAACGGCACCAGCGTCGGCGGCCCCGCCGACTGGGAGCAGTACACCCACTGGCAGTGGGTCACGCTCAAGGAGACGCCACCGAGCTACCCATTCTGAACGCTGCCCGCGGCGCCGCATCGGCGCCGCGGGTCGCGCCGTATCCGTCACCTTTCCGCTGCCCCCGTCGCGCCCTTTTGGCGCCACGCCGCAGCTCACTGCCCCCGACTCGCGAGGTTTTGCCATGTCAACGTCACATATCGAAGAAGAGACCGTCACCTACACCATCGACTCCGGCGTCGCCTGGGTGAAGTTCAACCGCCCGGAGAAGCGCAACGCCATGAGCCCGGCCCTCAACCGTCGCATGCTGGAGGTTCTCGACGCCCTCGAGTTCCACCCGGAGGTCGGCGTGCTGGTGCTCAGCGGCGAAGGCAGCGCCTGGACCGCCGGCATGGACCTGCAGCAGTACTTCCGCGATACCGAGGCCCACGGCCTCGCCGGCACCCGCCAGGCCCAGCGCGAGAGCTACGGCTGGTGGCGCCGCCTGCGCTGGTACGAGAAGCCGACCATCGCCATGGTCAACGGCTGGTGCTTCGGTGGCGGCTACGGCCCGCTGTTCGCCTGCGATCTGGCGTTCGCCGCCGAGGAGGCCAAGTTCGGCCTCTCCGAGATCAACTGGGGCATCCTGCCGGGTGGTGGCGCCTCCAAGGTGGCGGTGGAGCTGCTCTCGTTCCGCCGCGCGATGTACCACGCCATGACCGGTGAGCCGATCGATGGCGCCACCGCCGCCGAGTGGGGGCTGGTCAACGAGGCGCTGCCGCTGGCACAGCTGCAGGCGCGGGTCGCCGAGGTCGCGGCACTGCTGCTCGAGAAGAACCCGATCGCCCTCAAGGCGACCAAGGATGCCCTGCGCCGGGTCCGCGAGATGACCTACGACAATGCCGAGGACTACCTGGTACGCGCCCAGGAGGCCGCCAACAGCCGTGACGACAGCGGACGCCACGAAGGGCTGCGCCAGTTCCTCGACGAGAAGCGCTACAAGCCCGGTCTGGGCGCCTACGACCGCGCGCACTCCCGCGACGCCTGAGCTCAACCGATAGGAGGCAGCATCATGTCGGACTCATCGCAGCAGGCGTCCCGGCGCCTGCCAGAGGGCGCGGTGCGGCGTCTGCTGACGCCGCGAGCGATCGCCATCGTCGGCGCCTCGGCCACCCCGGGCGCACTCGGTGCCGCGGTGCTCGGCAACCTGACCCGCAACGGCTATGCCGGCGAGATTCACCTGATCAACCCCAAACGTGCGGAGATCGCCGGCCGCCCGTGCCTGGAGAGCATCGCCGCGCTGCCCGAGGGGGTCGATGTGGCACTGCTGGCGATCCCCCAGGCGGGGGTGGTGGAAGCGGTACGCGAACTCGCCGCCCGCCGGGTCGGCGCGGTGGTGATCTTCTCCGCCGGCTTCGCCGAGGCCGGCGAGGCGGGACTGGCGCAGCAGCGCGAGATCGCGCGCATCGCCGCTGACGCCAGCATGCTGGTGCAGGGCCCCAACTGCCTGGGAGGCATCGACTACCGCCAGCGCCTGCCGCTGACCTTCATCGAAGTGGCGATCAGCGAGGACGAGGCCGAGCGTCACCGCTGCCAGCCGGCGATCGGCATTCTCTCCCAGAGCGGCGCCATGATGACGGTGCTCAACACCACCCTGGCGAGCCGCGGGCTACCGCTCGCCTGCGCCATCTCCACCGGCAACGAGGCGGCCAGCCACCTGGAGGATTATCTCGACTATCTGCTCGACGATCCGGATACCGCGGTGATCGCGATGATCGCCGAGCAGTTCCGCCAGCCGCAGCGCCTGCTGGCGCTGGCACGGCGAGCCGAAGCCCAGGGCAAGCGGCTGATTCTGCTGCATCCGGGCAGGAGCAGCGCGGCCCGCGCCGCCGCCGCCACCCACACCGGCGCCCTGGCCGGGGACCATGCGGTGATGCGCACCCTGGTCGAGCGCGCCGGGGTGGTACTGGCCGAGACCCTGGAGGAGCTCGGCGACATCGCCGAGATCGCCCTGCGCTGCCCGGCGCTCCCCTCGGCCGGTACCGCCATCGTCGGTGAGTCCGGCGCGTTCAAGGCGCTCTGCCTCGATCTGTGCGAGGCGCTCGAGCTGCCCCTGCCGACGATCGGCAGTGCCGACTCGCTGGCGCTGCGCGAGGCACTACCGCCGTTCGTCGAGGTGAGCAACCCGCTCGACCTCACCGCCCAGGGTCTGGTCGACCCGCAGCTCTACCGGCGTACGCTGGAAGCCCTGTTCGAGGACACCCGTTTCGGTACGGTGCTGGTCGGCCTGATCCAGACCGACCCGGTCACCTGCCGGGTCAAGCTGCCGCCGGTGCTGCAGGCGGTGCGCGAACGGCGCCCGGCACTGCCGCTGATCTGCGCCGGCCTCGACGAGGGCGCCGAGATCCCCGCGGACTATGTCAGCGAGCTGCGCGCCCTGGGCGTGCCCTACTTCCCCAGCCACGAGCGCGCGCTGCGCGCCATCGCCCGGCTGCATCCGCTGGCCACCCGCGACAGCGGGCGCGTGCCGCCGGCGGCACACGGCCTGGCGCTGCCCGAGCAGGGCGGCGTGATCCCCGAGTATCGCGCCAAACAGCTGCTGGCGCCGCTCGGCGTACCCTTCGGCGCGGGCGAGCTGGCCACCTCGCTGACCGAGGCCCAGCGTATTGCCGCCCGCCTGGGTGGCGCGGTAGCTCTCAAGGCCCAGGCATCGGCGCTGAGCCACAAGAGCGATGTCGGCGGGGTCGTACTCGGGGTCGAAGGCGAGACGGAACTGGCCCAGGCGTGGGAGCGGCTGCATCAGGACCTGGCGCGCCTGGCACCGGACACACCGCTGGATGGCGTACTGGTCGAGCGCATGGGCGCCGCCGGCTGCGAGATGATCGTCGGCGCCCGCCACGACCCTCAGTGGGGGCCGGTGGTGCTGGTCGGTTTCGGCGGCGTCACTGCCGAGGTGCTGCGCGACGTGCGCCTGCTGCCGGCGGATCTGACGCCGATGGCGGTGCGACGCGAGCTGGATAAGCTGCAGGGCGCGGCGCTGCTCCATGGCCACCGCGGCAGGCCAGCCTGCGACGTGAATGCCCTGGCCGAGCTGGTGGCCGCGCTGGGCGCACTGATGCAGGCCGAGCCGCGGCTGGTCGAGATCGACCTCAACCCGGTCATGGTCTACCCCGAGGGCCAAGGATTGCTCGCCCTGGACGCCCTGATGCTGATCGCTTGACCAGGCTGTCTACGAAACCTAGCGGCCACGCCGGTGGGCGTGGCCGCCCCACTCATCTGCCGAGGAGAACGCCATGTCGGAACCGTTCGATCTTTCCCGTCTCGATCCCGAGGTCCAGACAGTCCTGGGCGAGATGGCGGCGCACTCGCTGCCACCGCTGGAGACCCTGCCGATCACCCAGATGCGCGAGGTCTACCGCACGCTGGGCGATCACCTAGGCGGTGAGGCAAAGCCCATGCACGAGGTCCGCGATCTCTCCGCCGAGGGGCCGCTGGGCCCGATCCCGCTGCGGCTCTACCGCCCGCGCCCGGCGGATGCTGCGCCGACAGCCGCGACGATCTATCTCCACGGCGGCGGCTGGATCATTGGCGATCTCGACAGCCACGACAAGATCTGCCGGCGCCTCGCCCACGCCTCCGGCGAGGCCCTGATCGCGGTGGACTACCGCCTGGCCCCGGAGCACCCGGCGCCGGATGGCCCCGAGGACGTGCTCGCCGCGATTCGCTGGATCGCCGCCAACGCCGAATCACTGGGCCTGGATGCCTCGCGCCTGGCGGTGGCCGGCGACAGCGCCGGCGGCGGCCTCGCCGCCATGGCCTGCCAGCAGCTGCGTGACAGCGCGGTGGCGCTGCGCGCCCAGGTGCTGTTCTACCCCGGTCTCGACCTCACTCCCGAGTCGGATGCCCTGCCGTCACGCCAGCGCAACGGCCAGGTGCCACCGCTCACCACCGAGTTGATGCGCGCCATGGCCGAGCCCTTCATCGGCGGCTTCGACACCCGCGACCTGCGCGTCTCGCCGTTGCTGGCAAGCGATCTGCAGGCGCTGCCACCGGCACTGATCGTGACCGCCGAATTCGACGCCCTGCTCGATGAAGGGCGGCTTTATCGCGACAAGCTGCAGGCAGCCGGCGTGGCGGTGAGCTATGTGGAGGTGCCGCGCATGATCCACGGCTTCATCGAGATGGCCGGCGCCGTCTCCGCCGCCGTCAGCGTCCTCGACCAGGCCGCGGCGTTTCTGCGCCAGCGACTGGCGTGACCCGAGGGAGCGGCATCACACGCTAACAGCGGAGTTGACCGGTTCGGTTGGCAGCGGTGGGTCGGCCACGCGGGCCGGGCACCGAAGCGCCCCGCTCAGTGATAGCGGCCGGGGCGCCGGGAGACCGCCTCGAGGCCCCAGCCGGTGGTATCGACATGCCCTTCGAGGCGCTGCTGGACCTGCTCGCTCAACTGCGGGAAGAAGTCGAGACCGGTACGCGCCTCGATCTCGTCGATGGTCACCAGGAAACGGTCCAGCGGCTCCTTGCCGCTGACCGACTGAGGCATCAGGAAGGCGATCGCCCGCGGCGTGTTCCCCGGCACCACGATGATCTTGTAGAACGCCTGCGGGATCTGCGAGAAGCCGACCCGATGCAGCCACTGGTCGTCATAGACCGGCCCGGTCAGCACCCAGACGCTGCCGAAGCGGGGCACGAAATCGTCCATCACCGCCTCTTCCAGGCGCTGCCACAGCTGCCGATTGAGCTTCGGTCGCTGCGGTGTGATGTTGGTCATCAGAAAGCTGTCGAGCTGGGCGCTCCGCCCATGGGTGACCGCCATGGCGTAGTTGGGTGCCATATGGCCGCGGTCATAGCCACTGCGGGTGTAGTCGCTGCTGGTGATCGGCCACAGGCTGCGCCAGTCGGGCGAGAAATGGTCGGGCCGCGGCAGGCTGTGCGGGTCATCCACCCGTGTCAGCGAATAACCCACCCACAGCGGGCCGGCACGCAGATCGGACCAGCCGAGCAGGAAGCCGTCATTGCGCAGCACCCGGTTCCAGCTGCGCCAATCGGTCCACTGCCACTCGGGCACGCCCATCCAGCTGAGCTGATCGCGTACCCCGCTTTCGTGGTAGTACCAGAGCCCGCCGATAACGACGACGAAGACGATCGAGATCTTGGAGGTGCGCCAGAGCCGCGTCAGCGCTCCGGCGGATCGACGGCGCCCCACCCCGCGCTCAGAGGCCGACCGAGAACATGGCGTCGAGGTCGTGGCGCGAGTGCACCTGCATGGCGTTGAGCGTTTCGGTCTCACGGATGCCGTCGACGCTCATCAGACGCTCGGTGACCAGGGTCGCGAGGGACTCGAAATCCGGCGTGCGCGCGATGGCGATGAGATCGTAGCGGCCGCAGGTCGAGTAGACTTCGCTGATCCCTTCGAGATCGGCGAGACGTTCGGCGACACCGCGAATCCGGCCCTTTTCGACGTTGATCAGAATGACCGCGTTCTGCATCTCTCTCTCCCACCGGCGGGTGGCCCCGGGCGGGACCACGACAATCAAGAATGAAGGCTCGGACGCGAGTATATCAGCTCTCGGACGGCGCCTGCGCTTGAGCGCCACCACTGTGGGCCGCCATACTCAGGCCACGCCCGAGGCCTCGCGGCGGCACGCCGCACCGCCCCTGCCCATCGCCCACACCGAGGAGCCTTAGCATGTCCATCGATCGCCGCCGTTTCCTGTGCCGTGGCGCCGCGCTCTCCGCCGGCCTGCTGCTGGCGCCCGGCTGGCGCGCCTGGGCCCAATCCGCTCCGATGCTCGACCCCGGCGCCAGGCAGGCGCGGGCGGTGCGCTACGTCGAGCAGGCCAGCGCCGCCCAGGACGACCCCGCCTACCGCGCCGGACGGCGCTGCGCCAACTGTGATTTCTTCAGCGCCGGCCAGCGCTGCTCGCTGTTTCCCGAGCACCGCGTCTCTCCCGACGGCTGGTGTATGAGCTGGACCTCGGAATAACCCCAAGCGCTTATTTCCATACCCGCTGATGGTGGGCGCGGGGGGCAGAGCAAAGCGAGGGTCCTTTGCCATGGATGGCAAAGGTAGCGCCCAGGGAGGGGTTTACAGCGCCCTCGCGACGCCCTGCCGCCGGATAAGCCCACTTCGTTTATCGGTTGTGACAGACGTGCCAAGGCACGCACACCGGTGGGCTTCACGCCGACTCGCGCCCCGCCTCGGGGATCGGCCACTGGTAGCGGCGCACCGTATCACCGTTCTCGATCGACTCCAGCTTGACCGGGAAGCCCCACAGCTGATGCAGGTGGCGCAGCACCGGGAACAGGCTCTGCCCCAGCGGCCGGCGCCGGTCCTGCACGTGGCGCAGGGTCAGTGAGCGGTCACCGCGGATATCCGCCTCCCACACCTGGATATTGGGCTCCCGTGCCGACAGCGCGTACTGCACGCTGAGCGCTTCGCGGATACGGCGATAGCCGCGATCATCGTGGATCGCCTCGATCTGCAGGCTGTCATCACGGTCATCGTCGACCAGGCTGAACAGCTTGAGATCGCGGATCACCTTGGGCGACAGGAACTGCTGGATGAACGACTCATCCTTGAAGTTGTGCATGGCGAAGTGCAGCGTGTCGAGCCAATCGCTGCCGGCGATCTCGGGGAACCACTCGCGATCCTCATCGGTCGGCGCCTGACAGATACGCTGGATATCGCTGAACATGGCGAACCCCAGCGCGTAAGGATTGATGCCGCCGAAATAGGGGCTGTCGTAGTCCGGCTGGCTGACCACCGAGGTGTGCGACTGCAGGAACTCGAGCATGATCCCCTCGTCGATCAGGCCGTCATCGTAGAGCCGGTTCATCAGCGTGTAGTGCCAGAAGGTGGCCCAGCCCTCGTTCATCACCTGGGTCTGGCGCTGGGGATAGAAGTACTGGGCGAGCTTGCGCACGATGCGCACGATCTCGCGCTGCCACGGCTCGAGCAGCGGGGCATTCTTTTCCAGGAAGTAGAGCAGGTTCTCCTGCGGCTCGCTGGGGTAGCGGCCATGGCGATGCAGGCCGAGGGGGTCGTTCTCGCTATCCAGCAACAGACTGTCGGCGAGCGGCGCGGCGCGCTCGGGAATGGTGCTCCACAAGGTATTGACCTGGGTCTGGAGGTAGGCCTCGCGCTCCTCCTGGCGTCGCGCCTCGGCCTCGGCGGAGATCGGCGATGGCCGCTTGTAGCGGTCGACACCGTAGTTCTGCAGCGCGTGGCAGGCATCGAGCAGCTGCTCCACCGCCTCCACCCCGTGGCGCTCCTCGCACTGGGCCACGTATTTGCGCGCGAACACCAGGTAATCGACGATCGCCGAGGCGTCGGTCCAGGTCTGGAACAGGTAGTTGCCCTTGAAGAAGGAGTTGTGGCCATAGCAGGCGTGGGCGATCACCAACACCTGCATCATCAGCGAGTTCTCCTCCATCAGGTAGGCGATGCAGGGGTCGGAGTTGATCACCAGCTCGTAGGCGAGTCCCATCTGACCGCGCCGATAGGCCTGCTCCACCGACAGAAACTGCTTGCCGAACGACCAGTGGTGATAGCCGACCGGCATGCCCACGCTGGCGTAGGCGTCCATCATCTGCTCGGAGGTGATGATCTCGATCTGATTGGGGTAGGTGTCGAGCCGGTACTCCCGCGCCAGCTCGGCGATCGCCTGCTCGTAGCGCTCGAGCGTCTCGAAGTTCCAGTCCGAACCGGTGGCAATGGGCTTGCGTCGCGTCATCGGTGTCTCCTCGGTGGCCATACCGACCTCAGCTTTCGGCACGCTGACGGAAGAGCTCGCGGAAGACCGGGTAGATGTCCTCCGCCTGCACGATCTGCTCCATCGCGAAGCGCTCGGGATAGGCTGTCTTGATCGTAGCGTAAGCGTCCCACAGCGCCTGATGGGCGTGGGGTGTGATCTCGACGTAGGTGAAGTACTGCAGCTTGGCCATCAGCGACTCGTCGAGCAGCTTGAGACAGGTCGCGGAGTCGTCGTCCCAGTTGTCGCCGTCGCTGGCCTGGGCGACATAGAGATTCCACTGCTCCGGCGAGTAGCGCGCCTCGATGATGCGATCGACCAGGGTCAGGGCGCTGGAGACGATGGTGCCGCCGGTCTCGCGCGAATAGAAGAACTCCTCCTCGTCGACCTCCTTGGCCACGGTATGGTGGCGCACGAAGACCAGCTCGACCTTCTCGTAGTTGCGCTCGAGGAACAGGTAGAGCAGCAGGAAGAAGCGCTTGCCGATGTCCTTGTGCGCCTGGGTCATCGAGCCGGAGACATCCATCACGCAGAACATCACCGCCTGATTGGACGGCATCGGCTGATGGGTGAGATGGTTGTAGCGCAGATCGTAGGTATCGAGGAACGGAATCGCGGCGATGCGCTTCTCGAGCCGCGCGATCTCGGACTTGAGTTCGTCGATCCGCGCCGGATTGCGTAGCACCGGGTCCTGACGCTCCTCTGCCGCGAGCGCCTCCTGGGCCTCGCGCAGGGCGCGCTTGAGCGGCGCGCGCATGCCGATGCGCCGGGCCTGGGCCTCGCGCATCGAGCGCACGATGTTGATCCGCGCCGGCACCCCCTCCTTGGAGATCCCGGCGCGCACCGGACGCGTCTCCTCGAGCACGCGCAGCTGCTTGCGCTCGAGATGCGGCAGTGCCAGCCCGTCGAAGACGAAGTCGAGGAACTCCTCCCGCGACAGGGTGAACACGAACTCGTCGACCCCCTCGCCCTGGTTCGACGCCTGCCCCTCGCCGCTGCCACCGCCCCCTGCACCGCCGCTCGGCCGGCGCAGACGATCGCCCTCGGCGAACTGCTTGTTGCCGGGGCTGACGATGGTGCGACGCCCGCCCGGGCCGTGCTGGAAAGAAGGCTCGGAAATATCGCGGGAGGGGATCGAGACCTTCTCGCCGCGCTCCATGTCGGTGATCGAACGCCGATTGACCGACTCCTCCACCGCGCGCTTGATATGCGCCCGGTAGCGCTTGAGAAACCGCTGGCGGTTGACCGCGCTCTTGTTGCGCGCATTGGGCCGCCGGTCGATGAAATAGCTCATGGCACCTCCCGCAGACTGGCTGCGGCGGCGGCCCGCGGAGGCTGGCCGCCGCCCGTAAGACGCGCGGCGACCCGCCCCGCGCGCCCGCTGACCTCGGCGTCTGGCCGCGGTCGACCTACTGCGACTTGCGCACGCGCAGATACCATTCGGAGAGCAGCCGCACCTGCTTCTCGGTATAGCCGCGCATGACCATGCGGTCGACGAAGTCCTCGTGCTTGCGCTGGTCGGAGGCCGACGCCTTGGCGTTGAACGAGATCACCGGCAAGAGCTCTTCGGTGTTGGCGAACATCTTGTGCTCGATCACCCCCTTGAGCTTCTCGTAGGACTGCCAGTTGGGGTTCATGCCGTTGTTGTGGGCCCGCGCGCGCAGCACGAAGTTGACCACCTCGTGGCGGAAATCCTTGGGATTGGAGATCCCCGCCGGCTTCTCGATCTTCTCCAGGTCCTCGTTGAGCGCCTGACGGTCGAACAGCTCGCCGGTCTCCGGATCGCGGTACTCCTGATCCTGAATCCAGAAGTCGGCGTAGGTGACGTAGCGGTCGAAGATGTTCTGGCCGTACTCGGTGTAGGACTCCAGATAGGCGGTCTGGATCTCCTTGCCGATGAAGTCGACGTAGCGCGGCGCCAGATACTCCTTGATGAAGCGCAGATAGCGCTCGTGGGTCTCCTTGGGCAACTGCTCGCGCTCCAGCGCCTGCTCCAGCACGTAGAGCAGGTGCACCGGGTTGGCGGCGATCTCCTGGGTGTCGAAGTTGAACACCTTGGAGAGGATCTTGAAGGCGAAGCGGGTGGAGAGCCCGGTCATGCCCTCGTCGACCCCGGCGGCGTCGCGGTACTCCTGGATCGACTTGGCCTTGGGATCGGTATCCTTGAGATTCTCGCCGTCGTAGATGCGCATCTTGGAGTAGATGCTCGAATTCTCCGGCTCCTTGAGCCTCGAGAGCACCGAGAACTGGGCCAGCATGCGCAGGGTGTCGGGGGCGCAGGGTGCCGCGTCGAGGGAGGAGTGCTCGAGCAGCTTCTGGTAGATCTTGATCTCTTCGGAGACCCGCAGGCAGTAAGGCACCTTGACGATGTAGACGCGGTCGAGAAACGCCTCGTTGTTGCGGTTGTTGCGGAACTGCTGCCACTCGCTCTCGTTGGAGTGGGCCATGATGATGCCGTCGAAGGGAATCGCGCCCATCCCCTCGGTGGGGTTGTAGTTGCCCTCCTGGGTCGCGGTCAGCAGCGGATGCAGCACCTTGATCGGCGCCTTGAACATCTCGACGAACTCCATCAACCCCTGGTTGGCCCGGCACAGGCCGCCGGAGAAGCTGTAGGCGTCGGGGTCGTCCTGGGAGTAGAGCTCGAGCTGGCGGATATCGACCTTGCCCACCAGCGAGGAGATGTCCTGGTTGTTCTCGTCGCCGGGCTCGGTCTTGGACAGCGCGATCTGGTTGAGCCGCGACGGGTAGAGCTTGACCACGCGGAACTGCGACAGGTCACCGCCGAACTCCTTGAGCCGCTTGGCCGCCCAGGGCGACATCGGCCCGTGCAGGTGGCGCGTCGGAATGCCGTACTCCTGGGAGAGCAGCTCGCCATCCTCCTCCGGCGAGAACAGCCCCAGGGGGGATTCGTAGACCGGCGAGTCCTTGATCGCATAGAAGGGCACGCGCTCCATCAACAGCTTCAGGCGCTCGGCCAGCGATGACTTGCCGCCGCCCACCGGGCCCAGTAGATAGAGGATCTGCTTGCGCTCCTCGAGCCCCTGGGCGGCGTGGCGGAAGTAGGCGACGATCTGCTCGATCGCCTCCTCCATGCCGTAGAACTCGGCGAAGGCGGGATAACGGCGGATCACCTTGTTGGAGAAGATCCGCGACAGGCGGGGGTCCTTGGCCGTATCGATGGTCTGCGGTTCACCGATGGCAGCGAGCAGACGTTCGGCGGCGCTGGCGTAGACGCTGGGCTCCTTTCGACACAGTTCGAGATACTCCTCCAGGCTCATCTCTTCTTTCTGAACCCGCTCGTAACGACTCTGGACGTGATCGAAGATACTCATGGAAGCCTCCTGGTCGTGACCCCCAACCGCTCAGGGCACTCACCCTGTCAGCCGGGCTAGCTGACTATCAGCATAGACAGATGCACGGAGCGCCGGGTAGACCCAAGAGTCGAGTCACAACGACGCAGCGTCGACAAGCTCGCTTTAGAACACGCTACCACGATCAGGGTTCGATGCACGGCAATTTGCGCGGAAAAAATGAAGGCCCCGACCAAGGTCGGGGCAAGCACTTGAAAGCGCTGAGAAATCACGCACCTGGCGCGACCGGAAGGGGCTTCTGACGGCCCGGAAAGCACCTGCGACGATAGCGGGAAGCCCCGCGACGGGTCAGCGGGCGGCGTGATCCATCGCCGCGCGGGCGTCGGCGAGCAGGTCGTCGAGCAGCTCGGTGGTGGTGTTCCACGAGCAGACGAAACGCGCCCCGCCGGCGCCGATGAAGGTGTAGAAGGTCCAGCCCTTGGCCCGCAGCGCCTCGATCACCGGCGCCGGCAGGCTGACGAAGACACTGTTGGCCTCGGTCGGGAACATCGGCCGGACACCGGGTAGCGCCGCCAGCCCCTCGGCGAGATAGCGCGCCATGGCGTTGGCGTGGTCGGCATTGCGCCGCCAGGCGCCGGTCTCCAACAGCCCCAGCCAGGGTGCCGCGATGAAGCGCATCTTGGAGGCGAGCTGACCGGCCTGCTTGCAGCGATAGGCGAAATCCTCGGCCAGGCCCTTGTTGAAGAACAGGATCGCCTCGCCCATCGGCAGACCGTTCTTGGTGCCGGAGAAGCACAGCACGTCGACCCCGACCTGCCAGGTGAGTTCGGCCGGCGTGGCGTCCAGGGCGCTGCAGGCGTTGGCGAAGCGTGCGCCATCCATGTGCATGCGCAGATCGTACTTGTCGGCCATGGTGCGGATCGCCAGCAGCTCCTCCCGCGAATAGACGGTGCCCACCTCGGTGGCCTGGGTGATCGAGACCACCCGCGGCTTGGGGTAGTGGATATCGCTGCGGCGCACCACCAGACGCTCGATCCCCTCGGGGGTGAGCTTGCCCTCTTCGCCGGGACAGGTGAGCAGCTTGGAGCCGTTGGAGAAGAACTCCGGGCCGCCGCACTCGTCAGTCTCGATGTGTGCCAGTTCATGACAGATCACGCTGTGATAGCTCTGGCCGAGGGCGGCCAGCGCCAACGAGTTGGCGGCGGTGCCGTTGAACACGAAAAAGACATCGCAGTCATAGTCGAACAGCTCGCGAAAGCGGTCGGCGGCGCGGTGGGTCCAGACGTCGTTGCCGTAGGCGAGGTCGTCACTGGCGTTGGCCTGGATCAGATAATCGAGTGCTTCCGGGCAGATGCCGGAGGTGTTGTCGCTCGCCAGAAAGCGAGGAGTACAGTCAGAGGTCATTGGGCGGGTCCTTGTACGATCCCTCCCCCGCGAGCCAGGCTCGTGCGGAGGTCAGGCATGAGCGCCTGAATCACGCGAAGCGCAAGCCGCGNNCGCGGCTTGCGCTTCCTCAACCCCAGCAGTCTAACACCTGGCCGCGACGGCGGAAGCCACCCGCCATGGGCGGCACGCGCTCGTCCGCCGACGCGCTCAGAGCCGCGCCGCCAGCCGCGTACCCTGATCGATCGCCCGCTTGGCGTCGATCTCGGCGGCCACGTCGGCACCGCCGATGCGATGGGTACCGATGCCGGCGCGGGTGAGATCGTCGAGCAGCGCAAGCTCCGACTCCTGTCCGGCGCACACCACCACGCTGTCGACCTCGAGTACCCGCGGCTCCCCCGCCACGCGCAGGTGCAGGCCAGCGTCGTCGATGCGCACATAGTCACACTCTGCCCAGCTCTCCACCCCGCGCGCCTTGAGCGCCGCCCGGTGCACCCAGCCCGTGGTCGCCCCCAGCCCTGCCCCCGGCTTGCCCGCCTTGCGCTGCAGCAGCGTGATCTGGCGCGGTGGCAGTGGCGTCTGCCGCGGCTTGAGCCCGCCCGGCTCGGCCACGTCGAGATCCACCCCCCACTCGTCGCACCAGGCGTCCAGGTCCAGCGCCGGCTGCCCGCTGTGGGCCAGCAGCTCGGCGACGTCGAAGCCGATCCCGCCGGCCCCGATGATCGCCACCCGCCGTCCGATCCGTTCCGGATGCAGGATCGCCAGCGGATAGGGCACGACGCTGGGGTGGTCGGCGCCCTCCAGGTGCAGCTCCCGCGGCTTGACCCCGGTGGCCAGCACTACCTCGTCGAACGCCAGCAGCTGCTGGGCATCGACCTGCTGATCGAGGCGCAGATCGACACCCCAGCGCACCAGCTGACGTTCGAAGTAGCGCAGTGTCTCGGCGAACTCCTCCTTGCCGGGAATCCGCCGGGCGTAGCGAAACTGACCGCCGATCTCCGGCTCACGTTCGAACAGGGTGACCCGGTGGCCGCGCTCGGCGCAGGCGATCGCCGTGGCCAGCCCCGCCGGCCCGGCGCCGACCACGGCGATCTGCTTCGGCGCGGCAGTCGGCGCGAGCACCAGCTCGGTCTCGTGACAGGCGCGCGGATTGACCAGACAGCTGGTCAGCTTGCCCTGGAAGGTGTGATCGAGGCACGCCTGGTTGCAGGCGATGCAGGTGTTGATCTCGTCGTCGCGCCCCTCGGCGGCCTTCTCGACCCAGCCCGGATCGGCCAGGAAGGGGCGCGCCAGCGAGACCAGATCGGCGTGCCCCGCGGCCAGCACACGCTCCGCCACCGCCGGCATGTTGATTCGGTTGGTGGCCAGGGTAGGAATGCCGACGGCCGCGCGCACCGCCCGCGAGACGCCGACGAACGCCGCCCGCGGCACGCTGGTAACGATGGTCGGCACCCGCGCCTCGTGCCAGCCGATGCCGCAGTCCAGCGCATCCACCCCGGCCGCCTCCAGTACCGTGGCCAGGGCCACGATCTCGGCCTGGGTACTGCCCTCCTCGACCAGATCGATCATCGACAGGCGAAAGATCAGTACGAAGTCTTCCCCACAGCGGCGGCGAATGCCGCGCACGATCTCCAGCGCGAAGCGCTGCCGCCGCGTCGCGTCGCCCCCCCAGGCGTCATCGCGCTGATTGCTGCGCGCGCACAGGAACTGGTTGATCAGATAGCCTTCCGAGCCCATCACCTCGACGCCGTCGTAGCCGGCACGCTGGGCCAGCTCGGCGCAGCGCACGAAGTCCGCGATCTGCTGGTGCACCTCGGCATCGCTCAGGGCATGCGGGGTGAAGCGACTGATCGGCGCGGCGATGGCGGAGGGGGCGACCAGCGCCGGCGAGTAGGCGTAGCGCCCGGCGTGCAGGATCTGCAGGCAGATCGGCGTCTCTTCGGCGTGCACCGCTGCCACCACCTGGCGGTGCGCCTCGCACTCCGCCGCCTCGCTCAGCTTGGCGGCATGAGCGAAGACCGCACCTTCGGCGTTGGGTGCGATACCCCCGGTCACGATCAGGCCGGCCCCGCGGCGCGCCCGCTCGGCGTAGAAGGCCGCCAGGCGCTCGAAGCCACCGGGCGCCTCCTCGAGATTGGTATGCATCGAGCCCATCACGACCCGATTGCGCAGGGTCAGCGAGCCCACACGCAGCGGGCGAAAGAGATTCGGATAAGCGGTCACGGTCGACTCCACGCAGCGGTGTACGGCAGCATTCAAACGCACGTATGAACGCTAGTGTAACCCAATCCGCGGCGGCGACCATTGCACCAAAGCGGCATCGTCGGGGACACACTCATCGCGCCCCAGGGCCATCGCTTCGAGCGAGCGGAGCCCCTGGCAAGCCAGGTGAGCGAAAAACACGGAAGTGTGAGCGGGAAATAGCCACGGAGAGCGCAGAAGAGAGGGCGACAGCGCGAAGGAATGCGCACCAGAGGGCGTGCCAACAAAGCACGTGCAAGAAGAGAGTCCGCCAAGAGTGCGCGCGGAGGGTGCCGATCGGCAGTGGCGCAAGATCTCGAAGCCAGAAACGAAAAAACCAGCGCTTGGCTGGTTGGTTCGCTCACAGCGACTGTCGTGGCGCTGCGGATACTCGATACTGTCGAGACGTCGATGGCGGACCGGACGGGACTCGAACCCGCGACCTCCGGCGTGACAGGCCGGCATTCTAACCAACTGAACTACCGGTCCGCATATATCGGTAACCATCATCCTGAGACGATGGTGGGTGGTACAGGACTCGAACCTGTGACCCCCAGCATGTGAGGCTGGTGCTCTAACCAGCTGAGCTAACCACCCAAAACGTCTGACGCTGCGCGGCACGAAGTGTGGCGGACCGGACGGGACTCGAACCCGCGATCTCCGGCGTGACAGGCCGGCATTCTAACCAACTGAACTACCGGTCCACTCGAAGCATCGGGTCTGAGTCGTGAAACACCTACCTGATACCCACTACGCGACTTGCAAATGACATCCGGGAAATTGTCGCTTCCCGAACATCGCTGGAAATGGCGGACCGGACGGGACTCGAACCCGCGACCTCCGGCGTGACAGGCCGGCATTCTAACCAACTGAACTACCGGTCCCCAGTTTCCAATACGTGATCCACAGTGCCAACGCTTGCGCGATGGTGGGTGGTACAGGGTTCGAACCTGTGACCCCCAGCTTGTAAGGCTGGTGCTCTCCCAGCTGAGCTAACCACCCGTGGTCACGTGGCGCTGCATTCTACCGGTAGCCGGTTGAAAGTCAACCGCTTTCCCGCAACGATTTATCCCTGCCGTTCATCGACTTGCGCCAGGCGCCGGCTGATCAGGGCTGCAGCGGTATCGATCAGTTCAGCCTGACTCACGCCGAGGCGCCGGGGCGGCTGCCAGTCATGGTCGCCGCCGTCGAGAAAATGGCACTCGAGCTGCGCCGGCAGCGCATACCCTTCGACCTCCGCACGGGTCCCGAATGCATCCCGCGTGCCCTGCAAAAGCAGCAGCGGACACTCGAGCTCAGGCCAGTGATCGAGGCGCAGGCGCTCAGGCTTGCCCGGCGGATGGAAGGGATAGCCGCACAGCACCAGCCCCGGCAGCGGCTCCCGCGCCGCCAGCAGGCTGGCCACCCGCCCACCCATCGACTTGCCGCCCAGCCACGCCGGCGCTTGGCCGTCAGCGTCGATGGCCCGGCGCCAGGCGCTCAGCTCCGCCACCAGCCCCTCGACCCGCGGCGGTGGCCGTCGCCGACCCTCGCGCCGCATGCGCGCCATGTAGGCGAACTCCACCGCGATCACCTGCACGCCGCCAGCGGCCAGCGCGTGGCGCAGACGGCTCAGGAAGGGAGAGTCGTGCCCCGCCCCGGCACCGTGGCTCAGCAGCAGCCGCGGCCTCTGCTGCGCCCCGCACACCCGTAGCCCGCCGAGCGCGGTCTCGTGCAACGTGTCATCGCCCCGCGCCAGCGCGGTGGCGATCCGCTGCCGATCTTCGGCGTCGAGTGCCGGCATGGCATCTGCGTGGGTCGTCATCTCCCCTCCTGTCTTGCCCGGATCGTTACCCGGCCCACGCATCGTCTCGAGCCACGACGGAAGTGTCCGAGAACGTCCTGGTGGACGTTGTCAGGCATTCCCCTGAAGCCCCGTTTCTGCGTAGGATGAAAAAAACCTGTTCGATCGGTCAGGCACCCAGCGCGGCAGCGCCACGCCGCCGCTCGCCGTCGATCCCCCCGACAATACAATACGCTTGCGAGGATAACGCATGAGCTTGAACGTTCTGGTGATCGGTGCCGGCATGGGCGGGCTGACGGCCGCGCTGGCGCTCAAGCACCGCGGACACCAGGTGGCCGTGGTCG
The DNA here is from genome assembly GCF_003206675.1 of Salinicola sp. RZ23. Taxonomy (NCBI): domain Bacteria; kingdom Pseudomonadati; phylum Pseudomonadota; class Gammaproteobacteria; order Oceanospirillales; family Halomonadaceae; genus Salinicola; species Salinicola sp. RZ23. The sequence goes on from NZ_PZJK01000006.1 coordinate 230,909, forward strand.
ACCGGGTCGCCGAGCTGCGCCCGGTGGGCGCCGCCATCTCGGTGTGGTCCAACGGGGTCAAGATCCTCAAGGCACTCGGCGTAGGCGAGGCGCTGGAACACGTCAGCGGTGATATGCAGCGCATGAGCTACTACACCCGCGACGGCGCACGACTCACCGACTTCAGCCTCGCCCCGCTGTATGCCGAGGTCGGCCAGCGCGCCTGCCCGGTGGCCCGCGCCGCGCTGCAGCAGCTGCTGCTCGATGCGGTGGGCGCGGAGGCCGTCACCCTGGGCACCGCCTGCACCGACTATCGCCAGGATGCTTCCGGCATCACCGCGCACTTCGACGACGGCAGCGAGCGCCACGCCGATCTGCTGGTAATCGCCGACGGCACCCATTCGCGACTGCGCGAACAGGCGCTGGGCCGGCCGGTGCCGCGGCGCTACTGCGGCTACGTCAACTGGAACGTGCGCGTGCCCGCCAGCGAGGATCTGGCGCCACTGCATGACTGGGTCCAGTACGTCGGCGACCACCAGCGGGTCTCGCTGATGCCGATGAGCGGCGATCCGGCGCACCCGGAGTTCTACTGCTTCTTCGATGTCCCGCTAGCCGCCGGCAGCGACAACGACCCCGCCCGCTACCGTGAGGAGCTGGCGCACCACTTCGCCGGCTGGGCGTCACCGGTGCAGCGGCTGATCGCTCGCTTCGACCCCGCCGCCATGGCGCGGGTGGAGATTCACGACATCGCCCCGCTGGAGACGCTGGTCGCCCCCAGGGTGGCGATACTCGGCGATGCCGCCCACGGCATGGCACCGGATCTGGGTCAGGGCGGCTGCCAGGCGATGGAGGACGCCTGGGTGCTGGCCGAGTCGCTCGAGGCCAGCGGCCACGCCATCGCCGAGGCGCTTGCGCACTACGACGCCGCCAGGGTGGCGCGGGTGGGCGAGATCGTCAGCCGCGCGCGCAAGCGGGCCGAGACGACCCATGGCGCCGACCCCGCCGCCACCCGGGCGTGGTACTCAGAACTCGCCGCCGAGGACGGTCGCCATATCATGGGCGGGATGAGCAAGACGATCCTCGGCGGGCCACTCGGCTAAGCCCGCAGCGGCATCGCCCAGACCCGCTGGCGGCGACCACCGGCGGATGTAGGCGTCTATCGTGGGTCGTGGCTCTCGATCGGGCGCGAAGCGCCAACGGCCGCTCAGGCCTCGCGGGATAGCAGGTCGAGCGCCGCGATTCGCGTCTGCTGACGCTGGCGCTGGCTCTCCTCGAGCCCTTCGAAGTCGAACAGCTCGCGATCGGCCAGCTGCGAGGGGGCAACGTTGGTCACCGCCTTGAACATCGTCTCCAGGCGCCCAGGGTGCTTGGCCTCCCACTCCGCCAGCATCTCCTTGACCACCTGGCGCTGCAGATTGGGCTGCGAGCCGCACAGATTGCAGGGGATGATGGGGAAGGCCATCTGCCGCGCATACTCGGCGATATCCGCCTCACGGCAGTAGGCCAGCGGGCGAATGACGATGTTCTTGCCGTCGTCGGAGAGCAGCTTGGGGGGCATCGACTTGAGCGTGCCGCCGTAGAACATGTTGAGGAACAGCGTCTCGAGCATGTCCTCGCGGTGATGGCCAAGGGCGATCTTGGTCGCGCCGATCTCCTCGGCAAAGCCGTAGAGCGAGCCCCGGCGCAGACGCGAGCAGAGCGCGCAGGTGGTCTTGCCCTCCGGGGTCTTCTCCTTCACCACCGAGTAGGTGTCGCGCTCGAGGATATGGTAGGCGACATTCTTGGTGGCGAGATAGTCGGGCAGCACGTGCTCGGGGAAGCCCGGCTGCTTCTGGTCGAGATTGACCGCCACCAGCTCGAACGCCACCGGGGCGTTGCGCTGCAGGTTGAGCAGGATATCCAGCATGGTGTAGGAGTCCTTGCCGCCGGACAGGCACACCATCACCTTGTCGCCTTCGTGGATCATGCCGTAGTCGATGATCGCATTGCCGACCTGGCGGCGCAGGCGCTTCTGCAGCTTGTTGAATTCGCGTCTGGCCTTGGCAGACGCATCGGCCTCGGCAGTCTCTGCCTGCCGGCTATCGAGGGGATCGCTGGCTCGTTGCATGCTTCGCTCTTTCGCGCCGCTGCCCGCAACACGGCAAGGGTCGCCGGTCGCCGCTGGACGCGGGTGTCATTCGTGGGGTCGTGGGGCGCCTATGCTAACACCGCCCCGGGCGGCGGCGAAGCGCTGGCGTATCGATCACCGAAGACCAGCGCGAGTGACGGCAGCGGCGCTCAGATCACGTGCATCACGCCCAGATAGCGCACCGTCACCCCCACGAACAGCACCGCGATACCCGCGCGCTGCAGCTTGAACTCGGTCGGCGTGAGCACCATTCGCCGCTGCCAGAACAGCAGCACGCCGCGCAGATCGCGGGTGCGCCGCACGTAGCGCAGGTAGCTCACCCCCACGACCAGCAGCCCGAATAGCAACAGGCCATTCTCCATCCAGTTCATCGTTGCCTCCTCGTGTTGTTGGCGTACTCGTTGTCGGTATCGTCACTGTTGGCATCGTCGACCAACGACACCGCCCCGGTGCGCCGGGGCGGTGTGCGGTCAGACTTCGGTTCAGTGGTCGACCGCGGCGCCGGCACCGCGCGGCACGCGGATCTCCTCGACGATCTGCTGGATTTCCGCCGGCGGCGGCGCGGTGAAGCGGCACACCACCAGCGACACCACGAAGTTGAAGATCATGCCCAGGGTGCCGATCCCTTCCGGCGAGATGCCGAACCACCAGTGCTCGGGGCTGTTCATTTCCGGCGCCACGAACTTGAAGTAGACGATGTAGCTGAAGGTGAAGATCAGCCCCACCAGCATCCCGGCGATCGCCCCCTCCTTGTTCATGCGCTTGTAGAAGATGCCCATCAGGATCACCGGGAAGAAGCTCGACGCCGCCAGCCCGAAGGCGAACGCCACCACCTGGGCCACGAATCCCGGCGGGTTGATGCCGAAATAGCCGGCGATCACGATCGCCACCGCCGCGGCGAGGCGCGCGGCCAGCAGCTCACCCTTCTCGGAGATGTCCGGCTTGAGCTGCTTCTTGAGCAGGTCGTGGGAGATCGCCGACGAGATCACCAGCAGCAGCCCGGCCGCGGTCGACAGCGCCGCCGCCACGCCCCCGGCAGCGACCAAGGCCACCACCCAGGCGGGCAGATTGCCGATCTCGGGGTTGGCCAGCACGATGATGTCGCGGTCGATATAGACCTCACCGGGATTGTCGGTGGGGGCGTTGCTCAACAGCCGCTCGCCGTGGATGCCACGCTCGCCGGTATAGACCGGGGCCCCCTGGAACGGATCGCCGGCGGACATCTGCACCTCGCCGTCAGCGTTCTTGTCGTTCCACGCGATCAGCCCCGAGTTCTCCCAATTGTGGAACCACTGCGGCAGCGACTCGTAGGCGGTGTTGTCGACCGTCTCGATCAGGTTGACCCGGGCGAAGGCGCCCACCGCCGGCGCGCTGGTGTAGAGGATGGCGATGAAGAACAGGGCCCAGCCGGCACTGACCCGCGCATCGCGCACCCGCGGTACGGTGAAGAAGCGCACGATCACGTGGGGCAGCCCGGCGGTGCCGCACATCAGCGCCGCGGTGATGAAGAAGACATCGATGGTCGACTTGGTACCCGAGGTGTAGGCGCTGAAGCCGAGTTCGGTCACCAGCTGGTCGAGCCGGGTCAGCAGATAGACCCCGGTGTCGTTACCGGCGGCGTCGAGCAGCGTGGCGCCGAAGCCGGTCTGCGGCAGGATATGCCCGGTCATCATCACCGAGAGGAAGATCGCCGGCACGGTGAAGGCGAAGATCAGCACGCAGTACTGCGCGACCTGGGTGTAGGTGATGCCCTTCATGCCGCCGAGCACGGCGTAGAAGAACACGATCACCATGCCGATCGCCACGCCGATGTCGACGTCGACCTCGAGGAAGCGGGCAAAGACGATCCCGGTACCGCGCATCTGCCCTGCCACGTAGGTGAAGGAGACGAAGATGACGCAGATCACCGCCACCGTGCGCGCCACGTTGGAGTAGTAACGGTCACCGATGAAGTCCGGCACCGTGAACTTGCCGAACTTGCGCAGATAAGGCGCGAGCAGCATCGCCAGCAGCACGTAGCCGCCGGTCCAGCCCATCAGGTAGACCGAGGCGTCATAGCCCGAGTAGGCGATGATCCCCGCCATCGAGATGAACGACGCCGCCGACATCCAGTCGGCCGCGGTGGCCGCACCGTTGGCGATCGGCGAGACGCCGCCGCCGGCGACGTAGAACTCCTTGGTGGAGCCGACCCGCGAGGCGATCGCGATGCCGATGTAGAGGACGAAAGAGCCCCCCACGAAGAGATAGGTCAGTAATTGAATATCCATCAGGCCTGTCCTGTGTGTTGGTTCTTGTTGGTTGCGATAGATGTCCAGTTACTGCTCTTCGACGTCGAACTCCCGGTCGAGCCGGTTCATCTTCCAGGCGTAGACCACGATCAGCACCAGGAAGGCGTAGATCGCGCCCTGCTGGGCGAACCAGAAGCCGAGCTTGAAGCCAAAGACGTGAATCGTATTGAGCGGCTCGACCAGCAGCACGCCGAAGCCATAGGAGACGATGAACCAGATCACCAACAGCGTGGCGATCAAGCGTATGTTGGCCTTCCAGTAGTCCTGTCGGCTCTTTCCCTTCATGAGACTCCCCCTCTCGCTGCTCGAAAGCTCCCCCCGCCCACTGGGCGCACACGGGTGCGTCCTGCCCGATTTGCGTGCCGATCGCCGGGCGCGCTGCTGAGCGCTCGAAAATCAACGGCTTGTCGGGTTCGGCGACACGAGTGCAGCCTATGTCAGAGGGGGCTTGCGGGGGCAGGCTGACTTTAGTCGATGGGTGACGGGCGGCTCGACGCATTAACGTTTTCTTTATTAATAACAGTCATGTAGAGAATTCGTTCAGACATTGAACCTTGGTCTATCAGGCCAAAGCATGAGCGTCCGAGGCGCGGGCATCGCCCGCGTCTGTCACACTAGACGCCCTGCACGGCGCCAGGGCGCTGGCGAGGCGCGCCGCGGCAGGCGATCATAGCGGGGGGCGACCCAAAGGGAATCACACGGGCGCGGAGGCGCCCGGCGCAAGCGGGGAAACACATGTTCGAAGGCGGCTTACTGATCGTCGTGGCACTGCTCTACGTGGCCACGCTGTTCGCCATTGCCTGGCGCGGCGATCGCCACGCCAGGCGCCACGGGCCGGCCAGCCGGCGGCCGATCGTCTACAGCCTGGCGCTGGCGGTCTACTGCACCTCCTGGACCTTCTACGGTAGCGTCGGCCAGGCCGCCACCTCGGGCTGGTCGTTCGCCAGCGTGTTCATCGGCCCGGTGCTCACCTTCCTGCTGTTCTGGCCGGTGATCACCAAGATGATCCGTGTGGCCAAACGCCAGAACGTCACCTCGATCGCCGACTTCATCGCCTCGCGCTACGGCAAGTCGCAGTCGCTGGCCGCCTTCGCCAGTCTGATCGCGCTGGTCGGCACGCTGCCCTACATCGCACTGCAGCTCAAGGCGGTCTCCACCGCCTTCCGCGTGATGACCAGCGACGGCCACTCGGTCAAGGCGCCGATCGTCGACGACACCGCCTTCTATATCGCCATCGTGATGGCCGTCTTCGCGATCCTGTTCGGCACCCGCGATACCAACGCCACCGAGCACCACGAGGGGCTGATCCAGGCGATCGCCTTCGAGTCGGTGGTCAAGCTGGTGGTGTTTCTGGTGCTCGGGGCCTATGTCACCTGGGGCATGTTCGACGGCCTCGGCGACCTGCTCGGCCGCGCCGACACCTATCTGCAGCTGCAGCAGCAGCTCACCGAGCAGAACTTCGACACCAGCTTCTGGACCCAGACCCTGCTGGCGATGCTGGCGGTGTTCTGTCTGCCACGCCAGTTCCATATCACCGTGGTGGAGAACACCAACACCGACGACGCCAAGCGCGCGCGCTGGTTGTTCCCGCTCTACCTGGTGCTGATCGGGCTTTTCGTGCTGCCATTGGCGGCGGCCGGCCTGTCGCTGTTCCCCGGTGAGAATATCGCCCCCGACAGCTACGTGCTGGCGCTGCCGATCGTCGCCGACCAACCTTGGCTGGCCATGCTCACCTTCGTCGGCGGGCTCTCGGCGGCCACCGGCATGGTGATCATGGCGGCGGTGGCCAATGCGATCATGATCTCCAACGAGATCGTGCTGCCGGCACTCTTCCGCCTGCGCTGGTTCGAGGAGAAATCACGCGACTACGGGCGCCTGGTGCTGCTGGCGCGGCGTATCACCATCGTCGCCATTCTGGCGCTGGCCTACCTGTTCTACCAGCTGGTGGCGGAGTACAGCTCACTGGCCGCCACCGGCCTGCTCTCGCTCTCCGCCGCCGCCCAGTTCGCGCCGGCGCTGCTCGGCGGGCTCTACTGGAAGCGCGGTAACCGCCTCGGCGTGGTCACCGGGCTCAACGTGGGCTTTGCGATCTGGGCCTACACCCTGCTGATGCCGGCACTGATCCGCGCCGGCCTGCTGCCGGAGGCGTGGCTGGCCGGCGGCCCGCTGGGTCTGGCGTGGCTGTCGCCGCTGCACCTGTTCGGGCTCAACGTCACCGACAGCTTCGCCCACGGGGTGATGCTGTCGCTCGGCTTCAACCTGTTCTTCTATATCTTCATCTCCCAGCTGACGCCGCAGCGGGTGGTCGAGCGCATTCAGGCATCGCTGTTCGTCGACAGCATCGAGACCCGCCAGACCACGGTCAACCGCCCTTGGACCGGGGCCACCACGGTGGGCGATCTCAAGGTGCTGTGCGAGCGCTTCCTGGGCCAGTCCCAGGTCGAGCGCGCCTTCGATGACTACGGCCGGCGCAACGCCAAGCCGCTGGAGAACAACGCCCGCGCCTCGATCGATGTGATTCAGTTCACCGAGCGCCTGCTGGCGTCGGTGCTCGGCGCCTCGTCGGCGCGCATCGTGGTCAACTCGGCGCTGCAGGGCCGCGGCATCGGAATCTCGGACGTGATCTCGATCGTCGACGAAGCGTCGCAGGTGCTGGAGTTCAACCGCGCCCTGCTGCAGGCGACCATCGAGAACATCAACCAGGGCATCGGCGTGGTCGACCAGAACCTCAATCTGGTGGTGTGGAACCAGCGCTACCTGGAGATCTTCCGCTTCCCCGACAACCTGATCCGCGTCGGCACACCGATGGAGAAGGTGTTCCGCTACAACGCCCACAACGGCGAGTACGGCCCCGGCGACCCGGAGGAGCACGTCGAGCAGCTGATCGAGAACATCAGAAGCGGCCAGCCCCACCGCTACGAGCGCTACCGTCCCGACGGCAGCGTGCTCGAGGTGCTCGGCAATCCCATGCCGGGCGGCGGCTTCGTCTACACCTACCAGGACATCACCCAACAGAAGCGCACCGAAGAGGCGCTGATCCGCTCCGAGAGCAATATCCGTATCTACACCGACAACGTGCCGGCGCTGATCGCCTACTTCGACACGGATTGCCGCTATCTCTTCACCAACCGCGCCTACGAGGCGGCGATGGGCATCGACCGCAACGCGGTGATCGGCGAGCGCGTGCAGAACGTCATGCCAGCGGCCGCGGCGCGCCAGCGCGGCCCCTGGATGCGCCGCGCGCTGGACGGCGAACGGGTCAACTTCGAGATCTCGCTGGATGACGGCGACGGTGGCGTGCGCTACATGCTGGTGACCTACACGCCCCACTTCGGCGAAGGCGGGCGGATACTCGGCTTCTTCGCGCTCTACCAGGACATCACCGAGCGCCGTCTGGCCGAGATCGCCCTGCGCGAGACCAACGAGAATCTCGAGGAGCGCGTGCGCGAGCGCACCCAGGCGCTGTCCAAGGCCAACGCCGCCCTGCGTCAGGAGAACCGGGTGCGCGCCGAGGCGGAGCAGGCCCTGCGTCAGGCCAAGCAGACCGCCGAGGATGCCAACGCCTCCAAGACCCGCTTCCTCGCCGCCGCCAGCCACGATCTACTGCAGCCGCTCAACGCCGCACGGCTGTTCACCTCGGCACTGGGCCAGCAGGTGGCGGACGGCGACCACCGCCGCACCATCGGGCATATCGACAACTCGCTGCAAGCCGCCGAGGAGCTGCTGGGCACCCTGCTCGACATCTCCAAGCTCGATGCCGGGGCGCTGACACCGCGCCGCAGCCAGTTTCCGCTGGCCGACATCCTGCGCCCGCTGCGCGCCGAGTTCGAGGTGATGGCCGACGACCGCGGCCTCGACCTGGACATGGTCACCACCGGCCTGTGGGTCGACAGTGATGCCCAGATGCTGCGACGCATCATCCAGAACTTCCTCTCCAACGCCCTGCGCTACACCCAGCAGGGGCGCGTGCTGCTGGGCTGCCGCCGGCGCCATGACCGGGTGGTGATCGAGGTATGGGATACCGGGCCCGGTATTCCCGACTCCAAGCTCAGCGAGATCTTCCAGGAGTTCCGGCGCCTCGATCAGGCCTCACGCCACAAGGAGAGCGAGCGCGGGCTGGGGCTCGGCCTCTCCATCGCCGAGCGCATGAGCCGGGTGCTCGATCATCCGATCCAGGTCCGCTCCAAGGTCGCCGCCGGCACCGTGTTCTCGGTCTCGGTGCCACTGGTGGCCGGGCGTCGGGGTAGCCCCAAGGTGGAAGAGAGCACGCCGCGCCGCAGCGGCAACAAGCTGATCGGCACACGCATACTGTGTATCGACAACGAGCGCCTGATCCTCGAAGGCATGAAGGCGATGCTCGAGGGCTGGGAGTGCGAAGTGTTCACCGCCACCTCCATCGGCGGCGCCAAGTCGGCGATCCGCAACATGGGCGGGGACCCCGACGCCATCCTGGCCGACTACCACCTCGACAACGAGGTGACCGGGCTGATGGCACTGGAGGCGCTGGAGGAGCTGTGCGAACAGAGCGTGCCGGGGATCGTGATCACCGCCGACCGCACCGAAGAGGTCGCCGACGAGATAAAGCGCGGCGGCTACCAGCTACTGCTCAAGCCGGTACGCCCGGCCGCCCTGCGCGCCCTGCTCACGCGGACGCTGCAGGCCTCGCGGGCGACACGTGCCACGGGTGACGAGAGCCCCTGAGCCAACGGCACGCTGAAACGAAGACGCGCCGCAGATGGCGGCGCGTCGGCATAGCTCGAAAGAATCAGCTCCAAAGAATCAGCGCGAAAGGATCAGATCGACAGAATCAGCGCGAAAGGTTGGCGGTTGAGATACCCGTCTCGCCACCGGGGGTGCAAGACGGGTTCTCGGGCCTGAGCTCGGGATTAGAAACGGTAGGTCGCCTGCACCCCGAACAGGTTGAGCGAGTTGTCGTACTCGGCCTGGTAGGAGGTGCCGTTGGCTTTCTGCTGGTCGACGTCGGCACGATGTTCCCAGATGTAGCTGTAGGCGGCATCGATGGTCAGGTCGGGAATGGGTGTCCAGCCGGCACCGATCGAGACCAGGTTACGGTCCGCCGTGGGCACGCGCGGGGTGCGATGGGCATCCTTGACCGGTGACTGGTCATAGGCGATACCACCGCGCAGGGTCCAGGCCGGATTGACCTTGTAGGAGAGACCGGCGGCGTACTGCCAGGTGTCGCGATAGTCCTGCTGCTCGTTGATATCCAGCCCCTGGCTGTTGTCGACCACCAGCTGATCGAAGCGACTCCAGCGGATATAGGTCGCCCCGGCCATCACCGTCCAGCGGTCGTCGATCTGGTGGGTGACCGAGAAGTCGATGGTCTCGGGCAGGGTGATGTCGAGTGAGGCATCGCCGGAGCTGTTGAGGAAGACCGCGCCCCCCGGGCCGACCCCGCCGAAGACGTTGGAGGCATCGACATCGCCGGTGAGGTGGTAGTCGACCTTGGAGCGGTAAGTCAGGCCCAGGGTGGTGGACTCCACCGGGCGGTAGATCAGACCGATGTTATAGCCCCAGGCATCGTCGTTACCCTTGACGTTGACGGTGCCGTCACTGGAGGCGGCTGGGTTGAGCGGGTTGGGGGTCTTGCTCTCCAGCTCGCCCTTGATGTGGTTGTAGGTCACCCCGAAGCCGATGGCGAACTTGTCGTTGAAGCGATACGACAGCGTGGGCTGGGCGGTGATGACCTCCAGGTCACTGTAGTTGCCGAAGTAGCGTCCCTTGAAGTCGTCGCCGTAGTCGGTGACCAGGCCGAACGGCGCATAGACGCCGAGACCGAAGCTCCAGCGGTCGTTGATCGGTTGTACGTAATAACCGAATGGCACCGCCTTGTGCGGAATCATGTCGCCGTCGGTGCTGCCCTGGGTGCCGACCACGCCTGCAAGTGTCGGCTGGGTGCCGCTGTCATTGCTGATGTCCGAGCTGGCATCGATGTAGTGGGTACCCGCGGTGACCTGAGCGCGGTCGAGGAACGACATGCCCGCCGGGTTGCCGAAGACGATGGAGCCGTCCTGAACGTTGGAGGAGCGTCCGGCCCAGGAGGTGCCCTGGCCGCTGACACTCTGTTCCTGAAGCTGAAAGGCGCCGGCCATGGCCTGACTGGAGGCGGCGGCACTCACCAGCGCGATGGCCAGCGACAAACGGTTATAGCGAAAAGACATGGCTTGTTCCCCTCTCCCAGTGGTCGCCCTTGCGCTTGCGCGTCTGGCGATCATCGCCGAAGGCGCGGTTTTCGCACTCCCTCAGCACTATTTTTCCCATCCCTTTGTCACTCAGCGCCGCATCAGCGTCAATGCGCAAACGGTCGTTTTAATCGCATTTTTGACTTCTCTTTAGTCGTAATACGAATCGCTATGTCGCTTTCGCCCTCCTTGGCCCCTGGCGGCGCCCTCCCCGCCTTGCCGGCACCGATCAGGAGTGATAGAGGCTCGCCTTGACCCATGTGTAAGACCTAGGTTTTACACTGCTGTCGAAAAGCGAGCGAGGAGCCCACGATGAAAGTCACCGAACTGGCGCGAAGCGCCGGGGTCACCGCCGAGACCGTGCGTCACTACACCCGCCAGGGCCTGCTGACGCCGCAGCGTGATCCGGACAACGGCTATCAGCTCTACGACCAGCGCGACCTGGGCCGGCTGCGATTCATCCAGCGCGCGCGCACCCTGGGTTTCAGCCTCAAGGAGATCGCCGAGATTCTCGACCAGGCCGACCAGGGCGATTCGCCATGCCCGCTGGTGCGCGATCTGCTCGCCGCGCGGCTGCCGCGTATCCATGCCCAGATCCGCGAGCTGCAGGCGCTGGCCGAGCGCATGGAGCACGCCCTCGAGGATTGGTCGCAGATGCCCGACGGTGCCCCCGACGGGCACAGCATCTGTCGCCTGATCGAACACACGTCCGACGGCGCCCACGACTGCCAGGCCGCGCCGGGGAGGTCCGTTTGAACCGCTATCGTTATCGCGTCGATGCCATGCACTGCCAGGGCTGCGTCAAGCGGCTGCGCGCGGCAGTCGGCGCCGTCGACGGTGACGCCACCCTCGACGCCGACCCGGCGCAGCGCGAGCTGACCGTCACCACCCAACTCGACGAAGCACACCTGCGCCAACTGCTCGACAGCGCCGGCTATCCGGCCTCACCGCTCGACGAGACCCGCGAAGCAGCGAGCGATACGGCGCTCACCCTGCAGGTGCCGGCGATGCACTGCCAGGGCTGCGTCAAGCGCATGCGCGCGGCGATCCAGCAGGCGGATGCCGCCGCCGAAGTCAGCGGAGAACCCGACCAGCAGCGGCTGCGCGTGGTCTCTGCCCTGCCCGCCGAGCGCGTCGCAGCGCTGCTGACGGAGGCCGGCTATGCGCCGGCGCCCTCCACCGCGCCGGCCCAGGGCCAAGCGACAGCGCAAGATGAGAAAGCGGCAGCGCAAGATGAGAAAGCGGCAGCGCAAGATGAGAAAGCGGCAGCGCAAGACGCAACCGCGGTGACCGCGCAGCCCGATACGGCGACCGGCACTCAGACTGCCCAGCCCGCCCCGCAACGGCTGGCGATCGGTGGCATGACCTGCGCCGGCTGCGTCAACGCGGTACAGAAGGCGCTCGCCGCCACCCCTGGGGTGACCCGCGCCCAGGTCAACTTCGCCAGTGAGACCGCGCAGGTCGGCGGCAGCGCCGATCTCGAAGCGCTGATCACTGCGGTGCGCGGCGCCGGCTACACGGCGACGCCGATCGCCGATCTGCGCCAGGCCAGCGCCCAGCGCCAGCGCGACAACCGCCGCCAGTGGCGCCGCCATCTGCGCGAGGCGTGTGTCAGCCTCGCCCTGGGGATACCGATGATGCTGGCGATGTTCGTCCACCAGCCCCGCCTCGAGGGCACCGAGCGCTGGGTCTGGATGGCCCTGGGGCTAGCCACGCTGGGCGTGCTCGCCAGCGCCGGGCGGCGCTTCTTCGAGGGTGCCTGGAAGGCCTTTCGCCACCACCAGGCCAACATGGATACGTTGATCGCCCTCGGCACCGCCGCAGCCTGGCTCTACTCGATGACGGTGGTGCTGTTTCCCGGTCTGATCCCGCCGGCCTCGCGCCATCTCTATTTCGAGGCCTCGCTGATGATCGTGGGTCTGATCGGCATCGGCCAGGCGCTGGAGCTGCGTGCCAAGGGGCGCAGCAGCCAGGCGCTGTCGCGGCTGCTCGATCTGCAGAGCCGCACCGCGCGGGTGATTCGTCAGGGTCAGGAGAGAGAAGTCGCGATCGAGCGTGTGCAGGTGGGCGAGCGCATCCGGGTGCGTCCCGGCGAGCGCCTGCCGGTGGATGGCGAGGTCGAGAGCGGCGAGAGCCATATCGACGAATCGATGCTGACCGGCGAGCCCGACGCGGTACGCAAGGGCCCCGGCGACAGCGTTAGCGCGGGGACGGTCAACGGCCGCGGCAGCCTGGTCTATCGCGCCACCCAGGTGGGTGACGACACCCGCCTCGGACGTATCGTCGATCAGGTCGCCCAGGCGCAGGAGTCGCGCCCACCGATCGGTGCCCTGGCCGACCGTGTCGCCGGCATCTTCGTGCCCAGCGTGATGATCATCGCGGTGCTCACCGCACTCGCCTGGCTCAACCTCGGGCCAGCGCCGCAGCTGGTGCACATGCTGGTGGCCGCGACCACGGTACTGATCATCGCCTGCCCCTGTGCGCTGGGACTGGCGACCCCGATCTCGACCATGCTCGGCATCAGCAAGGCCGCCGAGCACGGCGTGTTGATCCGCGACGGCGAGGCGCTGCAGACCGCCAGCCGCCTGAGCACGCTGGTGGTCGACAAGACCGGAACCCTCACCGAAGGGCGCCCGCGGGTGACCGGCAGCCACTACTGGCAGACGGAGGCGCGCGCCCAGGCGGCCGTGGTCGCGCTCGAGCGCGGTTCGGAGCATCCACTGGCGAGCGCCCTGCTGGCGCATCTGGGCGACGCGCGCGAGACGCCGGCGGTCAGCGCCTTCGAAAGCCTCGCCGGGCGCGGCCTGGTCGCCAACCTGGCGGGCAGCGGTCAGGCACTGCTCGGCAACGCCGCGCTGATGCACGACCACGCCATTGATATTCAGGCTGCGGCTGAGACCGCCGAGAGCTGGCAGCAGCAGGCTGCGAGCGTGGTCTATCTCGCCCTGGACGGCCAGCTGGCGGCGCTCTTCGCAGTCCGCGACGCCCTGCGCGAAGATAGCCGCGCCGCGGTGACACGGCTGCGCCAGGCGGGGCTTAAGGTGGTGATGCTGAGCGGCGACAATACCGCCGCCGCCACCGCCATCGCCCGCGAAGCGGGGATCGACGAAGTCCACGCCGAGCTGCTGCCGGGGGGCAAGCAGGCGGCGGTGGCGGCGCTGCAGCAGCGTGGCGAACGTGTGGGTATGGTCGGCGACGGCATCAACGACGCCCCGGCGCTGGCCCAGGCAGATGTCGGCTTCGCCATCGGCCAGGGCACCGACGTCGCCATCGAGAGTGCCGGCATCACGCTGATGCGCGACTCGCTGCACGGAGTGGCCGATGCCATCGCCATCAGCCGCGCCACGCTCACCAACATCAAGCAGAATCTGTGGGGGGCGTTCGGCTACAACACCCTCGGCATCCCCATTGCCGCCGGCGTGCTCTATCCGCTCACCGGAATGCTGCTGTCGCCGATGCTCGCGGCGCTGGCGATGTCGGCCTCCTCGGTCACGGTGGTCGCCAACGCCAGCCGCCTGCGCCGCTTCACCCCGGGCGGTGGCACGCCCTCCGATCAGGAGCGACACTGATGCTGATACTGCTCAATACGCTGGGCCTGGCGCTCATCGTCTTTATCGTGTGGTGGTTCTGGCTCAAGGGCTGAGCGCCAGCGCCCCGTCGACCCACAGGAGACCCCATGTCCTCCGCATCCGACACCTCCAGCAACGGCGCACCGCCGCTCGACGGGATCGTCGAGAGCGTGCTCTACACCGCCGACAAGGCCCGCGCCCGGGCGTTTTTCGAGCGCGTCCTGGGCCTGGAGCCGCATCTCGCCGACGAGCGCTTTCTCGCCTACCCGGTGGGCGCCAGCATGCTGCTGGTGTTCCAGCGCGGCGAGACCGACACCACGGTGACGCTGCCCGACGGCATGGGCACGATTCCTCCCCACGACGGCGCCGGCCGCCAGCACGTGGCGCTGGCGATCGGCGCCGAGCAGTTGCCCGCCTGGGAGGCGCACCTCGACGCCGAGGGCGTGATCATCGAGGGGCGCACCCGCTGGCCCCCGGGCAGCGAAAGTCTCTACTTCCGCGATCCGGACGGGCATCTGATCGAGCTGGTGACACCGGGGCTATGGCCCTGCTACTGACGCGTACCGCTCAGTTGCGGCTGACCCCGGTATAGCGCCCCGGCCGGTGGTTGAGGGTCAGAATGCCGCTGAGCACCGCCGCCCCCAGGATCGAGTAGAGCACGTTGCTCACCGGTAGCACGGCGAACGCCGCCAGCATCACCAGGCCATCGAGCCCCAGTTGCACCTTGCCCGCGCTCCAGCCGTAGCGGTCATGCAGGTGCAGCGCGAGGATATTGAAGCCACCCAGGCTGCCGCGGTGGCGAAACAGCGAGAGCACCCCCAGTCCGATCAGCGCGCCGCCCATCAGCGCCGCGAACAGTGGCGTCACCGTCCCGATCTCGACCCAATCACCGATATGCCAGCTGAGCCAGGAGAGCAATGCGATGGCGGCGAAGGTCTTGAGCGTGAACTGGTGCCCGATCCGCTGCCAGGCGAGCCAGTAGAACGGCAGATTGACCACGAAGAACACCGGTCCGAAAGGCCAGCCGGTGGCGTAGCTGATCAACAGCGCGATCCCGGCCGTACTGCCGATCAGAATCTGGGCGTGCTGATAGAGCACCACCCCGAGCGCGGCACAGGCCGAGCCAAGCAGAATGGCGAGTACGTCTTCATGCATCCGATGACGGATCTGTGGGCTGTCCATCGAGGGTTCCCTTGGCGTTGGATGGCCATCGCCGTGGCGCGGTGGCGCCGCCGGCCTGGCGGGGAGCGCGGCGCTTGTGGCGCCGCTGCGTCTCTCGCGGTGCGCGAGGCGGCTCATGATAGCGCCAATGCCGGCGGGGTGGTGGATCTCGTAGGGGCGGAGCAGCGCCATGCAGGTGGGCACGGCGGGCTCGACAGCGATGATCGTGGAGAGACGACGGTGTCGGGGCGCTCAGGCGCTCAGGCGCTCGGCGTGTTCGACCATCAGTTGCAGCGACTCGCGCCCTTTCCAGCGGTTGCGCGAGAGCTTGAAGCCGCAGCGTACACGGTCGCCGACCGCGATCGGATGCGCGGCCCCCGGCGCCAGGGCGCGGAACCAGATGGCGCGGGTGACGCTGGCATCGCGGGAGAGCTCCAGCATCAGGTGGTTGCCCTCCGCCCCCACCGCACGCAGTTGCTCGACGTGAAAAGTCGCCTCGAACAGCGGCGCCTCGAATTCGCGCCCATAGGGTGCCAGCGCCGCCAGCTCGTCGAGGGTGGCCAGTGACAGCTGCGCCGCGTCCAGCTCGCCGTCGGTCCATACCACCGGATAGAGCTCACGCCCGCCCAGCTGCTCGCCCACCGCCTGCAGGAAGGCATCGCGGAAACGCTCGAGTTCACCCAGCGGCACCCCCACACCGGCGGCGCCACGGTGGCCACCGAAGCGCGGTAGGCTCTCCGGCGCCAGCTCGTGAACGCGCTGCAGGGCGTCGCGCAGATGCAGCGCCTCGATCGAGCGCCCCGAGCCGGTGAGCATCTCCGGCGCAGTGGCCGGGGTCAGCACCAGGGTCGGCCGGCCGTAGGTCTGGACCAGGCGCGAGGCGACGATCCCCTGCACCCCGGCATGGCCCTGCGGCAGGTGGATCACCAGCGCCGGCGGGGCCTCGGCCAGCTGCGTCAACGCCAGCCCCCGGGCCTGCTCGACCATGTCCGCTTCCAGCGCCTTGCGCGCCTGGTTGTCGTCGTCGAGCACCTGCAGGTGGCGTCGGGCCAGGTCGTCGTCCGTCGCCAGCATGAAGTGCAGCGCCGCGTAGGGGTCATCGAGACGCGAGCGTGCGTTGATGCGAGGCCCCATCTGGAAGGCCAGGGTCTCGGCGTCGAACGGCACGCTGTCACTCCCCAGGCGCTCCGCCATCACCCGCCAGCACGGCGCCTGCATGCGATTGATCAGACGCAGGCCGTAGGTCACCACCGCACGGTTGGCGGCACTGCCACCCAGCGAGACGCAGTCCGCCACCGTGCCCAGGGCGACGTAGGAGAGCCAGGGGGCGAGCTTGGGCGTCGACCCGGAGAGCACGCCCTGCTCGATCAGTACTGCCCGGGTGAGCGACATCATCAGCCACGCCACCATGCAGCCGGCGATGGTCTTGTCGGGGTAGTCGCAGTCGTCGCGGGTGGGGTTGATGGTGGCGTAGGCCGAGGCCGGCGGCCCCGCCAGCGGCAGCGCATGGTGATCGGTCACCACCACATCGATGCCGGCGTCACGCAGGCGGGCGATCCGCGGCTCGTCGGAGGAGCCGCAGTCGGCGGTGACCACCAGCGTCGGCCGCGGCTTGAGCGCCAGGGTACGCTCGACCAGCGGCAGGCTGATGCCGTAACCATCGTTGATGCGGTGGCCGATCAGACTGTGCAGGCGGGTGGCGGGCACGCCGAACAGCTCGGTCAGCGCGCGCAGGATCACCACGTGGGAGGTGATGCCGTCGACGTCGTAATCGGTAAGGATACCGATGTGTTCGCCCTCGCTCACCGCCCGCGCAATCCGCTCGGCACCGCGGCGCGCATCGGCCAGCCGCTCAGGGTGGCTGAGATGACGCAGCGCCGGATCGATCAGCGCCTCCAGCGGCCCTGCATACCCTGCCAGACGTCCGGCCAGGACCCTCGCCTGCAGCTCGGAGAGCCCAGCATCCTGGGCGCGTCGATAGAGCGCGGCGTCGCGCTCGCGTGGGAGCAGGCGCGGACGGGTGAGTTCATCGAGCGATGACCGGGAAAGATCGGGGTCCAAGCAGCCTCCTGGCATGATTACCCTGACGCGGCACCTCTAGCTCAGGTGAGCGCGATCATGACGTGCTGGCGGTAGGCGGGACGCGACTGCAGCCGCGCGTACCAGGCTGCCAGATGCGGCAGGTCGGGACGCTCGATATCCATTTCGAACCACGCATAGGCAAAGCAGCCCAGCGGAATGTCTCCCATACCCCACGCCGTCCCCGACAAAAAGGGCTGTTCGGACAGCGTCCGATCTACCCTGCCGAGTAGCGTGCCGCAGGCGGCCAGTCCTTCTTCGAGCGCCTTGTCGTCGCGCTGCTCCGCCGACAGGCGCACCGTATTCCAGAACACGGCCTTGAAGGGGGAGGCCAACGACGAGGTCGTCCAGTCCATCCACTTGTCGGCCTCGGCACGCGCCGCGGGATCTGCCTCATGCAGGGAGCCGCGCCCATATTTGGCGCACAGATAGCGCACGATCGCGTTGGATTCCCACAGCACGAGGTCGTCGTCCTGCAGGCAAGGGATCAGACCGTTGGGATTCATGGCCCGGTAGGCGGGTTCGTCGACCACGCCATAGGCGCCGCCCGCATCGATTCGTTCGAAGGGCAGCGCCAGCTCCTCGGCACACCACAGCACCTTCTTGACGTTGGTCGAGTTGGTGCGTCCCCAGATCCTCAGCATGATCCCTATCCTCGCAGGATTGGACCGGGCGCGTCGGGCACCCGCCCCCTCGTTTGCGCCGCTATCAGCGGCGATTGTCGGCGACGAAGCGCTGGACCGCAGCGAGCTCCGCCGGCAGCACGCTGTAGCGCTCTTCCCGCGCCAGCAGGTCATCCATGTGCGGCGGCAGCGGGGCGCCGGTGAAGCCCGCCTTGACCACCGCCTCGGCGAACTTGGCCGGATGCGCGGTGGCCAGGGTGATCATCGGCGTGGCGCGGTCGGCACGCACCCGCTCGACGGCGCGATAGCCGGTGGCGGTGTGCGGGTCGAGCAGCTCCTTGGTGCGCTGGTGCGCCTCGCGGATCACCTCGAGGATGGTGTCGTCATCGACGCTGAAGCTCGAGAACTTCTCGCGCAGCCGCGCCAGCGGCGCCTCGGCGAGTGCCGCCGGCTCGCGCTGGAAGCGTTCGAGGAGCTCGCGCACGGCAGTGCCGTTGCGTTCGTAGGCGTCGAACAGCAGTCGCTCGAAGTTCGACGACACCACGATATCCATCGACGGCGCCAGGGTGGCGGCGAGTTCACGCTTGGAGAAGTCGTTGTCGGCGAGCGTGCGGTGCAGGATGTCGTTGGCGTTGGTGGCGATGATGAACTGCTTCACCGGCAGCCCCATCTGACTCGCCATGTAGCCGGCGAAGAGGTTGCCGAAGTTGGCCGAGGGCACGCAGAAGCTCACCTCGCGATGCGGCGCACCGAGGGCGACCGCAGAGGCCACGTAGTAGACGATCTGGGCCATGATACGCGCCCAGTTGATCGAGTTGACCGCCACCAGGCGGGTGCCGCTGAGGAACGCCTGGTCGGCGAAGCTCGCCTTGACCATCGCCTGGGCGTCGTCGAAGTTGCCCTCGATGGCGATGTTGAAGACGTTGTCGGCGAGCACCGTGGTCATCTGCCGCCGCTGCACCTCGGAGACGCGGTTGTGCGGGTGCAGGATGAAGATGTCGAGATGATCGCAGTGACGGCATCCCTCGATCGCCGCCGAGCCGGTATCGCCGGAGGTCGCGCCCATGATCACCGCACGCTCGCCGCGCTTGGCCAGGAAGTGATCGAGGATGCGCCCCAGCAGCTGCAGCGCGACGTCCTTGAACGCCAGCGTGGGGCCGTGGAACAGCTCGAGCAGGAAATGATTGGCGTCGAGCTGGTTGAGCGGCACCACCGCGTCGTGGCTGAAGGTGGCGTAGGCGTCGTGGACCAGACCACGGAAGGTCTCGTCATCGATCTCGCCGCCGACGAAGGGCTGCATCACCTGAAAGGCGATCTCCGCATACGACAGCCCCGCCATCCCCGCCAGCGTCTCCGCCGACAGCTGCGGCACCGTCTCCGGCACGTAGAGCCCGCCATCGCTGGCCAGACCGGTCAACACCACTTCCTCGAAATTCAGCGCCGGCGCCTGCCCGCGCGTACTGATATAACGCATATTGGTTTCCACTCGGTCTTGGGCTGCTAGCCCGTGCTGTCAGTCGCGACTTATTCCTGCTCGTCCAGGGACTCGACCCGAATCCGCGTCACCGGACCGGCGATATCGGCCAGCGACTCGAGCTGGCGAATCGCTTCGTTCATGTGCTGCTCGCGGGTGCGGTGGGTCATCAGAATGATCGGCACCAGCTCACCCTCGGTGGCCTCTTTCTGGATGATCGCTTCGATCGAGATGCCGTGTTCGGAAAGGATGGTGGCGACCCGCGCCAGCACCCCGGGGCGATCCACCGCCAGCAGCCGCAGGTAGTAGGCGGTGACGATATCCTCCATGGGCAGGATCGGCAGCGCGTTGGCCTCGTCGTTGACCCCGCTGAAGGCCAGGTAGGGCACCCGGTAGTGGTGCGCGGTGGTGATGTCGCGGGCCACGTCGAGCAGGTCCGCGACCACCGCCGAGGCGGTCGGCTCGGCCCCGGCACCAGCACCGTAGTAGAGCGTCGGGCCGGTGGCGTCGCCCATCACCGCGATGGCGTTCTTGACCCCATGGACATTGGCCAGCAGGCGCTCCTTGGGGATCAGGGTCGGATGCACGCGCAGCTCGACGCCGCTGTCGCTGCGCCGGGTGATGCCCAGATGCTTGATGGTGTAGCCGAGGTTGTCCGCCTGCTCGACATCGTCCGCGGTGATCCGGGCGATACCCTCGGTGTAGGCGCGGTCGAACTGCAGTGGCACGCCGTAGGCGATCGAGGCGAGGATGGTGAGCTTGTGAGCGGCGTCGATACCCTCGACGTCGAAGGTCGGGTCGGCCTCGGCATAGCCCAGGGCCTGGGCCTCGGCGAGCACGTCCTCGAAGGCCCGGCCCTCGTCGCGCATATGGGTCAGTATGTAGTTGCCGGTGCCGTTGATGATGCCGGCGAGCCACTGGATACGGTTGGCGCCCAACCCCTCGCGCAGCGACTTGATCACCGGGATGCCACCGGCCACCGCCGCTTCGAAGGCGACGATCACGCCCTTCTGGTGAGCGGCACGGAAGATCTCGTTGCCATAGACCGCGATCAGCGCCTTGTTGGCGGTGACCACGTGCTTGCCATGCTCGATGGCGGTCATCACCAGCTCGCGGGCGACGTCGTAGCCGCCGACCAGCTCGACCAGCACGTCGACGTCGGGATTGCGTGCCACGTCGAAAATGTCGCGGGTGAGCTTGATACCGGTGGTGTCGCAGTCAGGGTTGTCGCGGCGCGCGCCCACCTGCTCGATCACGATCGGGCGACCGGCGCGACGCGCGATCTCGTCGGCGTTGCGCGTCAGCACATTGAAGGTGCCCCCGCCCACGGTGCCCAAACCGCAGATACCCACTCTCACCGGTTTCAAGATATCACTCCCCTGTCTCGCGGCGCTGCAAGATTGCCGCCCCGCATGATTGTCTGAAGGCCCACTGCCACGAACCTTGGGTTGGGGTCGGCCATGCCCCCTGGCCGCCCTTCTTGCGCGCCCCTGGCGCCGGCTGCAGCGCCGCGGGGGCCGGTCACGGTAGAAAGCCCCGCCCCCCTTGTCAAGGGAACCACTGCTCAAATGCCTGCACGAGCGAATGACTGCGTTGCGCGGTACTCGAAGGCTCGCCTAACCCCATGTTATATCTCGCCTTCTGTGTTACGTGCGACTTGCCCTTCATCTCGTTCGGCGATCGATTCAGCGTTTCCCAAGCGGCGGCAGGGCCCGGTTTCAGCTCTCGCCGCTGGGGTCGATGCCGAGCATCGCCGCCAGGCGCTTGGCCGGCAGATAGCCCGGTACCATCTTGCCATCGGGGAAGATGATCGCGGGGGTCCCCTGGATACCGGATTCGACCCCCAACTGGTACTGCTTGGCGATCGGTGCATCACAGCTCGCCGGGGCGTCCACCGCATCGCCGCGGAAGGCGGCACTCATCGCCTCGGAGCGGTTGTCGGAACACCACACCTTGGCCAGCTGGCGCGCGGCGTCGGAGTCAGGGCCCATGCGCGGGAAGGCAAGATAGTCGACTTCGATGCCCATGGCGTTGAGCTGGTTCATCTCGGCGTGCAGCTTATGACAGTAGGGGCAGGTGGTATCGGTGAACACCGTGAGCCTGGCCTTGACCTTGCCTGCCGGCTTGTAGACCACCCGCTGATCCTCGGGCACCTTGTCGATCAGCGCCTGGCGGCGTGCATTGGCTGCCTGCTCGGTCAGGTTGACCATGCCATCCTTGGCGTTCTGGTAGAGGTCGCCGACGATCAGATACTCACCCTTGGCATCCGCGTAGAGCGTGTTCCCCCCCTTCAGCCGCACCTCGTAGAGCCCCGGCAGCGGCGAATCGTCGATCGACTCGATCGGCAGCGGCTGGCCGCTATGGGCATTGAGCTTGGCGGCCAGATCACTGGGCGGCTTGGCGAAGGCAACGGGCGTCAGGCAGAGTCCGGCCAGCGCCAGCGCGGCCAGGGTCGAGCGACTTCTCATGTTCAACCTCTCGGGTGATGTTGGGCGTGCAGGGCTTCCAGGCGGGCCTGGGCCACGTGCGTGTAGATCTGCGTGGTGGATAGATCACTATGCCCCAGCAGTAGCTGTACGACACGTAAATTGGCGCCATGATTCAATAGATGCGTGGCAAAGGCGTGGCGCAGGGTGTGCGGCGACAGCGGCTTGTCGATCGCTGCCAGGCGGGCATAGTGCTTGATCCGGTACCAGAAGGTCTGGCGCGTCATGCAGGCGTCTGCGCGCCCGGGGAAGAGCGCGGGCTGGCGACTGTCGCGCATCAGCTCACCGCGCCCCTGGCGCAGATAGCGCTCGAGCCAGGCCAGGGCCTCTTCGCCCAGCGGGACCAGACGCTCCTTGTCGCCCTTGCCCCGCACCAGCACCACGCCCTGACGCAGATTGACCGCCGCGACGCTGAGCCCCACCAGCTCGGAGACGCGCAGGCCGCAGGCGTAGAGCAGTTCGAGCATGGCGCGGTCGCGCAGGCCCAGCGCCGAGTCGACGTCCGGCGCCGCCAGCAGCCGCTCGACGTCGCGCTCGTCGAGGGTCGCCGGTAGACCGGGGCGGATCTTCGGCGGCTCGATCTCCGCCAGCGGGTCCTGGGCGATCAGCCCCTCCCCCAGCGCCCAGCGGTAGAAGCGCCGCAGGCACGACAGCAGCCGCGCCACCGAGCGCGCATGGTAAGTCTCGCGACGGCCATCGACGAAGGCGTTGACGCTATTCGCAGCGGGCGCCAGCAGCCGCTCGTCGCGGCTGTCGAGGAAATCGATCCAGACCGACAGGTCGTGGCGGTAAGCGCTCAGCGTGTTTTCGCTGACACCACGCTCGAGCCACAGCGCATCGAGGAAGGCGTCGCGGCGGTCGTGATCGTTCATACGCTCATGGGCCCGTGATCAGCAGCAGGGTGACGCAACCCCGCAGCATAACGCAGAAGACCCCGTGCGNNCGCACGGGGTCTTCTCGGTTGGCGATGCCGTCGCCCCGGCCATCAGGTGCCGGGGCATCATCGCACTCAGCCCAACTTTTCCTTGATACGCGCGGATTTGCCGCTGCGCTCGCGGAGGTAGTAGAGCTTGGCCTGACGCACGTCACCGCGACGCTTGACGTCGATACCAGCGACCAGCGGGCTGTAGGTCTGGAAGGTACGCTCGACGCCGACACCGTGGGAGATCTTGCGCACGGTGAAGGCGGAGTTCAGACCGCGGCTACGCTTGCCGATGACCACGCCTTCGAAGGCCTGCAGACGCTCGCGGTTACCTTCCACGACCTTGACCTGGACAACCACGGTATCGCCGGGGGCGAAGGCCGGGATTTCCTTGTTCATCTGCTCGTTCTCGAGCGCCTGGATCACCTTGTTCTTGCTGCTCATGTCTTGCTCCTGGTTGAGAGGAGTGCCCCTGGGGGCGGCTCCGTGATCCCGGCGCGAGTTCGCTGAACCGGCGCGGAATCGGACTGTGAGTGACGCATGCAGACGTCTCGCCTCATGCACCGCCGTCGCGTGCGACGTGTTCCTCGATGAACTCGTCGAGTAGCTGCTGCTGCTCGCGGTCCAACGTTCGGCTCTCCAACAGATCCGGACGCCTGAGCCAGGTGCGTCCGAGAGATTGCTTCAGGCGCCAGCGTCGAATCGCCGCGTGATTGCCACTGAGCAGCACCTCCGGCACCCGGTGACCATCGATCACCTCGGGGCGGGTATAGTGCGGGCAATCGAGCAGGCCGCTGGCGAAGGAGTCCTCGCTCGCCGAGTCGCTGTGGCCGAGCACGCCGGGCACCTCGCGGGACAGGGCGTCGATCAGCACCATCGCCGGCAGCTCGCCGCCGCTGAGCACATAGTCACCGATCGACCACTCTTCGTCGATATCGGCCTCGACCACGCGCTCGTCGATACCTTCGTAGCGCCCGGCGACCACGATCAGACTCTCGCGGGCCGCCAGTTCCCTGGCGCCGGCCTGATCCAGACGCCGGCCCTGCGGCGAGAGGTAGATCACCGTCGGGCGCCGGCCCTCGGCGGCGGCACTGCGGCGGGCATCATCGAGCGCCGCACGCAGTGTCGCCACCTTCATCAGCATGCCGGGCCCCCCACCGTAAGGGCGATCGTCGACCGTGCGATGTCTGTCCGTGGCGTAGTCCCGAGGATTCCACAAGGCCATTTCGAGCAGACCTCGCTCCACGGCCCGACCGGTCACACCGTGCCGGGTAATGGCCTCGAACATCTCCGGGAACAGGGAGACGACACCTATCCACACGGTACGCTTCTCCTCCCCTGCCGCACTCTCGCCCCCGCTTGCGCGGGAGACTAGAACGTCGGGTCCCAATCGACCGTCATCTCGCCGGCGGCGAGATCCACCGCGACGATCACGTCGTCGGGCAGAAACGGCAGCAGCCGTTCACGGTCGTCCACGCTGTCGGTACCGGGCTTGACCACCAGCACGTCATTGGCACCGGTCTCGAACAGATGATCGATCCGGCCCAGTCTGACGCCCTCGCGGGTCACCACGTCGAGCCCTTCCAGCTGATGCCAGTAGAACTCGCCGCTCTCCAGCGTCGGCAGTGCCGACTTGGCCACCGACACATCGGCGCCGGCCCACTGCTCGGCCAGCTCGCGGGTATCGACACCTTCCAGTCGCACCACCAGACCCTTGCCCTGCGGCCGCGCCTCGAGCAGCTTGCGCGTCTCGCGCTGGCCGTGCAGCGTCAACACCCACTCGGGGTAGTCGAAGATGCCCTCGGCCGGGCTGGTGTACGAATAGACCTTGAGCCAGCCCTTGACACCGTGCGGGCTGGTCAGGCGGCCCAGCAGCACCTGCTGCGGGTCGTCGTCATGCGCCGCTGCCGACATCACGCTCGAACTCAGGCCTGGGCCTTGCGTGCTTCTTTGACCAGCTCAGCGACGCGGTCGGAGACCTGCGCGCCCTGGGACTCCCAGTGAGCGACGCGGTCGAGATCGACGCGCAGACGCTCTTCCTGACCGCGCGCGATCGGGTTGAAGAAACCGACGCGCTCGATGAAGCGGCCGTCGCGGGAAACGCGAGAGTCGCTGACGGTCAGGTGATAGAAGGGACGCTTCTTGGCGCCACCACGTGCCAGACGAATGGTAACCATTGCGTTGATAATCCTTCGGTTAAGTGAATCGTTACGCCACGGAATTGAGTCTTCCCGGGCGTAGGCCCGAGACGAAGACGCAGCATTCTACGGAAAAGCCCGCCAATTGGAAACCTTTTGTTGAGGTTCGCCACCGCCAGGCGGGCACGGGCAGCCGGCTCAACGCCGGGGGAAACCGCCGCCGCCACCCATGCCGCCCATTCCCCCCATACCGCCGCCGGGCCCACCCGGGCCACCGCCGCCCATCATGCCCGACATGCCACGCATCATCTTCTGCATGCCACCTTTCTGGCCGGCTTTCTTCATCATCTTCTGCATCTGCTTGTGCTGCTTGAGCAGACGATTGAGATCGGGCACCTGAAGACCGGCGCCGGTGGCGATGCGCCGCTTGCGCGAGCCATTGATGATCTCCGGCTTGCGCCGCTCCTGCGGGGTCATCGAGTTGATCAGCGCCTCGAGCTTGCCGAACTCCTGCTCGGCCCCCTTGTTCTGGGCCATCTCGGCCATCTGCCCCATGCCGGGCAGCTTCGACATCAGACCGCCCATGCCGCCCATCTTCTTGAGCTGCTGCAGCTGATCGCGGAAGTCCTCGAGATCGAAGCCCTGGCCCTTCTTGACCTTCTTGGCCAGCTGCTCGGCCTTGCCCTTGTCGACGTTGCGCTCGGCCTCCTCGATCAGCGACAGCACATCGCCCATGCCGAGAATGCGCGAGGCGACGCGATCGGGGTGGAACGGCTCCAGCGCCTCGACCTTCTCACCCATGCCCATGAACTTGATCGGCTTGCCGGTGATGTGACGCACCGAGAGCGCGGCACCGCCACGCGCATCGCCATCGGCCTTGGTCAGGATGACCCCGGTCAGCGGCAGCGCATCGTGGAACGCCTTGGCAGTGTTGGCGGCATCCTGACCGGTCATGGCGTCGACCACGAACAGGGTTTCCTGCGGCTGGATCGCCCGGTGCAGCGCCTGGATCTCGGCCATCATCGCCTCGTCCACGGCCAGGCGACCGGCGGTGTCGACCAGCACCACGTCGTGGAACTGGATCTTGGCGTGCTTGATCGCCGCCTCGGCGATCGCCACCGGCTGCTCGGCGCTGGTCGACGGGAAGAAGTCGACCTCGACCTCCCGCGCCAGGGTCTCGAGCTGGTCGATGGCGGCCGGGCGGTAGACGTCGGCGGAGACCACCAGCACCTTCTTCTTCTCGCGCTCGCGCAGGTACTTGGCCAGCTTGGCCACCGAGGTGGTCTTACCCGCCCCCTGCAGGCCCGCCATCAGCACCACCGCCGGCGTGCCCTTGAGGCTCAGCGCCTCGTTGGCCTGGCCCATGATCGCTTCCAGCTCCTGCTGCACGATCTTGACGAACTGCTGGCCAGGGGAGAGGCTCTTGGAGACCTCCTGGCCCACCGCGCGCTCACGCACACGATCGACGAAATCCTTGACCACCGGCAGCGCGACGTCGGCCTCGAGCAGGGCGCGACGCACTTCACGCAGGGTGTCCTTAATGTTGTCTTCGGTCAGGCGCGCCTGGCCGGTGATCGACTTCAGCGTCTGCGACAGGCGATTGGAGAGACTTTCGAACATGGAACGCTCCGGGCGGCGATGCCGGGCACCGCAGGGTTCGACCAGGGGATCGCGGCGCCGCTGAAAAAGAATGTGGCCGACCATTATACGCGTGAGCGCCACGTCTCTCCACGTGCCGATGCGGGATGGGCGGCCCATCCCCTGCAGCGAGGGTCACGGCTGGGCGCAGCGACGTCGATTGGGTATAGTGGCCGACGCTATGCACAGGATTGATTTCGATACTCCTTCACCGTTCGGGCGGACGCCTCGCGGCCGCTCCATGAGGCTTTGACACCGATGCCGGCGCTTCCCTTCGCCCTGGTCGCTATCGTCTGCTATCTCGCCGCCGGACTCTGGCAGAGCCTGAGCCTGGCCCGGCGCGTCGCCGAGCGCCCGCGCTGGGTGCGCACCGCCGGGGTGATCGCGCTGCTCTGCCATGGCGTGGTGGTCGGCCTGACCCTGCTCGGCGCCCGCGGGCTGCACATGGGGCTGACCCAGAGTGCGACGCTGATCGGCTGGGTGGTGGTGGCACTGCTGCTGCTGTTCAGCCTGTTCAAGCCGGTGCTCAATGCCGGCGTCTGCGTCTTCCCGGTGGCCGCCGTCACCATCGTCGGCGCCATCGGCATGCCCAGCACCATGACCGAATCGGGGATCTCCCCCGGCCTCTACTTCCATATCCTCAGCTCGATCGCGGCGTTTTCGTTCTTCGCCATCGCCGCGGTACAGGCGGTGCTCCTGGCGTTCCAGCACCATGCGCTGAAGCGGCGCCAGACCCTGGGCATCGTCCAGGTACTGCCTCCGCTCACACGCATGGAGCAGTTGCTGTTCGAACTGATCTGGTGCGGCATGCTGCTGCTGACGGTGGCCATCATCAGCGGCTTCGTGTTCGTCGATAACCTATTCGCCCAGCACCTGGCCCACAAGACCATCCTGTCGATGCTCGCCTGGCTGATCTTCGCCGCCCTGCTCGCCGGTCATCACTACCTCGGCTGGCGCGGACCCAAGGCGGTACGCTGGACGCTGGCCGGCGTCGGCGTACTGGTGCTTGCCTTCTTCGGCACCAAGTTCGTACTCGAGTACATTTTCCACTACAACGCCTGATGCCACGTTCACGCCGGGCCATCGACGCTTGGCGGTTGCGCGCGCGCCGCTCTCGGGCCAAGCTCGAACGAGCGACCGGCTCGCGGCCGTGATGCCGACCCCGTCTCGATGCCCCTGCCGGCGTCTCGGCGAGGCCGGGTGCGTCTCAACGAACAAGAGGAAAGCGCCGTCTTGAACGACGACATACCCTTGGGCCTGATGCTGGGCCTGCTCTTCGTGCTGGTCTGCCTGTCGGCTTTCTTCTCCAGCTCCGAAACCGGCATGATGTCGATCAACCGCTACCGCCTGAATCACCAGGCCAACAGCGGCGGCCGCGCAGCCAAACGCGTGGTCGAGCTGCTCAAGCGCCCCGACCGCCTGCTCGGGGTGATCCTGATCGGCAACAACCTGGTCAACAACCTGGCCGCCTCCATCGCCACCATCGTCGCCATCCACTTCTTCGGCGATGTCTCCGGCCCCGCCATTGCTACCCTGGCGCTGACCATCGTGGTGCTGATCTTCGGCGAGGTGACCCCCAAGACCTATGCCGCGATCAAGCCCGACCGTATCGCCCTGCCCGCCTCGCTGGTGCTGGCACCGCTGCTGCGCCTGTTCTACCCGCTGGTGTGGCTGGTCAACGCGATCTCCAACAATCTGCTGCGTCTGCTCGGGGTCAAGCAGCTCGAGGCGGGCAAGGACAACCTCACCCGCGATGAGCTGCGCAGCGTGGTCCACGAGGCAGGGCCGCTGATCCCCAGCCGTCACCAGGCCATGCTGCTGTCGATCCTCGACCTCGAGAACGTCACCGTGAACGACATCATGGTGCCGCGCCATGAAGTGGTCGGGCTCGATCTCGACGACGATCTCGATGCCCTGCTCGCCCAGATGCGCCAGAGCCAGCACACCCGCCTGCCGATCTACAAGGGCGACATCAACGACATCGTCGGCATCCTGCATCTGCGCAACGCCTCTCGCTTCTTGACCAAGCCCGACCTCACCAAGGCGGCGATCGTGCAGGAGGCGCGCGAGCCCTACTTCATCCCCGAATCCACCCCACTGCACACCCAACTGCTCAACTTCCAGCAGCAGAAGCGGCGGATCGGCGTGGTCGTGGACGAGTATGGGGACGTGCAGGGACTGGCGACGCTGGAGGACATCCTCGAGGAGATCGTCGGCGAGTTCACCACCGACGTGGCCGGCACCTATCGCGATATCCATCCGCAGACCGACGGCGCCTACGTGATCGAAGGCACGGCGAATATTCGCGAACTCAACAAGGCACTGGGGTGGCAGCTACCCACCGACGGCCCCAAGACCCTCAACGGGCTGATTCTGGAACAGCTCGAATCCTTCCCCGACGCCGCGGCCTGCCTGCAGATCGGCACCACCCGGCTGGAGATTCTGGAGATCAAGGAGAATCTGATCACCTCGGTACGCTGCTGGCAGCAGGGGGTCAGGCGGCGCAGCGGCGAGTAGCCCTCAGGGCCGCCGCCAGCGCCGGGACCGGCGAAGGGATCAGATCAGACCACCGCGACGCTGGGCCAGCTCTTCATCGGCGCGCTGCTTGAGTTCCCGCACCCGTGTCTCGAGCAGCCCCCGGGTCGCCTCACGGGCATTGACCGGCTCGTCGAAGGCGAGGATCACCCGGGCGCGCACCCGGCGTGGCCACTTGCTCAACGCCTTGCCGCCGCAGTTGGAGGTCCATGACCCCCACAGCCCGCCAAGCGCCGCCGGCACCACCGGCACCGGATTGCGCGCCAGCACCAGTTCCAGACCGCGACGGAAGGCGTGCACTTCACCATCCGGCGTCAATCGCCCCTCGGGAAAGATCATCACCACCTCATCGTGGCACAGCGCCCGGCTGACCTCGTCGAGGGCGCGGCGCACGCCGCCCGGATCGCGCCGATCGGAGTCCACCGGGATGGCACCGGCGATACGGAAGAACCAGTTGAGCCAGGGCGACTCGTAGATCGGCCGGTCCATCATGAAGCGCAGCGGCCGTGGGCAGGCACCGCCGAGGACCAGCGCATCCATGAAGCTGACGTGGTTGCACACCACCAGCGCCGGGCCGGTGGCGGGGATATGGTGGCGACCGCGAAAGCGCAGCCGGTAGAGCAGACGCACCAGCACGAAGATCGACAAGCGCAGCGCCGGGCGCGGGTTGCAGATCAGCAGGCCGATACCCACCAGCAGCGCGACCCAACCCAGGCAGTAGAACAGCGTCGCCAGCGAGAGTGACAGCAGGCTGAGCACGACGATCCCGAACAGCGCCGAGCCGATCATGAACAGCGCGTTGAGAATGTTGTTGGCAGCGATCATGCGCGCCCGGTGCGCCTCGGGGCTGGCCAGCTGCATCAAGGTGTAGAGCGGCACGCTGTAGAGCCCGCCACCCAGGCCGACCAGTGCCAGCAGCGTGCTCATGCGCCAGAACTCGGTATTGCCCAGGAGCGTGACCAGCGGCAGTGGCGCCTGGGCCGACACCGCCGTTCCCGCCAGCTCGATTCCCGCGACCCCGATCACCAGCACCCCGACCGGCACCAGCCCCAGCTCCAGGCGCCCGGCCGAGAGCCGCGCGCACAGCAGCGCGCCGGCGCCCACCCCGAGTGCGAAGGCGCCGAGCAGGAAGCTGACCGCACCCTCCTCGCCGTGGGCGACATCGCGTACCCAGGCTGGCAGTTGGGTCAGATAGCAGGCGCCCAGGAACCAGAAGAAGCTGATACCGATCAGCGCCAGACGCAGGCGGCGCCCGCGCAGCCCGTCGCGCATCACCTCGAGGGTGCCCGAGAGCGGACGCCAGGCGACCCGGCCGGTGGCGCTGGGCGGCGCCGGTGGCACTCCGAAACTGGCCACCAGCCCGGCCAGCGCCACGGCGACCAGGGCCAGCGCGATCGCCGCACGGCCCAGGGCGCCATCGAGGGACGCCAGCACCCCAGCCAGCAGCGTGCCGAGCAGAATCGAGACGAAGGTGCCCAGGTTGACCCAGGCATTGCCCTTGACCAGCTCGGTCGCCGCCAGATGCTGCGGCAGGATGGCGTACTTGACTGGCCCGAACAGCGCCGACTGGGTGCCCATCATGAACAGCAACGCCAGCAGCAGCGCGAATAGCTCGAACCACACCGCCGCGGCCGCGGCGAGCATGGTCACCAGCTCGAGCAGCTTGAGCCGGCGCACCAGGCGCTGCTTGTCGAGATGATCGGCGAGGGTGCCGCCCCAGGCGGAGAACAGGAAGAACGGCAGGATGAACAGCCCCGCCGCCAGATTGGTGAGCAGACCCGTGTCCCAGCCGTAGCGCGGCACGGCGACGAAGGTCAGCAGCAGCAGCAGGACGTTCTTGAACAGGTTGTCATTGAAGGCGCCGAGCGCCTGGGTCCAGAAGAAGGGCGCGAAGCGGCGTCGCGCGAGCAGCGCACGGCTCACGTTGCGTCCGGCAGGTGCCGCAGGCCGCGCAGGGTGGTCGAGAGCAGTTGGTCGAGCAGTTCGCCGACCTCCATCGGCTGACCCTGCCAGTAGCCGAGGCGGTCATTGAGCCCCAGCTGTACCAGGCCGTGCACGCTGCCCCACAGGGTGCGCGCCATCCGCCGCGCCTCGACCGCGGAGAGCGCCGGCTGGTGCCGCCGCAGCGCCGCCTCGACGCGCACGAACAGCGCCTCGATGATATGGTTCTGGCGTTCGTCGAGTTCACCCTCTTCCGCCAGCGGATACTCGAACAGCATCTGCCAGCGATAGGGCTCGTGATGGGCGTACTGCCAGTAGGCGGTGGCCAGCGCCTTGAGCTGCGGCTCCGGCTCGGCCTCCTCGAGCCCGGCAACCGCCGCGCCCATACGATCGAGGGTCTCGATGTTGACGTACTGCAGCAGATTGCTGAAGCTGCCGTAGAGCTTGAGCAGTGTGCTCGGCGCGCAGCCCACGTCCCGCGCCAGCGAACGCAGCGACAGCGTATGCACCGAATTGCCCTGCAACCAGGCATCACATGCCGCCATCACCTGGGCATGAAGCGCCTCGGGCGCGTGCTGTCGGGGTCGAGCCATCGAATCCCTCGCTCGGAAAATCATGAGTCGCTGTTACGCCCCGCCGGGTGCGGGAATGTTGTTGTCGATTTAAAATCGAACAGCGTTTCCCAGCATATCGGTAATCTCTGCAAACGCAAGCGTCCATACGGCTAACACATCGATTTCGCGAGGCTTTTGCCAGCGCCGTCGGCATCGCGACGAGGCCCCGCCAGGGCCGGCGTGCTAGACTCCGCCCAACGCTGGCAACGCCCTCGATTCAACGCACTCGATTCATCACCCCGGGAGAGATCATGGCCGGTCGCCTACATATCGACGACTGGACGCGCCATCCGTCGCTGGCGACGGTGGGCCACCTCCAGCGGCCGCGTCTGAGCCCCAACGTGGCACCGCGGCAGTGGACCTCCATCCTGCGCCGGGAAGCCGACAGCACGCGGCTGTGCGACGCTTTCTGGGGCCTGACGCCCGAGTGGCTGGAAGTGCTCGACAATGCCCCGCACTGCGCCCGTGCGGAATCGCTGGAGAGCCGCCCGATGTTCCGCGAGGCGTTCGCCACCCGGCGCTGCGTGGTCCCGGTGACCGGGGTCTTCGTGTGGCAGCAGAGCGTGCGCGGCAAGCAGCCCTATCTGGTGACCCAGACCGAGCGCGCGCCGCTGCTGCTGGCCGGCCTGTGGACCCGCTACCGCCAGGACCACGGCCCCGAGCGTGACTCCTTCGCCCTGATCACGGTGCCCACCTCGACCTTCCTCGGCGCGCTCACCGACCGCCTGCCGGCGATCATTCCCCTGGCAGCCCTGGACACCTGGCTGGCCGAGGCGACGTCGGCGGCCCAGGCGCGGGAGTGGCTGACCCCGGCGCCGCCGGAACTTCTGGGCGCCTTTCCGGTCTCCAAGCGGATCAACGATCCGGCTCGCCAGGATTGGGCGTGCGCCTATCCCACCGGCCCGATGCAGGTGTGGTCCGCCTAGCGCGCACGTGGTTGTTTGGCACATCGTGTTCGACTCATTTCCGATTGCGCCCACTTAGGGAAACGCTGAATACATCGACGAGCGAGATGAAGCGCAAGGCGCATGGAACGCAGACTCGAAGCAACGCGTCGCACGAGACATAACATGGGGTTAGGCGAGTGTTCGACCGGGCTGGCGCACCACTACCCTGCAATACAGCGATTCGTTGGGGACGCCGAGTCCGCGCAAACCTTTTGTGAACACCCTCTTAGACAGACAGGGAGCATTCATGCCTCACCCCCGGATATCGCGCGCGTCCGCCTGCGCCTGGCTGGCCGGACTCGGCCTCATGACCCTGCTCGGCGTCTGCCAGGCCGCCGCGACGCCAACGCCCGAGACAGCCACCGCCGAGGCGCCGCCAGCGACCGGCGACGCGCCGATCCAGAGCCCCAACGACAGCCGCGCCTACCGCGCCTTCACCCTCGCCAACGGGCTCGAGGTGCTGCTGATCAGCGATCCCCAGGCCGACAAGGCGGCGGCGGCCATGGATGTCTCGGTGGGCAGCGACAACGACCCCGCCGACATGCCGGGGCTGGCGCACTTCCTCGAGCACATGCTGTTTCTGGGCACCGCGGGCTATCCTGACCCCGACGGCTACCAGAGCTTCATCCAGCGCAACGGCGGCTCGCACAACGCCTTCACCGCGGCCCAGGACACCAATTTCTATTTCGATGTCGACCCTCAGGCCTTCCCCGAGGCGCTGGATCGCTTCGCCCAGTTCTTCGTCTCGCCCCAGTTCAACCCGGACTACGTCGACCGTGAACGCCACGCGGTGAACTCGGAGTACCAGGCGCGCCGCGCCGACGATGCCCGCGGCATCGCCGAGGCGCTGGGCAAGGTGCTCAACCCCGAGCATCCGATCAACCACTTCTCGGTCGGCAACCTCGACACCCTCAACAGCGACCAGCGCCCGCTGCGCCAGGCGCTGGTCGACTTCTACCGTGCCCACTACGATGCCAACGTGATGCACCTGGCGGTGCTCGCCCCCGCCTCGCTGGACACGCTGGAACAGGAGGTCCGCAGCCGCTTCGCGGCGATCGCCGATCACGACCTCTCGCGCCCCGAGATCGACACCCCGCTGGCGCTGCCCGGCCAGCTGCCTGCGCGCCTGCGGGTCAAGACCCACGAGAGCCGTCAGCGCGTCGAGTTCCTGTTCCCGATCGCCGACCCCATCGACGATTATGCCGACAAGCCCGATGCCTACGTCGCCAACCTCCTCGGCCACGAGGGCGAGGGCAGCCTGCTCGCCGCGCTGCGTCGCCAGGGCTGGGCCGACGGGCTCTCCGCCGGCACCCGCGAGGCCGACGGCCGCCACGCCCTGTTCGACGTCTCGATCAGCCTCACCGCCGAAGGTGTCGCACATCTCGACCAGATCCAGGCCAGCCTGTTCGATCAGATCCAGCGTCTGCGTGACCAGGGCGTGGACGCATGGCGCTATCGCGAGCAGGCCGACCTGGCGCAGCAGTCGTTCCGTTTCCAGCAGCGCCAGGAGCCGATCCAGACGGTGAGCAACCTGGCCATGAGCCTCGCCTACTATCCCCTCGCCGACGTGCAGTATGCGCCCTATCGCATGGATCGCTTCGACCCTGCGGCCATCACCGCGCTGCTCGACCGGCTCACCCCGGACAACCTGCTGCGGGTCTATAGCGGCCCCGAGGTCGAGGGCGACCACACCACGCCCTACTTTGGCGCGCCCTATACCCTGACGCGGGTCTCCCAGTGGCCTGAGGCGCAACCCCTCGACGGCCTCGGGCTGCCCGAGCCCAATCCCTATATTGCCGACGACCTGAGCGTCGAGACCTTTCCCGCCGCCGCCCCCGAGCACCTCGTCGACACCCCGAGTGTCGAGCTCTGGCACCAGGCGGACAGCGATTTCGGCGCCCCCCGGGTCGAGTGGCGCTTCAGTCTGCAGTCCCCGCAGGCCGCCAGCGATGCGCGCCATGCCGTGCTCACGCGGCTGTTGGCGGGCTGGCTCAACGATGGGCTCAACGAGCGCTTCTACCCCGCCTCGCTGGCGGGCCAGGAGTTCGTCGCCTATGCCCACGGCCGTGGCATCACCCTGGCCTTTTCCGGCTGGCGCGACCACCAGGCGCGTCTGATGCAGACCGTGATCGAGCAGCTCCAGCACGGCGAGATCAGCGCCGACAGCCTCACCCGGGTCAAGCAGGGGCTGGCGCGCAGCTGGCGCAACGCGCCCCAGGATGCACTCTACCAGCAGATGCAGCGCACCCTGGGCGAGGCGCTGATGCGCCCGCAGATCAGCACCCGCAACATGCTCGCGGCGCTCGACGAGATCGACCTGCAGGATGTGCGCGACTATCGCACACGCTTCCTCAGCCAGCTCTACCTGCAGGGCCTGGCGGTGGGTAACCTGGATGCCGAGCTGGCGCAACGCGAAGGCCTGCTGGTGGCCAACGCGCTGCAGCCGCGGCTGCACGCCGACGACATTCCGCCGCTCACCGCGCTCGAGGTCCCGGCCGATGCCCCGGTGCTGCATCCCAACACGGCCCGCGACGATTCGGCGGTATTGCGCTATCTCCAGGGCCCTGACCGCTCGCTGGCCAGCCAGGCGCGCCTGGCCGTGCTCGGTCAACTGATCGGCCCGCCCTTCTTCGCCCAGCTGCGCACCGACGAGCAGCTCGGCTATATCGTCAACGCCGGCTACGCACCGCTGCTCGATGCTCCCGGGCTGAGCCTGCTGGTGCAGTCCCCGAGTGCCGACAGCACCAAGATCGACGCGCGCATGGACGCCTTCCTGACACACTTCGATCAGCGCATCCGCGCGCTCGATGCGAGTGAGCTAGCGCCCTACCGCGAGGCGGTACGCCAACAGTTGCTGACCCGCGATCAGTCGCTGGAGGAGCGCGCCAACCGCCTGTGGCAGAACCTGGCCTACCCGGAGGTCGACTTCGAGCGTCGCCGCCATCTCGCCGCGGCGGTAGCCGAGGTCACCCCACAGGCGCTCGAGCAGGTGTGGCAGGCGCTGCGCCAGCATCCGGCCCTGCGCATCACCGCCGATCCCGGCGACCAGGCCAGCGACGTGGATGCGTTGACCCGCGGCTTCACCCCGCTGCCGCGCTGAGCGATCACCCACCCACGACAACGCAGCGCCCCGGCCATGGCCGGGGCGCTGTGCATCGTGTGATGGTGATCGCTATCGTGCGGGCAGGCAGTACGCGGACGTCTTCATCGGCTGCTGCGACGATGGATGGCAGCGCCCGCCATCAATAAGCGTCGAAGGCCTGCTCCGGCATGATCGACTCGACGTACATCACCAGCTCTTCGAGCACCTGACGCTCGCGCGCGTCGAGCGCGGTCTGGTTGAGCCGTTCGATCTCACGCGCGAACTCCTTGAGGGTAAAGGCGCCGCTCTGCGGATCGTTCATCCGCGACCAGCGGAAGGCCTCCCACTGCGCCTTCTCCTCGCTCTCCAGCGTCTCTGGATAGCTGCGTGCACGCATGCGGAACAGCATCTCCTCCAGCCGCGGATCCTGGAAGGCGAAGCCGGTCTGGCCCAGCGCCTCCGGCGGCGTGGCGTGGACCCGCTCCATCGCCTGACGGTCATGCGGCGAGAAGAAACCGCCGGAGTAGAGCATCAGGTCGGGGTCTCGCGGCGGCTCGGCGGGCCCATCGGCAAAGGCCGCAGCCGCCTTGCTGGCGGCCTCCGGGTTCTGCAGCAGGGTCTGCCAGTGACGCTCGCACAGGGCGCGATCGATGCTCAGGCGCTCGGCCACCGTGGCGTCCACCGCGGCGATCGGCAGCAGCACCGGGCTACGGTTGAGATGCACCACCTTGAGCGGAATGCGCGACTCGCCCTCGGCCAGTTCGCTCTCGCTGACGAACAGTCGCGCCTTGATCTCCTCCAGCGACAGCGACGCCAGCGGCGCCGGGTCCACCGCCAGATCGTAGACGATCACCCCGTTGGGATTGCTGGGATGCTTGGCCAGCGGCACCACCAGCGCGCTGCAGCCGCGGCTCGCCGGGTAGCGCCGCGACACGTGCAGCATCGGCTTGCGCGCCTCGACATCGAGCAGCGTCGCGACCCGGCGCTTGTCGCGCAGCGACAGCAGATGCTCGAAGAACTTGGGATTGGCCGCCCGCAGCCGTTGCGCCAGGGCGATGGTCGCGCGCACGTCGGCCAGCGCATCGTGGGCCCCGGCGTGCTCGATACCGTTGGCGGCGGTGAGGTGCTCGAGCTTGAAACTGGGCGCGCCATCCTCGCGCTGCGGCCACTCGATGCCGTCCGGGCGCAGCGCGTAGAAGGCGCGCACCGCATCGATCAGATCCCAGCGCGAGTTGCCGTTCTGCCACTCGCGGGCGTAAGGGTCGAAGAGATTGCGGTAGAACAGATGACGACTCACCTCGTCGTCGAAGCGCAGGCTGTTGTAGCCCAGCGAGCAGGTGCCCGGCACGCTCATCTCGGCCAGAATGCGCGCGGCGAATTCCGCCTCGGGCAGGCCCCGGCGCAGCGCCGCCTGGGGCGTGATACCGGTGATCAAACA
Source organism: Salinicola sp. RZ23 (assembly GCF_003206675.1). Classification (NCBI taxonomy): domain Bacteria; kingdom Pseudomonadati; phylum Pseudomonadota; class Gammaproteobacteria; order Oceanospirillales; family Halomonadaceae; genus Salinicola; species Salinicola sp. RZ23. The sequence continues at coordinate 268,154 of NZ_PZJK01000006.1, forward strand.
GGCCTGGGGGTGCGGCAGGTCGTCATCCGCGGGGCGCGCATAGAGGGTCAGCGGCTCGCCGATCGGATTGAAGTCGGCGTCGGTGCGAATGGCCGCGAACTGCGAGGCGCGGTGGCGCCGGGGATCGGCGCCGAAGGTCTCGTAGTCGTGCCACAGAAAAGTCAGTGCCGCCTTGGCCTTGGCCATACCGCTCTCCGCCTGCGCAAAAGCGCAAGCCTAGCACACGCCCGGGCGCGACTCATGCCCCCGGGGCGCGATTCGGTGGCGGCTCAATCGCGGTTGGGCAGGGTCACGTTGAGTTCGAGCACCGAGCAGTCGTTGTCGCTGTCGAGGCTGATGCTGATCGCATCCTGGTCGACCTGGACATAGCGCCGGATCACCTCCAGCAGCTCCTGCTCCAGCATCGGCATGTAGTCGGGCTGGCCGCGCTGGCCGCGCTGGTGCGCGACGATGATCTGCAGTCGCTCCTTGGCGACCGACGCGGACTTCTTGCGTTCACCCTTGAGAAAGTCGAGTAGTCTCACCGGCGGCCCCCTCCTCCGAACATGCGCGAGATCAGGCTCCGCTTCTGCGCCGCATGGAAACGCAGCGGCACCTCTTCACCCATCAGCCGCGCAACCGTGTCCAGATACGCCTGACCGGCGTCGCTGTTGTCGTCGTGGACCACCGGCACACCCTGGTTGGAGGCGCGCAGCACCGCTTCCGACTCGGGGATCAGGCCGATCAGCTCGATCGCCAGGATCTCGCGGATATCCTCCAGGTTGAGCATGTCGCCGTCGTCGACCCGGTTGGCGTTGTAGCGCGTGATCAGCAGGTGCTCCTTGACCGGCTCACGATTCTGCTCGGCGCGCCGCGACTTCGACGACAAGAGCCCGAGGATACGGTCGGAGTCGCGCACCGAGGAGACCTCGGGGTTGGTCACCACCACCGCCTCGTCGGCGAAGTACATCGCCAGCTGGGCGCCACGCTCGATCCCCGCCGGGGAGTCGCAGATGATGTAGTCGAAATCCTCGGCGAGATCGTTGAGCACCTTCTCGACACCCTCGAGGGTCAGCGCATCCTTGTCGCGGGTCTGAGAGGCGGGAAGGATATGCAGGTTCTCGGTGCGCTTGTCGCGGATCAACGCCTGGTTGAGGCCCGCCTCGCCCTGGATGACATTGACCAGGTCATAGACCACGCGCCGCTCGCAACCCATGATCAGATCGAGGTTACGCAGCCCCACGTCGAAGTCGATGACCACGGTCTTGTTGCCGCGCAAGGCCAGTCCCGTGGCAATGGCCGCTGCGCTGGTCGTCTTGCCGACGCCACCCTTACCGGAGGTTACAACGATGATCTTGGCCAAGATGAACTTCCTGTTACCCGATAGATTGTTGATCACGCCCGCCCGCAGCGGGGAGACACCTTATCGTTTTCGGCGCCGCTCGGCCCTGCCGCTTCAGGTCAGGGCCGAGATGCGCAGCTGATCTTCCCTGAGCTGCACCTGGACGCTCGCCCCAAGCATGCGCGGGTCGATGTCCTCGAGACGCTTGTAGGTACCCGCCACCGAGAGCAGCTCCGCATGCAGGTCATGGCAGAAGATGCCCGCCTCGCGATCACCATGGATACCTGCCAGGGCACGCCCGCGCAGCGGCCCGTAGACGTGCACGCTACCCGCGGCGAGCACCTCTGCCCCCGGATTGACCGCGCCGATCACCACCAGATCGCCCTCTGGCGCCGATACCTGCTGGCCCGAGCGGACCGTGCCGCGATGGATGCGCCCGCCGGTCTGCCCTCCCTCGGCAACCGGCAGCGGCAGCTCGGTCTCGACCTCCACCACCGGCTCGGCCGGGCTGGCCTCGACCGCCTTGGGGCGGCTCTCCTGCGGCGGAAACCAGCCCAGGCCAAGCGCCCAGGCGGACTGCTTGACGGGATCGGGACCGCCGCGCACCGCCACCGGCAGCAGCTTGTGCGCGCGGCACACGGCGCAGATACGTTCCAGCGCCAGGTGCGGCTCGTCGAGCCGCTCGACGCTGAGCACCACCGGCGTGTGCTGGAAGAAGGCGGGGGCCTGGCTGACCTTGCCGGCCAGCTGGGCGCGTACGCGCTCCGGGTCGCCGCTGGTCAACTCCATGACCGTCATGGGCAGCATGCCACCTTTGAACGTGAAGGCAGTCTCTGCCCGATCCCTGTTGAGACTCATGACCGAACTCCGCAGCGGGGAAATAGGGGTTACGCTATGCGAGGGCGTCTACCGCTGCAACCGATCATAAGGCCAGCTAGACCTTTTGTCAGGTGTCGCCGACGGCCGACGCCCATAGCCCAACACTCTTTTACCGCGGGCCGTCAAATGGTTAGATAGGCGGCTGCCGCCGATGCCACGCCGCCCGCCGCATCGGCCACCGCCAGCCCGTCGTTTTTCAGGATGCCAAACCTGCCATGCCAGGACTCTTTCAACGCCTACTGTCTCCCCGTCGGCGGCGCCCGCGTTGGGACCACCAGGACCCCAGCGTGCGCGCCCACGCCGCGCTGCAGCTCGATGCCGGCGACCACGCCGCGCTCAAGACGCTATCCCGAGACAGCGATGCCAGCGTACGTCAAGCCGCGCTGTCGCGCCTGAGCGATCCCGATACGCTGCTCGCGTGGCACCGGGAAGCCGCCTCGCCCGAATCGCTGGCGCGCCTGATCGATGTGATCGGCGGGCGCGAGATGCCCGCCCTCGACCTCTCCCGCCGCCTCACCCTGGTAGATAGCGTGGACGAGCACGCGCTGCTCGATGCGCTGGTCGAACAGGGCGACAACCAGACGCTACGGCTGACCGCCCTGGCCAGAATCGAGGATGAGACGCGGCTGATCCACCACGCCAGTGACAACGGTATCGCCGCTGTGCGCCTGGCGGCGGCCGAGCGGGTGTCGAGCCCGGCCGGGCTGAGCACCCTGGTCAAGCAGGCCAAGCGCGACAAGCAGGTGGCACGGCTGGCCCGTGAACGGCTGGCACGTCAGCGCGCCGATGCCGAGCAGCAGGCCGCCGCCAGCGCCGAGCGTGAGCGGCTGCTGGAAGCCCTCGAAGCCCACGCCCACCGTCCCTGGGAGCCGACCTACGACACACGCCTGAAGCACTGGGTGAAGGCCTGGGAAGCCCTCGCCGACGGCGCCGGCCAGCCCCAGCACCAGCGTTTCGACATTGCCGTCGCGCGCTGCCGTCAGCGCATCGCCGAACACGAGCACCATCACCGCGAACTGGAACGGGTCAAGCGCGAGAAAGCTGCGGCCCAGGCTACCCGCGAGGGCATCCTCGAGGCCCTGGAACAGGCGCTCAATACCGTCAGCGCAAGTGAACCGATGACCGCCGAAGCGATGGAAGCGCTGGCCTCGCGCTGGCATCTGCAGAGCGAGCGCTGGCAGTCGGTCTCCGACGACTACGGCGTCAGTGATGCCTACGCTGCACGCCATGCCGAACTGGAGCACCGGGTACAGACGCTGTGGCAGGCGTGGGAGCGCCTGGCACAGCTCGACCCCGAGCTGCGCCAGGCGCTGGAACAGGGTGACGACACCACGCCGATCCTGGCCCGCCTCGACTGGCCGAAGACCCTCCCACCGACGGCACTGGTCGAAGATGCGCGGCGCCAGGCGGCGACCGCCGTCGCCCCCCAGGAGGCGGCGCGCGACAGCAGCGCGCCGGCGTGGGACGAACAGGTACTCGGCACCCAGCTCGACCAGCTCGAAGCCGAACTCGAGAGTGGCCGCTACCGCCCCGCGGCGCAGATTCAGCGCCAGCTGCGCCAGCAGCTCGACGCCAGTACTGCCACGCTGCCCGCCGCACTCGAGCAGCGCTGGAAGCAACTCACCGCCAGGCTCGCCGAGCTGCGCGACTGGCGCGGCTTCGTCGCCGCGCCCAAGCGTGAAGAGCTGCTGACAGCGATCGAGGCGCTGGCCGAGGCGCACGAGCAGAGCGATGCCGAACGCCATCGCCGGCATCAACAGCTGATCCGCGAGTGGCGCCAACTCGGCGATGCCGCCGCCAACCGCGAGCTGGCGCAGCGCTTTCGCGCCGCCTCCGACGCCCTGCACACCCAGCTGGCTGCCTGGGAGAGCGAGCTCGCCAATCGCGAGCGCGACAATCTCGCGCGCCGTGAAGCACTCTGCGAGCAGTTGGAGACGCTGCTCGACAATCCCGCCGAGGATGCCGACCCCGACGCCCTGAGACGTATCCGAGATGCCGCCCAGGAGCAGTGGGATCAGCACTGGCCGGTGCCCAAGCGCCGCGCCGCTGCCCTGGGCCGGCGCTTCGCGCGGCTGCGCCAGCGCCTGCAGACGCTGATCGACGCCCGCGCCGGAGATAACGCCAGCCACAAGCGCGAACTGGTGGCCGAGGCCCAGCGCCTCGCCGAACAGGAGGGGCCGGCGCAGCAGCGCGCCGATCAGGCCAAGCAGCTGCAGCAGCGCTGGCGCGAGCTGGGCCGCGCACCCAAGGGGGTCGAGCAGACCCTGTGGCGCCAGTTCCGCAGCCACTGCGACACCATCTTCGCCGCGCGCGATGCGCTGCGCGGCGAGCAGCAGGCACGCCAGCAGCAGCGCTTCGATGCCATGCAGGCGCTGATCGACAAGCTCGATGCCTGGCAGCCGACCCACGCCGGCGAGCGCGACGTGCTGGATGCCGCCCTGGCGGAAGCTCAGCGCCTCTCGCCGCTGCCGCACAGCCGTCGTAGCGAGGGCATGGAGCGGCGCTGGCAGGGCATCGTGCATGCCCGCGAGGTGACCCTGGAGCGGCTCGAGCTGGTCGCTCAGGCGCGCACCTGGCCCGACTATCGCCGCTGGCTGGAACAGATGATCGCCGGCGAAGCGCTCGATCCCGAGCCGCCAGCCGCGCTGCGCCAGCGCCTGCAACAGCGGCAGATGCAGATGCAGACACCACTGAGCGCATACGACGCCGAAGAGGGGCTACAGCGCTGCCTGGTCCAGTTGAGCCTGCTCGCCGGCGAGCCGATCCCCGAGACCCTCGAGCCACTGCGTCTGGAGGTCCAGGTGGCACGCCTCAACGACGCCCTGGGGCGCCCGCCGACACCGCCGGAGGAGCTCGAGCAGACGCTGCTGCGGCTGTTCACCATCGCCCCGCTGGAGGCATCGCTCTGGGCACGTTACGCCTCTTCGTTCGACGCCCTGCTGGGTAGGCTGAGTCGTGCAGGTCACGAAGGTGTTGACACGCGCTAAGACTTACGTATAATTCGCCCCACGTTGATGCGGGGTGGAGCAGTCTGGTAGCTCGTCGGGCTCATAACCCGAAGGTCGTCGGTTCAAATCCGGCCCCCGCTACCAAATTATTAGGCCGGTGCCTTTCGAGGCACCGGCCTTTTTTTGTGTCCACCTTCCCTGGTGGCCACCCTTACGGGCCGTCGGCAGAGCCGACGTCAAAAACCGCTCCCGACGGTTTTTTGTGTCCGCCCTCCCTGGCGGCCACCCTTCGGGACGTCGGCGGAGCCGACGTCAAAACCGCTCCCGGCGGTTTTTTTGTGTCCTCGATTCCCGCGTCCTGGCTTTGATGTCCGAAATCCAGGTCGCACCCCTCTGGTGTCAGCCTCGATGTCAGCCCCTGGCGAGCCTCTTCGACGTCTTCACTCTTCTCCGCGCAGCGGTGGCTGGGCCATTCCCAGGCGTCCGATGCCGGGCAGCCGCAGTGCCGGCGGATCGAGATCGACACCGACGCCGAGCCCCAGCAGATTGAACTCGATCCCCTCCTCCCGCGCCGCGGTCACACCCAAAAGCCCACCCAGCGAGAGCTGATAGCCGGTATGCGACGGCGCCCGGGCCAGTATGCCGTCGAGCAGATAATCCTTGCCGATGGCGTTGGCCGGAAAATCCACCGTCAGTTCCGGCACCCGACGCACCACCCAGGCGACGAAGGTATTGCTGTTGGGCCCAGGCCAGATGCGATAGCGCCCGGCCTCGGGATAGGTCGGCACCAGTTGCTCGATGGTGGTGATGGCTCGCACCGCCGGCGCCCCGCGCAGCTGTGCCAGCAGCTCGGGGGGATTGCCGTACCAGGCCCGGTCCGGCTGCGCCACGGCGACCTCCACCGTGGGCCGGCGCCAGCTCACCACCTGATAGACCCGATAGTGCGCGGCGTTCTCGGCCTTGGTCGCGATCCAGGTATGCACGCCGAAGGCACCCCGCCAGGCGAAGGCGCGCGCCGCATAGACCTGCACCAGCGCCGTCGGCGTGGTCGCGGGGTCCGGCGCCAGCCCGCTGACGCTGCGCGAGGCGCGCTGCCAGTCGCCGCGCCAGTCCACCTGCTGCGACAGCAGCAGCCAGGCCGGCCCGAGCAGGAGACACAGGAGCAGCAACAGCCCGCCGCAGAGCAGTTTGAGAACGACGCGCAGGCTGCGGATGGCACTCGACATGAGACGCTCCCCCGTTCGAAATGGTCCGCCGGGGGTTGAATCACCGGCCGCTGACCCGCATAACACTCGCCAATCCCGTACCGCACATCAAGGGCACTTCTTCATGGCAATCGTCGATCCCCGCACAGGCCAACCGCTCACCAGCCCCGACGGCCAGGACAGCACCGCCGCGGCGCAAGCCCCGGCGGAGGACGTCATCGTCGACGTCACCCTGGACAACTTCCAGCAGGTGGTGCTGGAGGGCTCGATGCAGCGCCCGGTGCTGCTGCAGAGCTGGGCAGACTGGTGCGAGCCGTGCAAGAACCTCAAACCGATTCTGGAGAAGCTGGCGCACGAGTACGCCGGCGCCTTCGTGCTCGCCAAGCTCGATATCGAGGCCTATCCGCAGATCGCCTCGCAGCTGGGGGTGCGCTCGGTACCCGACGTCAAGCTGATCGCGCAAGGCCAGCTCTACGACCAGTTCCAGGGCGCGCTGCCGGAGAAGCAGGTGCGCGAGTGGCTGGGCAAGTATATCGAAGCACCGGCCGACGCCGCCGAGAGCCCTGAGGAGATGGCCCAGGCGGCACTCGCCAGCGGCGATACCCAGACCGCCCAGGCGATCTACCAGGAGCTGATCCAGCAGTATCCGGACTATCACGACTATCAGGTCGACCTCGCCGGCGTGCTGGTGGCTGCCGGCCAGAGCCAGGATGCCAAGCAGATACTCGACAATCTGCCGCCGGAGCACCGTGACTCGCCCAAGGCGCGCGGCGTGCGTGCGCGTATCGAATTCGGCGAAGAGGCGCCGAGCGCAGCCGAGATCGAAGCCCTGGGCGAGCGGGAGGATAGCGAGGCGCGCTTCCAGCGGGCGCTGCGCGCGGTGGCCGACGGTGACTACGAACGTGGCCTGGAGGGCCTGCTGGCGCTGATGAAGGCCGACCGTGCCTACGCCGACGACGCCGCTCGCAAGACCCTGCTGCGGGTCTTCGATGCCCTCGGCGCAGAACACCCGCTGACGGTCACCTACCGCCGCCGGCTGTTCGCCATGCTCTACTGAGCCACCGCTACCGAGCCTTTGCGCTGGCACGGCAACCTGACCGCGCGCCCCATGCTGTCTCCCGCGACACCCGGCCTACGCCGGGTGTCGCGCGTCAGGGAGCTGACACGGGTCAGCCCAAGACCCGATCCAGTCGCGCCAATGCCGCTTCCAATGTCTCGCTCGGGGTGCCGAAGTTGAGCCGCACGAATCCCGGCCAGCCGAAGTCGGCGCCGTTGGAGAGCGCCACCCGCGCCTCCTCGAGCAGGCGCTGCTGGGGTGACTCGGCGAGCGCGCTGCCACGCAGATCCAGCCACGCCAGATAGGTCGACTGCGGCGGTGACAGCATCACCCCAGGCCAGCCGGCGACATGCCGCTCGAGTCGGGCCAGATTGTCGCGCAGTTGGGTGAGCAGCGCCTGGCGCCAGGCTTCACCCTCGGCGTAGGCGACCTCGGCGGCGTGCAGCCCGAGCACGTTGACGCCCGGCAGCAGGCCCGCGGCGCTACGCTGGAAGCGTTCGCGCAGAGTGTCATCGGCGATCACCGCGCAGGCCGCCGAGAGCCCGGCGGTGTTGAAGGTCTTGGAGGGCGCCCAGAGGGTGATCAACCGCTCGGCGAGCTCGGGACACAGCAGACCCAGCGGCTGGTGCGGCTGCTCCGGATCGAGGATCAGGTCGCAGTGCAGCTCGTCGGAGACCACGATCAGCGCGTGCCGCCGCGCCAGCTCGGCCAATCCACGCAGCTCGTCGACATCCCACACCCGCCCGGTGGGGTTGTGCGGATGACACCACAGCAGCACCCGGGTATTGGGCCGAATGGCCGCCTCCATGGCATCCAGATCGAGCCGCCAGTCGCCGTCAGGAGTGGCTGGCGGGGCCAGCTCGAAGGTCTGCGCTTCGCGCCCGGTATAGCGCGCCACGCTCAGGAACGGCGGATAGATCGGCGTCGCCGTGAGCACGCCCTCACCGGGCTCGCTGAATGCCAGCGCCGCCAGGTGCAGCGCCGGCACCACGCCCGGCACCCAGCACTGCCAGGCGGCGTCGATCTGCCAGCCGTAGTGGCTCTCGCTCCAGCGGCAGAGGGTGTCGCGCAGCGCCGGCGTGGCATCGGCATAGCCGAACACGCCGTGGTCGACACGTTGCTTCAGCGCCTCGATCACCGCAGGCGGCGAATGGAAGTCCATGTCGGCGACCCACAGCGGCAGCACATCCTCGGCGTACTGCTGCCATTTCTTGGTCGGGTACTGCCGTCGATCGATCGGCGTGGCAAAATCGAAACTCACGGTAACGTTCTCATCCGGTTGATGATTGTCGGCCAGCCGTCGTCTTCTCAGGGAGACGCCGGCTGGCAGTGAAGGAGCGCCAATGACAGATACTCTCTGCCGCGACAGTGCCGCACGTCCGTTCTACACACGGGTGATCGCGGGCAGCTCGGCGCTGGTCGGCCACTGGCTGCTGCTGGGGCAGGCCGACCCCGACCGCCTGGCGATGATTCTGGCCGATACCGCGCGCCTGGCCAAACTTGGCGATCCCGACGGCACGCCGGACGGTGCCACCCTGACCGTCTGGAGCGGCGATGCCGCACCGCCGCGCTGGGCCGCACGCACGGCGCTGTTCCTGCTGGTGCAGATGCCCGCCAGGCCCACGCCGCGGGACACCGACGAGGCCTGCGCCTGGGCCTACTGCTGGTTGCGCAACCGCGACTTCCCCTCGCTGGAAGCGGCCCGCGACGCGCTGCCGGCGCACTTGCAGGCGCCACTGCACGAGGTGCTGGAGGACGCGTGGCAGGACCACCACGGCCAGCGCCTGATCTGAGGCTTATGGCACCAGCGTCGCTGCGCTCAGCGCTTGGGCACGAAACCGTCCGACTTGTCCGCCAGCCAGGTGACGAAAGCGCGGATATCGGGGTGGGACATCAGCGCCTCACGGCTGGCGTAGTGGTCCGCCAGCTCGCGTTCGCTGAGCATGCGATGGAGATGCGAGTGGCACGGCCGACAGATCCAGAGCACGCGGGTCTGCATCTGCTCGCGCCCGTAACGCTTGCGGTAGCGCGGCTTGCGGTGCAGCGCGCGGGGAATCAGATGGTGGCGGGTCAGCGGCGCCCGGCGCCCGCACAGACCACAGCGGTCATGGCTCATCGGTTGGCGTTCACGCGATGCTTGAAGAGGGCGGCCCGCGCCGGCCGCTTCTCTCTCCAGATTAGGGGGGAGGCCCGTGGCACGCCAGTGTCGTTGCCACGCGTCTCGCTTGCCGTTGACTCGTTTTCCATCACCCCGTTTCTCTTGCATCAGGAGTACTGCGCATGACACCAGCCGTCCGTCTGCTCGAATCCCGCGGCGTCGCCCATCGGGTCACCGCCTACTCGGTCGAGATCGCCTCGGAGAGCTACGGTCTGGACGCCGCCCGCGCCCTGGCGCTGCCACCGGCGACGATCTTCAAGACGCTGCTGGCGCGGCTCGACGACGGGCGCCTGGTGGTCGCCCTGGTGCCCGTCGATGCCAGCCTCGACCTCAAGGCGCTGGCCAAGGCCGCAGGTGCGCGCAAGGCGCAGATGGCCACCCCGGCCGAGGCCGAGCGTGCCACCGGCTATCTGGTCGGCGGCATCAGCCCGCTGGGACAGAAGCGCCGTCTGGCGAGCTTCATCGACGACAGCGCCCTCGCCCTCGACGAGATCCACGTCAGCGCCGGCAAGCGCGGGCTGGAGCTGTCACTGGCCCCCCGTGACCTGATCACGCTGCTGGAAGCCACGCCAGTGGCGCTGGCACGGCACTGAGACGTCACCGGCCCGGGGATGATCGATTGCCCGGCCCCACCCGGGCCGACTATCATGCGCGCTCTCCGCAGTCATGCGCGCTCCCGGCGATAACGCGCCGCCACCGCTGCCACACGCTCACACGGGATATCCAGCATGGTGATTCGCACCGATCAGACTCCGACCGAGGCCCAGCTGGCGATCATCGCCGAACAGCTCGGCCGCCCGCCGCGCGGGCTCGAAGCGGTCGCCGCCACCGATAGCCAGGGGCGCCCGCTGGTCCTGCGCATGGCGCCGATCGTCGACGACGCGCCCTTCCCCACGCTCTACTGGCTCTCCTGCGAACGCCTCAAGGTCGTGCTCTCGCGGCTCGAGGCGAGCGGCGTGATCAAGGAGCTGGAGGCACGCCTGCAGCAGGACCCGGCATGGCTATCCAGTTACCACGCCAGCCATGCCGACTATGTTGCCCAGCGCTGGTCCTACATGAGTGACGCCCAGCGCGAGGAGATCGAGCGCCGCGGCTTCGCGCCGCTGATGCGCGAGCGTGGCGTCGGCGGGATCACCAACTGGGATCAGGTGCGCTGCCTGCACACCCAGTACGCCCACCACCTGTGCGGCGACAACGCCATCGGACGCTGGCTCGACGCGACCTACGACGTCGCCGCCACCATCCCCTGACGGCCGTCTCACCCGATCGCTGAAGGAGCGACAACGTGCATATCTGTGTCTATCTGGGTTCCCGCGAGGGCAAGCATCCGCAGTTCGCCGCCGCGACCGAGGCGCTTGGCCGGGCCATTGCCGCCCGCGGCTGGGGGCTGGTCTACGGCGGGGCGCGCAACGGTCTGATGGGGCGGCTGGCCGATGCCTGCCTCGCCGCCGGAGGAGAGGTGATCGGGGTCATGCCCGAGCATCTGGTCCAGCGCGAGGTGTCGCACCAGGGCCTGACGCGGCTGATTCGCGTCGCCAACATGCACGAACGCAAGGCGACCATGGCCGCCCACGCCGATGCCTTCGTCGCCCTGCCCGGCGGTATCGGTACGCTGGAGGAGCTGTTCGAGATCTGGACCTGGCGCTATCTGCAGCTGCACCACAAACCGGTGGGCGTGCTCGACGTGGGCGGTTTCTACACCGGGCTGCTGAATTTCCTCGATACCACCGTGGAGCACGGTTTCCTGGACGCCAGCACCCGCCGCGAGCTGATCGCCGACACGGATATCGAGCAGTTGCTGGACCGGCTGGCGGCGGATCGCGATCCGGCCGCCTGACCTCCGGCTCAGTCCGCGCTCAGCGCCGGCGTCACCGCGTCGGCGCCGACATAGCGGCGCCGCTTGTCGGGCTTGAGCCGGGTGACGTCGACCACCACCAGGCCATCCACGCAGAAGCCGAAATCGGTATCCACGCCGAACCCCAGAAAGCGTACTGCCCCGGGTTCGGCGACCTCGCAGTACTGCTTGTAGAGCACCGGCACGCTCACCCCCATCGCCTCCAGCTGCTCGCGCAGGCGGCGGAAGTCCTCGTCACGATCGCCGCCGTCGAACAGCCGCTCCGCCTCCATTCGCCCGGCGTCGGAGAGCACGAACGGAGCCCGCGGACGCACGCCCTCCTCGGGGTCACCGTAGTAGTGGCGATAGTAGCTGATCACCAGCTCACGGGCGCGCAGCGGCAGCGCGGCCGATAGCGAGACGGGGCCGAACAGCCAGCGCACCTGCGGATGGTGACGCAGATAGGCGCCCAGCCCCTGCCACAGATAGTCCAGGCTGCGGCGCCCCCAGTAGCGCGGCTGGACGAAGCTGCGGCCGAGCTCGAGCCCGTGACGCAGCTCGTCCCAGGGTGCCGTCTCGAGGTGAAACAGGGTCGCGGCGTAGAAGCCGCTGGGGCCGTGGGCGTCGAGAATCGCCCCCGCCTCGCCCAGGCGATAGGCCCCAGCGATCTCCAGATCACGATCGTCCCACACCAGCAGGTGGCGGTAATAGTCGTCGAAGGCGTCGAGATCGCGCCGCCGGCCGGTGCCCTCGCCGACCCGGCGGAAGGCGATCTCGCGCAGCCGACCGATCTCGCGCAGCACCACCCCGTGGGGCGGCCCCTCGACCAATAGAATCTGCTTGCCATCCTTGGTCTCGCCCAGCCTGCGCGCCTCACGCAGCGCTTCACGCAGCGCCTGCCGGCTCTCCGGATGGGCGATCGCCGCCTCGCCACGGAACAGCCCCTTGCGCCCCTGCCCCAGCCGGTAGACGTGCTTACGCAGCAGCTTGAGCGTCGCCTCCGAGCGCAGGCCGCCGCGGGCCAGTTGCTCCAGCGGCAGCAGGTCACCGATGCGCACGCGGAGCTGGCGATCGCGCAGGCGGAACATCTCGTGCGGCAGCAGCAGGGTCCCGATCTCGTCGCGCACTGCCGCCAGGGCGTAGAACAGCCAGGAGTTGCGTCCGCCCACATGCAGTGGCAGCAGTGGCGCGTTGGTGCGTCGCGCCAGATGGAGGACCCCGGCCTGCCAGCGGCGGTCGCGAATACCCCGCGGCCCGGCCCGAGAGACCTCACCGGCGGGAAACACGATCACCGCTTCCTCGCGATCCAGCGCCGCCTCGATCGCGGCCAGACTGCGCCGATAGCCGCGCCGGTTCAGGTTGTCCAGTGGCAGCAGACAGGGCGCCAGTGGTTCGATCTGGGCCAGGATCGAGCTCGCCACGATTCGTACGTCACTGCGCACATCGGCCACCAGGCGCAGCAGCGCCAGCCCATCGAGCGCGCCCAGCGGGTGGTTGGCGACGATCAGCACGCGTCCGAACACCGGGATATTCTCACGCTCCCGCGAGGAGACGGCGTAACCGAGACGGAAGTAGTCGAGTACCTGCTCGACGAAGGCCAAGCCACGGGTCTCGCGGTGGCGTGTCAGGAAGTCGTTGATCTCACGCTCGTGGATCAGGCGACGCATCAGCGCCGTGGTGCAGTGCCGCAGCCATAGAGGCAGGCGACGAAAGCCGCCGAGGTGTCGTTCGAGCAGCGTGCCGGTGTCGATCATGAGCCATCCCCTCTCTCACTTGGGAGGCTGCCAGCATGGCGCTGACATATGACAACGGCGTGGCCATCGCCGGGCTGCTAGAGTGTGGTGATCACGTCATGGAGGAGCACACCGATGCACGCGATCGCCATCGAATCGCAGCGCCTGGTCTGGCGCGAACATGAAGCACCCGGCCCGGTAGGGGCTGGAGAGGTGCGTATCGAGGTGGCCTGGGCCGGGGTCAACCGCGCCGATCTGATGCAGCGCGCCGGCAAGTACCCGCCGCCGCCGGGCGCCCCGGACATTCCCGGGCTGGAGGTCAGCGGCACCATCGTCGAGGTGGGGCCCAGGGTCGAACGCTTCCGCCGCGGCGACGCGGTCTGCGCGCTGCTGGCCGGCGGCGGCTATGCCGAGCAGGTGGTGGTGGACGAGGCACAGGTGTTGCCGATTCCCGCCAATCTGGGCCTGCGTGAGGCGGCGGCACTGCCGGAGGTATTCGCCACCGCCTGGCTCAATCTCTACATGGAAGGCGCAGCCCAGACCGGCCAGCGGATCCTGCTGCATGCCGCTGCGAGCGGGGTGGGCACCGCGGCGATCCAGCTCTGCCGCGCCTTCGGCAACCCCTGTTTCGTCACCGCGGGGAGTCAGGAGAAGCTAGACGCCTGCAGTCGCCTGGGCGCCGACGCCGGCTGGAATCGCCACGACGGCAGCTTCGTCGAGGCGGTCAAGGCGTGGGGCGGTGCCGACATGATCCTCGACCCGGTCGGCGGCGATTACGTGGAGCAGGACCTGGCGGTGCTGAACGCCGATGGCCGGCTGGTGCTGATCGGACTGATGGGCGGCATGGACGCGAAGCTCGATCTCGGACGCATGCTGATGAAGCGCCAGCGCGTGATCGGCTCGACCCTGCGCTCGCGTTCACCCAAGGCCAAGGGAGCGATTCTGGACGCCCTGCACGCCCAGGTGTGGCCCAAGCTCGCGAGCGGTGAGATCAAGCCCTTGATCGCCGAGAGCTGGCCAATCCAGGAAGCGGATAGCGCTCTCCAGCATCTCGATGACAACGCCAATATCGGCAAGGTACTGCTGCGGGTCAGCGCTTAGGCCGGGTTTGACAAGGAGTCATGCCTGAAAAGGCGTCATGTCTGAAAGGGACGGCGTTCGCCCAGACGCGAACCCGGCCCCACCGCGCCGCCGGGTGGCTCACTCGGCGGCGAGCCTGAGGGTCTCGCTGTAGGTCAATTGCAGCAGCCTGGCATCGTCTCCCGCGCGGTGGCGACGGATGTCGTAGTCGTGCACTACCTGCTCCTTGGTCTCGCGCCAGAGCATCATCTGCGCCTCGGAGAGCAGCCGGCGCAGCGCCTCCAGGCGGAAGCGCGGCAGCATGCCGGCCTGGTCGAAGAGCAGCGCCAGCCAGGTGTTGTCGTAACCCCAGCTGTCGCTGTAGGCAACGCCGATCTCGGCCAGCTCGTCATTGAGCCAGCGCGCCACCTCGACTGCCGGATAGCCCTCACGGATCAGCCGCGCCCGCGAGATGCCATGCAGCAGCTCGGCCTTGGCGTCCCAGTGGGTCCAGGTGTCCGCGGGTTGAATCAGGAAAGCACAGCGCGTGCCGTCGGCCCTGGCCAGGCCAACCTCGATGGGGTAGCTGCCACGGCCAAAGCCCGAAGCTTCGATGTCTAAAAGGACAGGCAGCGACACGGGGTGGACTCCCTCTTCATGATGCCGTCGCATCTGGCGACGCCGGTGTGGCGTCATCATGACAGTGTTGGCGCGGGAGTTCACCCCGACCGGACGCGGCACCGGCAGGCGCCGCCGGGGGTCAATGCGTCAGCGGCGCGGCCTGCGGCGCTTCGAGCAGGGTCTGGCCGGCGAGATGATCGGCATACTGGGCCCAGGCCTCGGCCCGTGCCGGATCCTGCGCCAGCCCCAGCTCACCGCCGAGATACGCCTGCGCCAGCCGCTCGGCAGCCTGGTGATGGCCGTTCTCGCCGGCCCGCGCATACCAGGTCACCGCGTGGTGTTCGTTGGGCTGGTACTGATTGCAGCCGTATTCGTAGAGACATCCGGCCTGGAACTGAGCGTGGCTGTCGCCCTCCTGCGCGGCCTGCAGCACATAGCGTGCGCCGGTGGACTTGTCCTGGGGCGAGACGCCGCGCGCCAGCAACACGCGACCGTAGAGCGAACGCGCCGGCAGATGGCCGGCATCGGCACAGCGCTTGAACCACTTGAGCATCAGCCGCTGCTTGCCGGGTGAGCGGGTCATCCAGCGCGTGTGGCACAGTCCGGAGGCGAGACGAAACTCGAAGCGCGTCAGGAAAGAGAACGTCTGTGGCATAACTGACAGTGACCTTGATGACGAAGACCGTTAGCGGCTCGGTAAACCTGTCGATCTGGACGCATCTTTGTTCTGCGACAACACGGTTGTTAACGACGTCGGAATCGACTTGCTGCAGGCCTGCCCGGGGGGTGCCCGGCGGCGAAAGGCCGCAAGCATACGCCTCCCCGATGGCCGACTCAACCCCCGCCGACAGGGTGGCGTTTGCCGCCCCCGAAAGGCCCCAGTAACATACGATTTTCAGTCGTCTTTTCGGCCCTCGTCCGAGGGCCCTGATGGGAGCGCAACATGCAACGACGCCCACTCGGCAAGACCGATATGCAGGTCTCGCGCCTGTGCCTCGGCACCATGACCTTCGGCGAGCAGAACAGCGAGCAGGAGGCCCACCAGCAGCTCGATCGCGCCATCGACGCCGGGATCAACTTCATCGATACCGCGGAGATGTACCCGGTACCGCCCAAGGCGGAGACCCAGGGGCGCACCGAAGCCTATATCGGCAGCTGGCTCCGGCAGCGCGGTCGACGTGACGACCTGATCATCGCCAGTAAGGCCGCCGGCGCCGGCCGCGGCATGGAGCATCTGCGTGGTGGCCCGCGCCATACCCGCGAGCAGATTCATCAGGCACTCGATGCCAGCCTGGCGCGCCTGCAGACTGACTATCTCGACCTTTATCAGCTGCACTGGCCCGATCGCCACGTCAACTGCTTCGGGCAGCTAGGCTATGTGCCGGGTGACGACAGCGAGGCCACTCCGCTGGAGGAGACCCTGGGGGCGCTCAAGGAGGCACTCGACGCCGGCAAGATTCGCGCCGTGGGGCTCTCCAACGACACCCCCTGGGGTGTAATGCGCTGCCTCCACCTCGCCGATACCCTGGGGCTGCCGCGCGTTGCCAGCGTGCAGAACCCCTACAATCTGCTCAACCGCAGCTTCGAGGTCGGCCTGTCCGAAATCGCCCATCGCGAAGCGGTCGGCCTGCTGGCCTATTCACCGCTGGCCTTCGGCGTGCTCTCGGGCAAGTACCTGGATGGACAACGCCCGGCCGATGGCCGCCTGACGCTGTTCGAGCGCTTCTCTCGCTACACCTCCGATATTGCAAAGGAGGCGACCCAAGCCTACGTCGAGATCGCCCGCCGCCACGCCATCGACCCGGCGCAGATGGCGCTGGCCTTCGTCACCGCGCAGCCCTTCGTCACCAGCAATATCATCGGCGCCACCACGCTGACCCAGCTGGAGTCCAATCTCGCCAGTGATCAGCTGACGCTCTCTGCCGAGGTCATGGAGGAGATCGAAGCGGTGCACCGTCGGATCTCCAACCCCTGCCCCTGAATGCTCACCGGGACGCTGACGCGGATCGTACTTGGGCGGATATACAGTTCAGTGCGGCCCGCGTCGCCCCCGTCATCGCCTCCGCGCCCCTGCCGCTCGACAAGGAACCTATGCCATGCTCAGCATCATCTCTCCGGCCAAGACGCTGGATTTCGAGACCCCGGCGACCACCAGCGAGGTCACGCGCCCCGACTATCTCGAGCAGAGCCGCGAGCTCATCGAGATTCTCCGCGGCTACTCGCCCCAGCAGCTCTCCGAGCTGATGGGCATCAGCGACAAGCTGGCCGGGCTCAATGCGGCACGCTACGCCGAGTGGCAGACGCCATTCACCCCGGACAACGCCAAGCCTGCCGCCCAGGCGTTCCAGGGCGATGTCTACGTGGGTCTGGAAGCGGCCAGCTTCAGCGCCGCCGACAACGCCTTCGCCCAGTCGCACCTGCGCATCCTCTCCGGCCTCTACGGGCTGCTGCGACCGCTGGATCTGATTCAGCCCTATCGCCTGGAGATGGGTATCCGACTCGAGAATCCGGCCGGCAAGGATCTCTACACCTATTGGCGTGATCGGCTGACCCGCGACCTCGACGCAGCGATCGCCGAGAGCGGCAGCGCCACCCTGGTCAACCTCGCCTCCAACGAGTACAGCAAGGCGATCGATCTCAAGCGGCTCGCGGCGGATGTCGTCTCGCCGGTGTTCAAGGATGAGAAGAGCGGTCAGTTCAAGATCATCAGCTTCTATGCCAAGAAGGCGCGTGGCCTGATGGCCGCCTGGCTGATTCGCGAACGCGTCGACTCACCCGCCGCGCTGACCGACTTCGATGTCGCCGGCTATCGCTATGCGGCCGAGGAATCCAAGCCGGGCCAGCCGGTCTTCCTGCGCCGCGAGCAGGATCGCGATTGAGTCGACGCTTCACCCCGGATGCAGCATCCGTTCAGCTCCCATTCATGCAATGTTGAGACAATAGGGGCAGTGACCGGGCCTCCAGGCTTTGTCTGAAAAGTCGACGAGATCCGCTTCCCCCCTCAGGAGATATGCCATGCGCAACCTCTTCATCATGCTGCTGGTCGGCATGCTCGGCATGACAGCCGCCGTGGAACACGCCGAGGCCAAGCGCTTCGGCGGCGCCAAGAGCTTCGGCTCCTACTCGCGCTCGGCCCAGCAGCCAGCCACCGCCCCCGCCCGTGGCAGCGCCACGACGCCGCCACGACAGCCGAGCCCGGGGCTGTCGCGCTTCGCAGGCCCCCTGGCCGGCCTGCTCGCCGGCGGCCTGCTCGCCTCGCTCTTCTTCGGTGGCGCCTTCGACGGCATTCGTATGCTCGATCTGCTGCTGATCGCCGTGGTGCTGTTCATCGCCTTCCGCTTCCTGGCGGCGCGGCGACGGCACGCCCATGCCAATGCCGGTGAGGGTCACGCTGCCCAGCGCGACGCGCATACGGCGCAGCCGATGCCTTTCTCCACCGGTGGATCGACCGGCGGTGCAGGTATCGCCAGCGAGCCGGCGTGGTTCGATCGCGAACGTTTCCTGGCGGGTGCCAAGGAGCACTTCATGACCCTGCAGCGGGCCTGGGACAACAACGATCTGGAGCGCATCCAGGAGTACGTGACGCCCGAGCTCTACAACCTGCTCAAGGCGGAGCGCATGGCGCAGCCGGCCAACAACCGCACCGAGATCGTGCGCCTGTTCGTCGAGCTGGGCAGCGTGCAGGAACTCCAGGGCGATGCCGAAGCCACGGTACTGTTCCACGGCGTGCTGGAGGAGAACGGCGAAGAGACCGAGTTCAACGAAACCTGGCACCTCAAGCGCGCGCTGCGTGATGGTGCCCCCTGGTATGTTCAGGGTATCGAACAGAACGCCGCCGTCTAACGACACCGATTCTGCACAACAAAAAACCGGGCCCTGGGGCCCGGTTTTTTATTTACCGCTTTTTTGCTCACCACCATGTCAGCGCTTTATGACAATCAGGGGTGCTTTCCTGTTTTCTCGACTTCAGCGCTGACGCGTGACGTCAATTCTTGGCGTCTTCGGCCTTGTCCTGGATGTTTTCACCGGTGTTTTCCACTGCCTGCCCGGCGTCATCCATCGCATTGTCCACTGATTCACCCGCTTTTTCGGCCGGACCATCATCGTTGTCGCAGGCTACGACGCCGAACGCCATCATGCCCAGCATCATCGCCATGGCCATCTTTTTCAGTAGATCAGAACGCATATCAACACTCCTTTGGATACGACTCCATGTATGACCCTAACAAGATAGTCGCTAACGTCTGCCTCATCCAGCATGAGGAGACGCCTTCCCCATTTCCTCCGCGATAAGCGAAAAGATGCAGATCACTGTCGGCAAATGGCGTCAGCGCCGATTCTGGTGGGATCGGGTCAAATACGATCCGGCCAGCACCAGCCAACTATCCACAGGCGGTCGCCACCAAATCTCGATAACAGGGGTGGGGATAAGTCGATGCGGGGTGCGGCAACCCAGGGGAGGTTCACAGCGCCTGG